>NZ_AKZI01000048.1 GCF_000293785.1 Rhodovulum sp. PH10 | reverse complement strand
TTCGCGCCGCAACGCAGCCCGCGTCCGAGTTTCCAAACGGGCTCTGAGATCCGGGTCGCCTCACCCTGGCCGCCTCACCAGGCGACCGAGACGTATTGCGTCTCCAAGAACTCCATCAAGCCTTCGTGGCCGCCCTCGCGGCCGAGGCCCGACTGCTTGACGCCGCCGAACGGGGCCGCCGGGTCGGAGACCAGGCCGCGATTGAGCCCGACCATCCCGAATTCGAGCTTTTCCGACAGCCTCATGCCGCGCGAAAGATCGCCGGTGTAGAGATAGGCGACCAGGCCGTACTCGGTGTCGTTGGCCTTGCGCACCGCCTCCTCCTCGTCGGAGAACGTTTGGATCGCGGCCACCGGCCCAAAAATCTCCTCGCGGACGAGGCGGGCGTCTTCCGGCACCCGGTCGAGCACCGTCGCCTCGAAGAAGAAGCCCTTGCCGGCCGGCACCGCGCCGCCGGCGAGCACTTTTGCGCCCTTCGCCACGGCGTCGTCGACCAGGCTCTTCACCTTGTCGCGGGTGTCGGCATTGACCAGCGGCCCGAGCGCGACGCCGTCCTCGAGGCCGTTGCCGACCACCAGCGCCTTCATCTTCGCGGTGAGCTTCTCGACGAACGCGTCGTGCACCGTCTCGTGGACGTAGAACCGGTTCGCCGCGGTGCACGCCTCTCCCATGTTGCGCATTTTTGCGATCATCGCGCCCTCGACCGCGGCGTCGATGTCGGCGTCCTCGAACACCAAAAACGGCGCGTTGCCGCCGAGCTCCATCGCCGGCTTGATCACCGTGTCGGCCGCCTCCTGCAACAGCTTGCGGCCGACCTCGGTGGAGCCGGTGAACGACACCACCCGCACCCGCGGATCGTGCAGCATCTCGCTCACCACCGGCCCGGAGCGGCGCGACGGCACCACGTTGACGACGCCCGCCGGCACACCGGCCGCCTCCAGGATCGGCATCAGCGCCAGCATGGTGAGCGGCGTCTCGGATGCGGGCTTGAGCACGACCGTGCAGCCGGCGGCGAGCGCCGGGCCGATCTTGCGGGTCGCCATGGCGGCGGGAAAATTCCACGGCGTCACCAAGACGGCGATGCCGGCCGGCTTGTGCTGCACGACGACGCGCGCGCCCGAGGCCGGTGCCCGATAGAACTGGCCGATATTGCGCACGCCCTCCTCGGCGAACCAGCGGAAGAACTCCGCGGCATAGGTCATCTCGGCACGCGAATCGGCGAGCGGCTTGCCGTTCTCGATGGTGATCAGCCGGGCGAGCCGGTCGGCGTCGGCGCTCACCAGCTCGAACGCCTTTCTCAGAATCTCGCTGCGCTCGCGCGGGTTTTTTGCGGCCCAGCCGGCGGCGGCGTCGGCCGCGGCGTCGACCGCGCGCCTGGCGTCCTCCACCGTGCCGCTCGCGACCGTGGCGACGACACCTTCGGTCGCCGGATCGAGCACCTCGAAGCGCGCGCCGTCGGAGGCGTCGCACCATTTGCCGCCGATCCACAGGCCGGTCGGCACCCCGGCGATCAGGTTGTCGTACATGGTGTCACCTCGTGCTGGCTGTCGTAGGACTCTCGCAGGACCAACGCGGCGGGTCCGCGTCGGCGTTCCGAACGGTTGCTCACGGCTCGGCCCTCCCGAGCCGGGCATCGCGCGCACGAACCCGCTCGCGATGCAGGAGATAGAGGCCCGACGCGATCACCACCGCGGCGCCGATCAGCGTCCATTCGTTCGGCACGTCGCCGAACACGAAGAAGCCGAACAGGCTCGCCCACAAGAGCTGGCTGTAGGAGAACGGCGACAGGATCGAGGCCGGCGTGTGCCGGTGGGCGACGATCATCAGGAAATGGCCGAGGCTGCCGAAGCCGCCGATCGCGATCATCAAGACGACGAGCAGCGGACTGTCGGGCGTCGTCCACACGAACGGCACCAGCGGGGTCGTCATCACGACGCCGAGCAGGTTCGAGTAGAACAGCGTCGTCTCGTCCGGGTCGAAGCGCGACAGCACCCGCGTCGCGATCGCATAGAAGGCCCCGCACGCCGCCGACAGGATCGACAGGAGCGCGGCCGGATGCACCGAGCCGAAGCCCGGCTGCAGCACCAGGATCACGCCGAGGAGCCCGACCACGATCGCCGCCCAGCGCCTCGGGCCGATCCATTCGCCGAGCATCGGCCCGGCCAGCGCCGCCACCATCAGCGGCATGGAAAAGGAGATGGCGAGCGCCTGGTCGAGCTGCAGATATTTCAGCGCCAGGAAGTTCAGCACCGTGGTGGAGAGCAGCAGCGCCGAGCGGCCGATCTGCAAGCCCGGACGGGTGGTCCGCAAGAGAGACGGCCGGTTGATCGGGTTGAACACCAGGAGCGCCAGCACCAGCGCGCTCGCATAGCGGGTCCACACCACCTCGATCACGTCGAGATGCCGGCCGAGATACTTCGCGCTCGCATCGATGCAGGCGAAGCAGGCGACCGTGCACAGCATCAGGCCGATGCCGACGAGCCGCATCTTTTGCGCTTTCGCCGCGTCGGAGGCCGCGGCCGGCCGCGGCATGGTGGTGGTCGCCTCGCCGTCGAGCGGCGGCTCGACGAGCGCAGGCTGGCCCATGGCCGGAGGAATCGGGGCGCCGGCCGGGGCGCCGTCTCGCGGGGGTGTCGTCATCGTCTCTCGATCGGGGCGCGGCGCGCGTCCCTGGTGGCACGAATCGCGATCATATGGGGCTCCGGCGGTGCGTTCACCGCTCGTGTCCCGCATGGGTCCCATGATTCGCTCTTTTTGCGGGCGCAGGCGACCCGTCATCGCTCGCGCGCAATAGCGCTCTCGTGCCAGCGGCGCAGCGTCAGCCACGCGACCAGCGACAGCCCCGCCTGGATGACGACGCCGGCGAGCGACAGGAGCAGGAGCGCCGCCACCATCCGCGGCACGTTCAGCCGATAGCCCGATTCCGCGATCCGGTAGGCGAGGCCGGAGCCGGCGCCCGCCGAGCCGGCGGCGATCTCCGCCACCACCGCGCCGATCAGCGACAGCCCGCCGGCGATCTTCAGGCCCGCCAGCATCGCCGGCAGCGCCGCCGGCAGCTCGAGCCGAAACAGCCGCGCGCGGCGCGAGGCGCCGTAGAGGTCGAACAGGTCGACGAGCCCGTGATCGACCGAGCGCAGCCCGAGCGTCGTGTTGGCGAGCACGGGGAAGAAGGCGACGATCCAGGCGCAGGCGAGCACCGCGAGCGGCTGCGGCAGATAGAGGAGCAGGAGCGGCGCCACCGCCACCACCGGCGTGACCTGGAGGATCACCGCATAGGGGTAGAGCGTGGCTTCCAGAAGCCGCGAGCGGGCGAACAGGATCGCCAGAGCCGTGCCGCCGACGAAGGCGAGCGCGAGGCCGAGCGCGGCGGTCTCCAGCGTGACGAGGAGCGAGCCGAGCAGCAGCGCGCGGTCGGCGATCAGCGTCTCGACGACCAGCGACGGCGCCGGCAATTCGTAGGGCGGCAGCGCGAACACCTTCACCACCGCCTCCCAGGCGGCGAGACCGAGACCGAGCGCCGTGAGCGGCAGCAGCACGCGCGGCGCGATCTCGCCGAGTTTTGGGCGGTCGCGCAGGCCGTTTGCGGCGCGCGCGGACGGCGGCTCGGGGCGGCGTACGGTGCGGCTCACGGTGGGGCTCATGGCGGCGGCTCCCCCATGGCGTCGGCGAGCGCGGCGGCCACCGTGCGGCAGCGGGCGGCGAATTCGGCCGAGGTGCGGAAGCGCTCGTCGCGGGGATGAGGCGCGTCGTTCGCGATGTCGGCGGCGACCCGGCCGGGATGCGGCGTCATCACCACGATGCGGCTCGCGAGATAGACCGCCTCGAACACCGAATGGGTGACGAACACGACGGTGGTGCCGAGCGTCGCCCAGATGTCGAGCAGCGCGTTGTCGAGCTTGAAGCGGGTGATCTCGTCGAGTGCGGCGAACGGCTCGTCCATCAGGAGGAGCGCCGGCTCGGTCACCAGCGCGCGGGCGATCGCCACCCGCATCCGCATGCCGCCCGACAGCTCGCGCGGATAGGCATCGGCGAAGCTTTTCAGGCCGACCCGGGCGAGGGCGGCGGCGACCCGTTCATCGGCGCCCGCGGTGCGGTGCGTGAGCGCGAGCGGCAGCCGCACGTTCTGCGACACGCTCGCCCACGGCATCAGCGTCGGGTCCTGGAAGACGACGCCGAGCCGGCCCGGCGCCGGCTTCTCGCCGCCCGCGCACCCGTCCCAGGCGAGCGTGCCTTCGGACGGCGACGCCAGCCCGGCGATCACCCGCAACGCGGTCGATTTCCCACAGCCCGACGGCCCGAGCAGCGCCACGAACTCGCCAGGCCGCACCGCGAGGTCGAGACCTTCCAGCGCCCGTGTGCCGGAGGCGAAGGTCTTGCCGACGCCGGTCAGGGTGAGCAGAGGTGTCGTCATGCGCGTGCCGAAACCGCGGTGGGCTCGCCGGGCCGGGCGTCTCGCGGCATGCGCACGCTCAGTTCTTCGGGGCGAGGTCGATGCCGACCCGCTTGCCGACGAAGCGCAGCGTGTAGGCGCGGCGGAAGTCGACGCTCGAGGCGATCACCCCGGCGCGCACCATGTCGGCGAAGAAGCGGGTCATCCGCCGGTCGCTC
Organism: Rhodovulum sp. PH10; assembly: GCF_000293785.1. GTDB lineage: Bacteria > Pseudomonadota > Alphaproteobacteria > Rhizobiales > Xanthobacteraceae > Rhodoplanes. The sequence continues at coordinate 60,880 of NZ_AKZI01000048.1, read as the reverse complement.
ATCGCGCCGATGCCGAGCGTTTTCGCGTCGCCCGAATCGACGATGCCCTGGTCCTTCATGCGGGCGATCGCATAGGCGATGAGCGCGTCGGTCATCTCCGGGTTCTCGCGCTTGATCAGCGTGTTGCCGGGCGTCGGGTCGCCGTAGAGATAGTTGTACCAGCCGATGATCGAGGCATCGACGAAGCGCTGCACCAGGCCGGGGCTGTTCTCCGCCGTGTCGCGGCGGGTCTCGATCAGCGTCGAGTAGGCGGAGAAGCCGTGGTCGGCGAGCAGGAAGACCAGCGGCCGGTTGCGCGTCACTTGCGAGATCACGAACGGCTCGGAGGTGACGTAGCCCTGCATGGCGCTCATCTTGTCGGCGATGAAGGGCTGCGGATTGAAGGTGTAGGGCCGTACCCGGTCCTCGCGAAAGCCGTACTCGGCGACCAGCCACTTGTAATAGGTCGCCATCCCCTCCTTGGAGACGAACAGCGTGAGCCGCTTCAAATCCTCGAAGCGTGCGACCCCGGAGCTCGGATGGGCGATCAGCACCTGCGGGTCTTTCTGGAAGATCGCCGCGACCACCAGCGTCGGGATATCCTGGGCGACCGCGTCGAACGCCTGCAGCGAGTTCGCCGCCATCGCGAAATCGAGCTTGCCGACCGCGAGCAGCAGGCGGTTGTTGCTGTTCGGGCCGCCCGGCACGATGGTGACGTCGAGGCCGTATTTGCGGTAGGTGCCGTCGGCGAGCGCCTGGTAGAAGCCGCCGTGCTCGGGCTCGGCCACCCAGTTGGTGCCGAACGTCACCTTGTCGGGCTTGCCGGTGTCGATCGTTTGCGCCGCGAGCGCGCCGGCGAAGCCGAACAATCCGAAGAGCGCGAGGAGGAGGGCGGGCAGCACGGTCCGGGCGAGCTTTTGCGCGGCGAGGCGCGGGGCAGCTCTCGAGAGGAGTCCCCGAGCAGGTCTCGTTCTCGGGACAGGTCTTGCGAAGGGCATCGATTCGTCCTCTGGTGAGGTCACCGCGCCGGCCCGCCATCGGCGGCACGCCCGAAGAAAAGCAGTCCACGAGTACGACAAATGCCGCCGAAACGACACTGGGCCGAGATGACCTGGCAGGATTTCTCCGCGCCGGGACGCGAGCACTGGATCGCGGTGCTGCCGGTCGCGGCGGTCGAGCAGCACGGGCCGCATCTGCCGCTCGGCACCGACACGCTGATCGCCGAGGCGCATCTGTCCCGCGTCGCCCGCCTGATCCCCGACGATTTGCCGGCGACGCTGCTGCCGGTGCAGGCGATCGGCCATTCGACCGAGCATCTCGGCTTTCCGGGCACGCTCACGCTGTCGGCCGAGACCGCGATCCGCGCCTGGACAGAAATCGGCGACTGCGTCCACCGGGCGGGCGTGCGCAAGCTGGTGATCGTCACCAGCCACGGCGGCAATGTCGAGGCGATCGAGCTCGTCGCGCGCGATCTCAGGGTGCGGCTCGGCATGCTGGCGGTCACCACCACTTGGCACCGCTTCGGCTATCCGGACGGGCTGTTCGACCCCGACGAGAAGCACCACGGCATCCATGCCGGCGACATCGAGACCTCGCTGGTGCTGTCGCACCGGCCCGATCTCGTGCGAACCGAGACGATCGACAATGCAGTGCCAGTGAGCGTCGCGATGGAGCGGGAGTTCCGCTGGCTGCACCCGTACGCTCCGGCGCCGTTCGGCTGGATGACGCAGGACCTCAATTCCACCGGCGCGGTCGGCGATGCCCGGCCGGCGACCGCACAAAAAGGCGAGGCGGCACTCGATCACGCCGCCCACGCCTTCGTCGACCTGTTGCGCGAGGTCGACCGGTTCGACCTCGCCCGCCTCGCCGACGGCCCGCTCGGTGCGCGTTAGGCCGCGCGCACCGTCTGCAGGAAGGCGGCGACCTCGAGCTTCAGGTGATCGCTCTCGCTCGACAGCGATTGCGCCGAGGCGAGCACCTGGGCGGAGGCGGAGCCGGTCTCGCCGGCGCCGCGGTTCACCTCGGTGATGTTGGTCGCCACCGCGCTCGCGCCCTGCGAGGCCTGCTGGACGTTGCGGGCGATCTCGGAGGTGGCGGCGCCCTGCTCCTCGATCGCCGCGGCGATCGACGACGAGATCTCCGCGATGCGGCCGATGGTGCCGCCGATCTCCTTGATCGCCGCGACCGAATCCTGGGTCGCTGCCTGCATGCCGGAGATCTGGCTGGCGATCTCGCCGGTCGCCTTGGCGGTCTGGGTGGCGAGCTGCTTCACCTCCTGCGCCACCACGGCGAATCCCTTGCCGGCCTCGCCGGCGCGAGCCGCCTCGATGGTCGCATTGAGCGCCAACAAGTTGGTCTGCTCGGCGATGGAGGTGATCAGCTGCACCACGTCGCCGATCCGGTTGGCCGCATGCGACAGCTCGGTGACGCGCCCGTCGGTCTTCTCGGCCTGCTTGACGGCCTCGCCGGCGATCCGGGCCGACTCGTTCACCTGCCGCGAGATCTCGGCGACCGAGGCGCTCATCTGGTCGGACGCGGAGGCGACGCTCTGGAAGTTGGCGGACGCCTGCTCGGCGGCCGACGCCACCGTGCCGGACAGCTGCTGGGTGGTGTCGGCGGTGTGCGACAGCGTGCTGGCCGCCGCCTCGAGCTCGGCCGCCGCCGACGACACCGCCTCGACGATGGCGCCGACCTTCTCCTCGAAGCCGTCGGCCAGCATCAGCATGGCCGAGCGGCGCTCGTTGGCCGCTTCCGCGGCCTCCGCCTCGTGCTGCCGGGCCTCGTGCGTCGCCTTCTCGGCCGACTTCGTCTTGATGTCCTCGACCGCGCGGGCGATCTCGCCGACCTCGTCGCGCCGCGCGGCGCCGGCGATCGCCACCGAGAAGTCGCCCTCGGCGATCTTGCCGAGCGAGCGCACCAGCCCGCGCAGCGGCCGCACCACGCCCGCCTGCACCAACAGCACCGCGAATGCCACCGCGAGCGCGAGCGCGACGCCGGACACGGCGATCACCGTGCGCACCGCGGCGGAGGCATGCGCCGAGGTCTGCGCCGAGTCCGCCTGCATCGCCGTCTCGGCGGTGTCGCTGATGTCGCGCATCTCCGCGCGCAGCGTGTCGAGCTGCTTGGCGAGCCCGCGGGCGATGCGGTCGGCCGACGGACGGTCGAACGCCGTCACCGCCTTCTCGATCTCGGCATAGGAGGCGGCGACGACCAGGAACTTCTCGCTCACCGCGTCGAGCCTCGCGCCGTATTCCGGCATCAGGCGCTTGGCGTCGGCGATCCGGCCCTGGAATTCGGTGATCGTCTCGGCGGTCTGCTTCGACAGGCTCTCGACCTCCTCGAAGTCGGTCTCGCCGACGGTGCGCCACATCAGGCGGCCGAAATTGGTCATCCTCAGATTGGAGGCGAGGGTGGCCCGGATGCCGCCGGCCGAGCGGTCGACCAGGTCGGAGTAGCGAGCATCGATCGCCGAGAGTTGCGACGCGAAGTACCACAGCGCAGCGGCCGACACGATCGTGAGCAGGCCGATGCAGGCGAGCACCTTGTACAGAATCTTGACGTCGGAAATCTTCATGTCGGCCTCGTGTCGGACGGAGCGAGAGAGGGCGGAAGACGTCGAAGCGCGCCGTCGCGGTTCGTGGCCGGCCCCCTTGCGGCGGTCCGGCGCGTGACGCTCGTGCGACTTAGCGCGGCCACACGAACGGCGAGTTTCTGCAGCGCACCCTAATACCGAAAAGATTTAAGCGGGATTTACGAGATTTCGCGCGGTCGGGTCGGCCGCCGTTCACGATCCCACGGCCGAAACCGCTGGATCTCTCGGTGTCTCGGCGGAGGTTTGCCGGGCCTCGGCCGCCGCCCGGCCGGCTGGCGCCGGCGCGCGTGCGGACGGCCGGCGTTTCCGCATGGCTCGTCTGCGGTATCCGCATGGCGCCCGCACCCGGCGGCGGACCCGGCGGCGGACCGGTGCCGCGGAACCAATCGGCGGGTCCGCGCTTGTCCGCCATGATCCAGCGGGACCCCGAGGAGACGACGATGACACGAGCCCTCTTGCTCGCCGGCGCGGTGACGGTCGCGCTGACGGCGGCAGCCGGGGCGCAGAGCGCACCGACCGATGCCGGCGCGGTGCCGGTGGCCCCCACCGCGGTGCCGACCGAGCCGCCGCCGCTGCCGGCGATGCCGACCACCGGCGGCCTCCGGCCGGTGACGACCGAGCCGGCGCCGCTCACCGCCGAGCAGAAGGTGGCGATCGTGCGCGCGGTGAAGGAGGCCGACCGCCCGGTCAAGGTGCCGCCCGGTGTCGACGCCCGCGTGGGGGCGGAGCTGCCCGCCTCGATCGAGCTCTACATGCTGCCGGATCTCGCGCTCTCCACCATCCCGGAGGCCAAGCCCTACAAGTACACGGTGGTCGAGGAGCGCGTGGTGCTGGTCGACCCGACCAACATGCGGGTGGTTGAGGTCTTGGCGAAATAGGTCTCGACGATACAGGGCTCGGCCAAAACGGGTTTGGTCGGGCCGGGCGGCGCGCGGGCGCCGGCCGGTCGGCGCGTGGCAAGTTCACGGGCGGTAGGTCAGCGGGCAGAGGGCGGCGTGCGCAGCATCTTGGCCGCCGCGGTCGGCAGCCCGTCGAGATACGGCCCCATGAAGAACGCCTCGCCGGTGCCGTCGCCATAGGAGGCGTCGTAGGCGTCGATCATCGCCCGCACTCGCGCGGCGCAGGCCGGCATCGAATCGACGATCAGCTCACCGAGCATGGTGTCCGCCTGCCCCTGCCGGGCCCGCGGATCGGCGGCGATCGTCTTGACGATGCAGTCCGTCACCGCCCGCACCAGCGGCTGCACCGCCCCCACCGCCGGGCGGTCGAAGTCCGAGCCCCAGTGCGGCCCCCAGTGCGGCCCCTGGCCGAGCCCGGTGACCGGCCCGGTCGCGATCGACGCGACCAGCGAGACGGCGAGCAGCGGTGCGACGAGCATGATCGGTTCCCTGGCCCACGCTTTCCTGGCCCACCCGTTCCTGGTCCACGCGGCCGAGGCTACGCGATCCCGCAGGCGACGAGAAGCGGCCCGGGCCGGTGGCGGGATGCGGATGTCGGAGCGGGATCACTAGCCCGGCAGTGTTAACGGCCGGTTGAGGCGATGCGCCTTCGCCGCCGTGCGGGCGTTCCGCGCAGGGAACTTCGCTCGCCGCGCCGACGTTGAGAAAACGACGAAATTTTTGCCGAGACGCAGCGGGAGGAGAGAATGACGGGCCGCTCGAGGACGATGCTGATCGCCGCCGCGCTGGCGGTTGCGACCTGGTCGGGCGCGCTCGCGCAGACCGAGCCGACCACGCCCACCCCCTCGCTCGATCCGGCCTCCGCGCCGAAGGTCGATCTCACCGACGCGCAGCGGCACACGATCTATCAGAGCGTCAGCTCGGTGGAGAAGAACCACGCCGCGCCGATCGGCTTCCGCCCGGCGGTCGGCGCCACCGTGCCGATCGGCATCGACCTCGCGCCGATGCCGGACACGCTCGCGACACTGATGCCGCACGCCGAGAATTTTTCCGTGGCGCTGATCGAGAAGCAGGTCGTGCTGGTCGACCCCAAGACCCGCACGGTCGCCGCGGTGATCACCGAGGCGGGGCCGTGACCGACCGAGAGCGCCACCGGCCGACGAGCAGCGAGGAGCACGGACGATGTCCGACGACCACCACGACCCCAAGCGCGATCCCGATCCGCCGGGCAACACCACCAAGGATCCGGCCGACTGGGTGTCCGGCGACGAGCCGATGACCGGCGCGCAGTCGTCCTATCTGAAGACCCTGTCCGAGCAGGCGCACGACCCGGACGCGTTTTCCGCCGATCTCACCAAGGCCGAGGCCTCGCAGCGGATCGACGCGCTGAAGTCGCGGCTCGGGCTCGGCGACACCGGCCGCTGACCGCCGGCCCGCGGATCCCCGCGGCCGTCAGCGATTCTTGAAGACGGGCTTGCGCTTCTCGACGAACGCCGTCATGCCCTCGCGCCGGTCCTCGGTCGCGAAGGTTGCGTAGAGCAGCCGGCGCTCGACATAGACGCCTTCCTTCAGGTGCGTCTCGTAGGCCTGGTTCACCGCTTCCTTGGCGAGCATCACGATCGGCCGCGAGGCGGCGGCAATGTTTTGGCCGATCGCGACCGCGGCCTCGAGATGGGTGCCGGCCGGCACCACCCGGCTGACGAGGCCCGCCGCCCGCGCCTCCTCGGCGTCGAGCACGCGGCCGGTCAGGATCATGTCCATCGCGAGGGCCTTGCCGACCACGCGGGTGAGCCGCTGGGTGCCGCCCGCGCCGGGAATCGCACCGATCCTGGTCTCGGGCAGCGAGAAGCGCGCGGTCTCGGACGCCACCACGATGTCGCACATCAATGCGAGCTCGCAGCCGCCGCCGACCGCGTGGCCCGACACCGCGGCGATCGTCGGCTTGCGCGCGGCGGCGATGTGCTCCCAGGTCGCGGTGATGAAGTTCTCCGCAAAGACTTCCGTAAAGGTCTTTTCGCGAATCTCCTTGATGTCGGCGCCGGCGGCGAACGCGCGCTCCGAGCCGGTGACGACGATGACGGCGATCGCCTCGTCCGCCTCGAAGGCGTCGATCGCCGCGGCGATCTCGCGGGTCATCGCCTGGTTGAGCGCGTTCAAGGCCTCCGGCCGGTTCAGCGTGACGATCCCGACCGCGCTATCGGTGGTGACGACGATGGTCTCGTAGCCTCCGCCGTGTGCTCGCCCGTCCTTCGTCGCGCGCTCGCTCGCCTCGTTCATGTGGGTGCCTCCCCCTCGTGCCGGCGCCGATCGGTCGGCGTGTGTTTGTTTGCTTGCCCGCGCCACCCGCCGCGCACGGCACGCGGTGAACGATGCCGTGCGGGATCCGAAAAGTAAATATATTGACGTAAACGGGACCGGCATGGTGCGGTGGCGCTGAAAGGAAAAAAAGCCCGCCGCCGGCGGGGCCGGTGGCGGGCTCGGTCGGTGGATATCGCAGCGTCGGCGGGCGGCGCGGCGGGCGCGAAAAACGTCACGCCTTGCGGGTCGCCTCGAACAGGAACCAGGCGCGCTCCTCGGCGAGATCGGTCCACTCGTCGACGATGCCGCTGGTGGCGTTGTCCTTCGCCTCCTCGGCGAGCTCCTTCACCTCGCGGAAATCCTCGACCAGCTTGCGATTGTCCTGTTCCAGCTCCTTCAGCATGTCGAGCGGCGCGACGAACGGCGCGTCGTTGTCCTTGACGCGCTGGCGCCGGCCGATGTCGCCGATCGAGCGCAGCGTGGTCTGGCCGATCTTGCGCACCCGCTCGGCGATCGCGTCGGTGGTGCCGAGGATCTGGCTCGCCTGGTCGTCGAGCATCAGGTGGTAGTCGCGGAAGTGCGGGCCCGATACGTGCCAGTGAAAATTCTTGGTCTTCAGATACACGGCGAAGCTGTCGGCGAGCGCCACGTTGAGCGCATCGGCGACGCTCGAGAGCGCGTTGCTCGGCAGGTCCGTCGGGGTGGCGAGCTTCGGTTCGGGCTTGGTTTCGGTCTTGGTGGTCAACTCTGTCTCCATCACGAAAGAACGGTCGCGGCGTCCCGACGGGCGAGACGTCGCGAGCGAGAGCAAAAGCGGCTGCCGCCGGCCCGCTGGCCACGGCGAGTCCTCCCGCTCCGCGCATGGCGGCCCTGCGTCGAAGACGGCCTTCGGCGGCGAGCACGGTCTGGCGAAGCGGATCGTCGGGCGGGCGCGTCGGCGGGCTTTTGCAAAACTCCCGGCGCGGACGCTTCGTTCCCGGCGGCCCGTGCGGGGCGGTCGTCGATGGTGGCATAATGCCATTGGACGAGGATTGTTCCAAACGGGCGAGCAAACGGGCGAGGATGTCGGCGGTCGGCCGAACCGCCACACCGGTGAACCGCCGGCTCCTCCATCGCTGGTAGTATACTGAAAGGGCGCGCGGATTTGCCGCCTTCCGTTTCCCGATCGGGTATCCGACATGACACGGGTCTCCGTCACGAGAAGGCGCGGGTAACGTCGGCCGAGCGAGGCCGCAGCAAGGGTTTCAGGAGGGTCGATGATCGCGCTGATCGCGCTCGTTCCGCTGTTGGGCGCGATGCTCCCTCCGATCGTGATCCGCTCCGGACGGGACCGTTGCACCGCCGTCACCGCGGTGGTGAGCCTCGTCTCGCTCGCCGTCCTGCTCGCGCAGGTGCCGGCCGTCTTCTCCGGCGAGCCGGTGCGCACGAGCGTGGAGTGGGTGCCGGCGCTCGGCCTCTCCTTCTCCTTCTTCCTCGACGGGCTCGGGCTCCTGTTCGCCGGGCTCATTCTCGGCATCGGCCTGCTGATCACGCTCTATGCGCGATTCTATCTCGGGCGGGACGAGAAGGTCGGGCGCTTCTTCGCCTATCTGCTGCTGTTCCAGGGCGCGATGCTCGGCATCGTCACGAGCGACAACATTCTGCTGCTCGTGGTGTTCTGGGAGCTGACCAGCCTCTCCTCGTTCCTCCTGATCGGCTGGTGGTCGCACACGCCCGAAGGGCGGCAGGGCGCGCGCATGGCGCTGGTCGTCACCGGCGGCGGCGGGCTTCTGCTGATCGGCGGCATGCTGCTGCTCGGCCAGGCGGCGGGCAGCTACGAGCTGACCACCATTCTCGCGCGCGGCGAGGTGGTGCGCGGCTCGCCGCTCTATCTGCCGATCCTCCTGCTGGTGCTCGGGGCCGCCTTCACCAAGTCGGCGCAGTTCCCGTTCCATTTCTGGCTGCCGCACGCGATGGCGGCACCGACCCCGGTGTCGGCCTATCTGCACTCGGCGACCATGGTGAAGGCCGGCGTCTTCCTGCTCGCACGGCTCTGGCCGGTGTTGTCCGGCACCGAGACGTGGTTCTTGGTGGTGACGGGGACCGGCCTGATCACGATGCTGATCGCCGCCTGGATCGCGCTGTTCAAGACCGACCTCAAGGCGATCCTCGCCTACTCGACCGTCAGCCATCTCGGCCTGATGACCATGCTGCTCGGCTTCGGCACACCCTATGCCGTGACGGCCTGCGTCTTCCACGTGATCAATCACGCGACCTTCAAGGCCGCCCTGTTCATGAGCGCCGGCATCGTCGACCACGAGGCCGGCACGCGTGACATCCGCAAACTGGGCGGCCTGCGCCGGCTGATGCCGGTGAGCGCGACGCTGGCGCTGATCGCGTCCGCCTCGATGGCCGGCATCCCGCTGTTCAACGGCTTCCTCTCCAAGGAGATGATGCTGGAGGCGGCGGCCCACACCGCGCTGGTGCCTTCGCTGGCGACGCTCGGGGCGCTGCTGTCGGTCGCCTATTCGGTGCGCTTCGCGCTCGGCGTCTATCTCGGGCCGGTGCGCGACGACTATCCGCATCGGCCGCACGATCCCCCGGCCGGCATGTGGCTGCCGGTGGCGGTGCTCGCCTTTCTGGTGCTGGCGATCGGCGTCGCCCCGCAGCTGCTCGCCGGCGGCATCGTCGCGCTCGCCGGGCAGGCGTCCGCCGGGCCGGTGCCGATTCCCGAGGTGCATCTGTCGATCTGGCACGGCGTGACGCCGGCGCTGGTGATGAGCGCGGCGGCGCTGGTCGGCGGCCTGTTGCTGCTCGCGGTGTTCGGCCCGCTCGAGCGCGTGCGCGAAAAAACGTTCCGGCCGGAGGCGAAGGCGATGTTCGATGCGGTGGTCGCCGGCGCGGTCGCCGCCTGCCGACGCGGCATCGGCCCGATGCACGCGGATTCGCTGCCGCGCTGGCTCGCCGCGATCTCCGCCACCATCGTCGTGGTCGGGGCGACCGCCTTCTTCACCGCGACTTACGCGCCCGGCACGCGCGACCTGCTGCCGGTCGAGTTCCTGGGCGTCGTCGCCTGGGTGCTGCTCGCCGCCGCCTGCGGTGCGGTCGTCGTGCTGCACGGCCACCGGGTGCTGACGCTGATCCTCACCAGCGTGGTCGGCCTCGTCGTCTCGCTCGCCTTCCTGCAGTTCTCGGCACCCGACCTCGCGCTGACGCAGATTTCCGTGGAGGTGGTGACGACCATCCTGATGCTGCTCGCGCTCAATCTGCTGCCGAAGCTCACCCCGCCCGAGCACGCGCCGCTGCGGCGGCTGCGCGACGGCGGTATCGCCGCGGCGATCGGGCTCGGCGCCGCCGGCCTCGCTTATGCGGTGATGACGCGCGACTTCACCACCATCTCCGATTATCACGTCACCCAGGCGAAGCCGGGCGGCGGCGGCACCAATGTCGTCAACGTGATTCTGGTCGACTTCCGCGGCTTCGACACGTTCGGCGAGATCATCGTGCTGTGCATCGCCGCGCTGGCGGTGGTGGCGCTGCTCGACAGCGCGTTGCGCGGGGCGGCGGCACGCCGGCTCGATGCCGTCCGCCAGGGCCTCGAATCGGCCGACGCGCATCCGCTGGTGCTGGTGATCGCCACCCGCGTGCTGCTGCCGCTGGCGCTCGCGGTCGGCGCCTACATCTTCCTGCGCGGCCACAACGAGCCGGGCGGCGGCTTCATCGCCGGCCTCGTGGTGGCGATCGCGATCATCATGCAGGCGATGGCGAGCGGCTATGCCTGGGCCGCCAGCCGCTTCCGGGTCGATGCGCACGCGCTGCTCGGCGCCGGCGTGCTCGCCGCCGGGGTCACCGGGCTCGGCGCGGTGCTGCTCGGCCGGCCGTTCCTCACCAGTTGGCACGGCCATTTCCACCTGCCGCTGATCGGCGACGTCGAGCTCGCGAGCGCGATGGCGTTCGATGCCGGCGTGTTTCTCGCGGTGGTCGGCACCGTGCTCCTGTCGCTCGCCCAGATCTCGCGGGTGGAGGCGCGCGCCGAGCACCGCCCGGTTCCGGAGGGCCCGCTCGACATCAAATTCGGCCGGCGCCAGACCACGCCGACCGGCGCACCGCTGACGACCGCGCGAGTCGACGCGGCGAAGGAGAGCTGAATGGAGCTTCTGGTCGCGAGCGGCATCGGCCTGCTCACCGCCGTCGGCGTCTATCTGGTGCTGCGCCGGCACAGCTTTCCGGTGATCGTCGGCACCGTCTTCCTCTCCTATGCGGTGAACCTCTTCTTGTTCGCGATGGGCCGGCTCACCGTCGATCGTCCGCCGATCGTCGATCCCGCAGCGGCCGGCTACACCGATCCGCTGCCGCAGGCGCTGGTGCTCACCGCGATCGTGATCTCGTTCGGCATGACGGCGCTGATCGTCGTGCTGGCGCTGCGCGGCTTCCTCGAGAGCGGCGACGACCGGGTCGACCGCACCGCGCCGAAGGAGGACCGCACCGCGGCCGGGCGCGACGACGACGTGGTGTTTCCGTGAGCCGCCGCCGATGAACGCGCTTCCCGTCTTTCCGATCGTTCTGCCGGCGCTCACCGCGGCGTTCCTGGTGCTGGTGCTGCGCCACCGGCTCGGCGCGCAGCGCATCGTCTCGGTCGGCGCGACCGTCCTGCTGCTGATCGTCGCGATCGTGCTCTACGGCGTCGCCGCCGACGGCGCGCCGCGGCCTTATCTGCTCGGCGACTGGCCGGCGCCGTTCGGCATCGTGCTGGTGCTCGACCGCCTGTCGGCCACCATGGTGCTGCTCACCGCGGCGCTCGGCCTCGTGATCGCGCTCGCCGCCTGCGGCGGCTGGGACGCGCGCGGCCGCCACTTCCATCCGCTGTTTCAGTTCCAGCTGATGGGGCTGATGGGCGCCTTCCTCACCGGCGACGTGTTCAACCTGTTCGTCTTCTTCGAGGTGATGCTGATCGCCTCCTATGGGCTGATGCTGCACGGCGGCGGCGAGCGGCGCCTGAAGGCGGGCTTCCAGTACGTCGCGATCAACCTGATCGGCTCGACGCTCTTTCTGTTCGCGGTCGGGCTGATCTATGCGGTCACCGGCACGCTCAACATGGCCGACCTCGCCGCCAAGGTGCCCCATGTCGCGGCCGGCGACGAGGCCCTGCTGAAGACCGGCGCGCTCCTCCTGTTTCTCGTGTTCGCGCTCAAGGCGGCGCTGGTGCCGCTGCACTGGTGGCTGCCGCGAGCCTATGCCGCCGCACCCGGCCCGGTCGCCGCGCTGTTCATGCTGATGACCAAGGTCGGCGCCTACGCCATCCTGCGCGTGTTCGGGCTGGTGTTCGGTGAGAGCGCCGGGCCGCTCGCCGACGTCGCCGCGCCCTGGGTGCTGCCGGCCGCGCTGGTGACGCTCGCGCTCGGCGCCGCCGGCGTCCTGGCGAGCCGCACGCTGTCCGGCCTCGCCTGCTTCGCGGTGGTGTGGTCGATGGGCTTGCTCCTGGTCGCCTTCGGCCTGTTCGATGCGAAAGGCGTCGGCGCCGGCCTCTATTATCTCGTCCACAGCACGGTGGCGGGCGCCGCGCTCTTTCTGCTCGTCGACGTCTTGCGCGCCGCGCGCGGGCCGGCGGCGGACCGCCTGGTGCCGACCCCGACGCTGCCCTCGATGCTCTCCGCCGGCCTGTTCTTTGCGGTGGCGATCGCGGTCGCCGGCATGCCGCCGCTCTCCGGCTTCCTCGGCAAGCTGCTGATTCTCGATGCCAGCAGAAACGTGCCGGCGATGGCGTGGATCTGGACGATCGTCCTCGCCACCAGCCTCGTGGTGATTCTCGGCTTCGCCCGCGCCGGCAGCGCGCTGTTCTGGAAGACGGCGCCGAGCGAGGCCGCCGCGGCCGATGATGCCGCCTCCGGTCGGGAGGAAAAAGTGCGCGAGCGTCCGCTGCTGCCGGTCGCCGCCTGCGCCACGCTGGTCGCCGGGACGGCGCTGCTCACGGTCTTTGCCGGGCCGGTCACCGCTGCGCTCGACACCACCGCGCGGCAGGCGCTCGACACCGCCCGCTACGTCGAGGCGGTGCTGCCGGCGGCGGCGGCGAAAAAATCCGTCACGCTGTCGCGGAGGTGAGAATGGCGCGCTTTCTTCCGCATCCCGTCCTCACCGTCGTGATCGCGCTGGTGTGGCTCGCGCTGGTGAACACCGTGTCGGCCGGGCACCTGCTGCTCGGCCTAGCGCTCGGCGTCGGCATCCCGTGGTTCACGCAGGACTACTGGCCCGGCCATCCGCGCCTGAAGCGGCCGTTGAAGATCGTCGAATACGGGCTGGTGGTCGCCTGGGACATCCTCGTCTCCAACGTGCAGGTCGCCTATCTGGTGCTGTTTCGCCGCGGCGAGAGCCTGCGCTCGCGCTTCGTCTCGGTGCCGCTCGATCTGCGCACGCCGGAGGCGGTGACGGTGCTCGCCGGCACCATCACGCTGACCCCCGGCACCGTCAGCGCCGATCTCGCCGCCGATGGCGGCGCGATCCTCGTCCACTGCCTCGAGGCCGACGATCCGGACGCCGTGGTCGCCGGCATCAAGCAGCGCTACGAGCGCCGCCTGAAGGAGATCTTCGAATGATCGAGACCGCCTGCCTGATCGCCTTCGGCGCGATTGCCGCCGCGCTCCTGATGAATCTCTACCGCCTCGCGCGCGGCCCGGCGGTGCTCGACCGCGTGCTCGCGCTCGACACCATGGTGATCAACGCGATCGCGCTGGTGGTGGTGGTCGGCGTGTTTTTCGGCACCGGCCTCTATTTCGAGGCGGCGCTCCTGTTCGCGATGGTCGGCTTTCTGTCGACCGTCGCCTTCTGCAAGTATCTCTTGCGCGGCAACGTGATCGAGTGAGGCACGCATGGCCTTCGCGACAGAGCTTCTGGTCTCGGCCCTGATCCTGATCGGGGCGTTCTTCCTGGTGGTCGGCTCGTTCGGCCTCGCAAAGCTGCCCGATCTGATGCGCCGGCTGCACGGGCCGACCAAGGCGACCACGCTCGGCATCGGCGCGCTGCTCCTTGCTTCGATGCTGTATTTTCTGCTGGTGCGCGGCGCGCCGTCCTTGCACGAGATCCTGATCTCGGTCTTCCTGTTCCTCACCGCGCCGGTGACCGCCCACATGATCGCCAAGGCGCACATTCTGCGCGATGGTGCGCTGCAGAACACGTTGCCGGAGGCGCCCGACGGCGCCGGCTGGGCGACCCTGAAGCCGGCCCGCGAGGACGCGCCGGCGGCCTGACCGATCCGAACGGAGGGGGAGATGCAACCGATCGTCACCGTGACGATGAACCCGTCGATCGACCTGTCGACCGCGGTCGACAAGGTCATGCCGATCCACAAGCTGCGGTGCGCCAGCGCGCTGCGCGATCCCGGCGGCGGTGGCATCAATGCGGCGCGGGTGATCGCCCGACTCGGCGGCGACGTCACCGCCTTCTATCCCGTCGGCGGCGTCACCGGGCAGCTTCTCCACAAGCTGGTCGAGGAGGAGGGCGTGCGCGGCCTCACCTACGAGGTCGCCCACGAGACCCGCCAGAGTTTTACCGTCGACGAGACCGGCACCGGCCAGCAGTACCGCTTCGTGCTGCCGGGCCCGTCCTTCTCGGACGCCGAATGGCAGGAGGCGCTGAGGCTGGTCGCCGACCTGCCGGTCGCGAGCGGCTATCTGGTGCTCAGCGGCAGCCTGCCGCCCGGCGTGCCGGACGGGTTTTATGCCGAGGCGGCGAAGCGCACCGCCGGCCGGCTGAAGCCGGTGGTCGACACCTCCGGCGCGGCGCTGCGGCTCGCGCTCACCCACGGCGTGTTTCTCGCAAAACCGAACCTGCGCGAGCTGCGCGAGCTGACCGGTCAGGCGCTGGAGGACGACGCTTCGCGGGTCGCCGCCTGCCGTGCGGTGATCGCCGCCGGCCATGCCGAGCTGTTGGCGGTGTCGCTCGGTGAGGACGGTGCGCTTCTGGTCGGCGCCGACGCCGCGTTGCGCGCGGTCTCGCCGCCGGTCGTCGCGTCGAGCGCGGTCGGCGCCGGCGACAGCTTCGTCGGCGCGCTGATGTGGGCGCTCGCCGCCGGCAAGCCGCTCGACGAGGCGTTCCGCTGGGCGGTCGCGGCCGGCTCGGCAGCGGTCATCACGCCGGGCACGGAGCTGTGCCACAAGGGCGACGTCGAGCGGCTTTATCACCAAGTGGTGGTGCAGCCGCTGTGACGCCGCTGCGCGCCCGCGGCGCGGCCGGGCATTGCGCCGGCGCGAGGCGGGGCATGCCGGGGCGACATTGCCCTTTGTCCGGGCGCTGGTAGGATCGCGCCGGCGCGGCCGGCGGATCGGTCGCTCGGAGCGGGCGCAAAGACATGCTGAAGCGGGTGCTGGTGCTGCTGGGCGAGACCGACTCGTCCGCCTGTGCGCGAACTTACGCGTTTCGGCTGGCACGGCAGACCGGTGCGGGCCTGTCCGGCCTCGCCGGCGTCGACCTCGCCGCAATCGAATCGCCGATGCCCGGTGCGCTCGGCGCGACCGCCTACAAGGCGCATCTCGAGGACGAGCTGAAGGCCAAGGCCGAGCAGACCGCCGGCCGCCTGCAGCAGGCGTTCGAGGCCGAATGCGCCAAAAGCGAGGTCGCCTGCGACCGGCTGGTGTTCGAGGGCGACGCCGAGGATTCGCTCACCAATGCCGCCGAAACCCGCGACCTGATCGTCACCGGCCACGACACCGCCTTTCACGGTGGTGCCCGCGAGACGGTGTCCGAGGTGATCTCGGGCCTCCTGTCGGCGACGCCGCGCCCGGTGGTGGTGTGCCCCGAGCGGCTGCCGGCCGGCGACGGCGTGATCGTCGCCTATGACGGCAGCTTGCCGGCGATGCGCGCGCTGCAGCTCTTTGCGCTGCTCGGCCTCGAGCGCGGCAGCAAGGTGTCGGTGGTGGCGATCGAGGAGACCGAGGCGCTCGCCGCCAAGCCGGCAGGCCGCGCGACCGATTATCTCCGCGCCCACGGCTACCGCGCCGATCCGGTGCCGATCGCCACCGACCGCGACGCCGCGACGGTGCTGGCCGAGGAGGTCGAGACGCGTCGCGCCGGCGTGTTGGTGATGGGCGCCTATGGCCGGACCGGGCTGCGCGAGCTCCTGTTCGGATCGACCACCAGCGAGCTTCTGGAAAAGCCGCCCTGCGCGCTGTTCCTCTATCACTGACGGCGGGTGTCCACCCGCTCGTTCCCGCGAAAACGGGAACCCAGCTTTCTTTTTCTCCCTGGGTCCCCGCCTTCGCGGGGACGAGCGGAAATTGGTTTTGCATGCCCCGGTAGCGCCCGCCGCCTCGGCTCCCCATCTCGGGAAAAACGCGGCAAGAGCCGCCGGCTTGGACAGGGCGGCCGCGAGCGACTAAAAGCCTCGCTCCGACGCCGTTTTTCGCACCCGAAGAGACCCGATGACCACCCCGCAGCACGATACCGCCATGCCGGCCGCCCCGGCGATCGCCCCGGACGCCGCGCGCGAGCCGGCGCCGCTCGAGAAGGCGGCCGCGGAGGTTTATGCGGCGCCGGACAAACCGTCGCTGGTCGGGCTTTCGCGCGAAAAGCTGCGGGAGGCGCTGATCGGCATCGGCGTGCCGCCGGCGCAGGCAAAGATGCGCCTGCAGCAGGTGTGGCACTGGCTTTACGTGCGCGGCGCGCAGGACTTCGAGGTGATGACCTCGATGTCCAAGGAGCTGCGGGTAAAGCTCGCCGAGCATTACACGCTGGCGCGGCCCGAGGTGGTGGCCGAGCAGGTCTCGACCGACGGCACGCGAAAATGGCTTCTGCGGATGCCGGGGGACGGCGCGGGCCGGGCGCACGAGGTCGAGTGCGTCTACATCCCGGAGACCGACCGCGGCACGCTGTGCGTGTCGAGCCAGGTCGGCTGCACGCTGTCCTGCACGTTCTGCCACACCGGCACGCAGCGGCTGGTGCGCAACCTGACCGCCGGCGAGATCGTCGGCCAGCTGCTGGTGGCGCGGGACCGTCTGGGCGATTGGCCGGGCGGAAAGCCGCCGACCGACGGCATCGTGCCGACCGACGGCGGCCGTTTCGTCTCCAACATCGTGATGATGGGGATGGGCGAGCCGCTCTACAATTTCGAGGCGGTGCGCGACGCGCTTCTGGTGGTCGCCGACGGCGAGGGGTTGGGCCTCTCCAAGCGCCGCATCACGCTGTCGACCTCCGGCGTCGTGCCGATGATCGAAAAGGCCGGCGCCGAGATCGGCGTGATGCTGGCGATCTCGCTGCACGCGGTGCGCGACGAGATCCGCGACAAGCTGGTGCCGCTCAACAAGAAGTACCCGATCGCCGAGCTGATGGCGGCGTGCCGCGACTATCCCGGCCTCTCCAACGCCAAGCGCATCACCTTCGAGTACGTGATGCTGAAGGGCGTCAACGACTCGCTCGCCGACGCCAAGGCTTTGGTGAAGCTCCTGAAGGGCATCCCGGCAAAGATCAATCTGATCCCGTTCAATCCGTGGCCGGGCAGCACGTACGAGTGCTCCGACTGGGAGCAGATCGAGAAATTTTCGGAATACGTGTTCAACGCCGGCTACTCCTCGCCGGTGCGCACGCCGCGCGGCCGCGACATCTTTGCCGCCTGCGGCCAGCTCAAGAGCGCGACGGAAAAGCTCTCGGCCCGCGAGCGCGACGCCCTCCGCGCGATGGCGATCACCGAGTGATACCAACGGCGATAGAGTCCGACCTCGTCCTGAGGAGCACTCCGCAGGAGTGCGTCTCGAAGGGCGAGGCCACCGTGCGGGCCTCATCCTTCGAGACGCCGCCGTCGGCGACCCTCAGGATGAGGTCATCGTTTCCCGCCGCTGGTATGATACCGGCGTCGCCGGTCGTCGTGCGACCTCCCGTCGTGTAAGCTCGTCCCATGGACGATCTCGGCCGCCTGCTGCTTCGCTTTCTGCTGGTCCCGCTCGGCGGCGTGATCGCGACGCTGGTCGCGGTCGCGGTGGTGATGGTGGCGAACCGCGGCGCGCTCGATGCGCTCGCCGGCGCGAGCCCCGAGCAGCAGGGCGACTTCGTCTTCGCGCTGGTCGAGGCGGCGCCCGTGCTGTTCGCCGCGCTGTCGGCGACGGTGACGCTGACGCTCGCACCGGCCGCGCTCGGCGCGCTGATCGCCGAGATTTTTGCGATCCGCTCGTGGATCTTTCACGTGGCGAACGGCGTGCTCGCCGCCTGGATCGGCTGGTCGCTCGCGGCGGGGCCGGACGGCGATTTGCGCCTCTTCTCCGCCCCGACCGTGCCGATGGCGGCGGGGATCGCCGCAGGTCTCGTCTATTGGCTGATCGCTGGCTCGTCGGCCGGCTTCTTCCGGCCGCTGCGCAAGCGCGAGACGATGCCGCCCGAGCGCGCGCCGCCCCTCCCGCCCGCCTGACGCTTCGGTTCCCCCGGCAAGGCGCCGGTTCGCGAGGTCCGTGCGAGCCCGTGCTCGGTCTTGTCCCAGCGATACGGGTCGCGAAAGAATTTTATCAGCGCCCGCCACGCGGCGATCGCCAGCAGCAGCCAGTGCAGCGGCATCAAGAGCAGCACCCAGGCGATCGACAGGAGCTTTCGGCGCATCAATCCCTTGAAGGCGAGCAGCAGCGAGGCGAGGTGGCCGACCACGAACGTGCCGCCGAACAGAAAAACCACCGCGGTATCCACCGTGTCGGTCATGGTCGGTAGGCCGTCGAGAAAGAGCTTCACCAGAAGCGCGGTGGCGAACACCGGATGGACCAGCGCCGCCAGCACGGTGCCGCCGACGACGAGCTGCAGCGTCGCGAACCCGTGGGGCCCGAGCGAATGCCACGCCCGCCACGGCGCGCGCATATGCACGAGCCAGGTCTGGATCCAGCCCTGGAACCAGCGGGTGCGCTGCTTCAGCCACGGCCCGAGTTTTGCCGGAGCTTCCTCGAGCGTGGTCGAGGCGACCATCGTGGTGGTGAAGCCGAAGCGGGCGAGCCGCAGGCCGAGATCGGCGTCCTCGGTGAGATTCCACGGGTCCCAGCCGCCGACCTCGTGCAGCACGCTGGTGCGAAAATGGTTGGACGAGCCGCCGAGCGGCAGCGGCAGCCGCCAGCGGGCGAGCGCCGGCAGGAAGACGTCGAACAGGGCGGCATATTCGGCAGTGAACAGCGCCGGCAAGAGGCCGTCGTCGGTGTTGTCGATGGTCAGGCGCGCCTGCACGCAGGCGAGCCGCGGGCCGCTGCGGTCGAACGCCGCCAGCGCCTTGCGGAGCTGGTCGGGCTCGGGGCGGTCCTCGGCGTCGAACACCGCGAGAAAGGCGCCGCGGGCGAACGGCAGCGCCGCGTTCAGCGCCTTCGGCTTCGTCCGCGGCCCGATCGCCGGAACCGTGAGAATCTCCCACGGCGGGGCGAGCGGCAGGGCGGCGGCCGCGGCGCGGGTCTCGGCATCGTCCTCCTCGAGCGCCAGCACGATCTGCAGCTTTTCCGGCGGGTAATCGAGCGCATCGAGCGCCCGCACCAGCTGCGGCAGCGTCTTCGCCTCGTGGTGGAGCGCGACCACGATCGTGTAGGGCGGCAGATCCCGGTCCGGGACACGGGGCGCCGGGCGGCGGGGCGGGTCGGAGTCGAGAAGGGCTGCGAGCCGCAATCCCGTCCAGGCGAGAAACACCAGCGCCAGCGCCGCCCCGAGCCCGATCACCACGGCGCGTGGCGCCAGAATCGCGGCGGCGAGCAGGCCGCCCAGCGTCGCGGCGATTTCCGGGTGCGGGCGCCGTCCACGCCGGCGGGCGGCCGAGAGCCGCGGATGCGTTTTCGCCAGGCGCTCGGTCGCCTCGCGGCCGAGCGCCGCCTCGCCCTCGCGCCGGACATAGCGCCGCAAGCGGTCGCCGGTGGTGAGCCGCACATGCGCCGCGGCGGGCGAGCCCGCGAGCTCGGCGAGCCGGCGCGTCGCCATGTTCTTCGGGGCGATCACCGGGACGTCCCGACCGAGACCGTCCTCCGCGGGGGTGATCCGCAGCATGCCGGCGGCGGCGGCTTGCAGAAACGCCTCGTCGGGCAGCGGGCAGGCCGAGCGGGCGCGCCAGTCGATCGGCTCGAACGGCACGCCGAGATGTCTTGCGAGCGCGCGAACGTAGGTTTCCTCGGTCAGCAGGCCGGACGTGACCAGAACCCGGTCGGCGGTGACGCCGAGATCGAGCGCGCGCCGGGCGACCGCCGCCAGAACCGCCGGCGACAGCAGGTGGCGGACGCAGTCGAGCTCCGGGCAGGGATCGACGCCGCGGCGTGCCGTCCCGTCCGGCGGGCGACGGGGGCGCACGGACGGCGGCGCCGGACGCTCGGTCGGCCGCTCGGCGGGCGCGTTCGTCCCGGCGACCGGCCACAGCGAAGGCGGCCGAGGCCGCGGGGTCTCGGATCGGTCCTGCATGGTCGAAGCCGCACGGCTCGTCGAGAAGACGCTTTTGTCTGTCGCTCGGCGCTGCTCCGGCGTGCGTCTTCGTCTATAAGGGCGCGGGCGACTATCCCGACCCCGGACCACCGGATGCCATACGACTTTACCAAAAGCGCGCGAGAGTTGCGAGCGAATCGAATTTCCCGCCAGATTTTGCGCATGTTGGCGATTGCAGCAGTGCTCGGCCTCGGACCGGTCGCAGCGCCGCTCGGCGTGCCCTCGCCGTTCGCGGCCGCCCCGGCGCACGCCGAGGCCGCCTCGTCGGGCGGGCCGGGCGTGCCGGTGCCCGGCTTCTGGGACCCGCGTCGCCGCCCCGAGCGCCCGGACCTGCGGCTGACCATGATCCGCTTCGTCAGCGAGGTGGACTATCCGCCGTTCGACTATGCCGGGCCCGACGGCAACCCGGCCGGCTTCAACATCGATCTCGCCCGCGCGATCTGCGAGGAGCTGAAGGTCGGCTGCACGATGCAGATGCGCCGCTTCGACACCTTGATCGACACGCTGAACGAAGGCCGCGCCGATGCCGCGATCGCCTCGATGGCGGTGACGCCGGACACCCGCAAGGCGGTCGATTTCAGCGATCCCTATTACCGGCCGGTCGCCCGCTTCGTCGCCCGCCGCGACGCCGGCAGCGGCCCGGCCAGCCCGCAGCGGCTGGAGGGCAAGACCGTCGCGGTGGTCGCCGGCACCGCCCACGAGGCCTATCTCCGCACGCTGTTCACCGAGGCGCAGGTGAAGCCCTATCCGACCGCCGAGGAGGCGCGCGCCGCGCTGGCGAAGGGCGACACCGACCTGTTGTTCGGCGACGGCTACGCGCTCGCCTTCTGGCTCAACGGCAAGGAGTCGAACGGCTGCTGCGCCTTTTTCGGCGGCCCGTTCGTCGAGAGCCGCTATTTCGGCGAGGGCGTCGGCGTCGCGGTGAAGAAGGGGAACGACCAGCTCCGCCTCGCCCTCGACTGGGCGCTGTTTCGCCTGTGGGAGAACGGCACCTTCGCCGACCTGTGGCTGAAGTATTTTCCGGTGAACCCGTTCTGACGGCCGTGGGTCGGTAGTTGCCCGCCGGACACCGCGCGATTTGACCCGACGGCCCGCCGTTTCGTACACGACGTGCGTGGCCCGCGTCGGCCCGGACTGCGCGCCGCACCGTCCGAAGAGAGAGAAGAAAATGCCCGCACCCGTTTCCGCGACCGATCCCGCAGCGCTCCGCACGCTGGCCGAGAACGCCTCCGCCTGGCCGTTCGAGGAAGCGCGCAAGATCGTCGCGCGGCTGAAGAAGCGGCCGAAGGACGAGGTGATCTTCGAGACCGGCTACGGCCCCTCCGGCCTGCCGCACATCGGCACGTTCGGCGAGGTCGCCCGCACCACCATGGTGCGGCACGCCTTCCGGGTGCTCACCGAGGACAGGATAAAAACCCGGCTGATCGCCTTCTCGGACGACATGGACGGGCTGCGCAAGGTGCCCGACAACATCCCGAACAAGGAACTCGTCGCGCAGCATCTCGGCAAGCCCCTGACCCGCGTGCCCGACCCGTTCGGCACGCACCAAAGCTTCGGCGAGCACAACAATGCGCGGCTGCGCGCCTTTCTCGACACCTTCGGCTTCGAGTACGAGTTCTACTCCTCGACCGAGTGCTACACCTCCGGCCGGTTCGACGCGGCGCTGCGAAAGGTGCTGGCGCGCTTCGAGGACGTGATGGCGGTGATGCTGCCGAGCCTGCGCGAGGAGCGCGCCGCCTCCTACTCGCCGTTCCTGCCGATCTGCCCGACGACGGGCGAGGTCTTGCAGGTGGCGATCGTCGAGCGCGACGCCGAGGCCGGCACCATCTCCTACGACGACCCGAAGAGCGGCGAGCGCATCACGCTGCCGGTCACCGGCGGCCACTGCAAGCTGCAATGGAAGCCCGACTGGGCGATGCGCTGGGCCGCCCTCGGCATCGACTACGAGATGGCCGGCAAGGACTTGATCGACTCGGTGAAGCTGTCGGGCGCGATCTGCAAGCTGCTCGGCGGCCAGCCGCCCGAGGGCTTCAATTACGAGCTCTTCCTCGACGAGAAGGGCCAGAAGATCTCGAAGTCCAAGGGCAACGGGCTGACGATCGACGAGTGGCTGCGCTATGCGAGCCCGGAAAGCCTGTCGCTGTTCATGTATCGCGAGCCGAAATCGGCCAAGCGGCTCTATTTCGACGTGATCCCGCGCCACGTCGACGAGTACGCGCAGTATCTCGACGCCTATCGGCGCCAGGACGTCAAGCAGCGGCTCGCCAATCCGGTGTGGCACATCCATGCCGGCGAGCCGCCCGCCCCCGAGGCGCCGATCTCCTTCACGATGCTCTTGAACCTCGTGTCGGCCTCGAACGCCGAGAACGCCGAGACCTTGTGGGGCTTCATCGGCCGCACCTGTCCGGGGGTGACGCCGGAGACGCATCCGAAGCTCGGCCGCATGGTCGAGTATGCGATCCACTATTTTCGCGACTTCGTCCTGCCCACCAAAACGTTCCGCGAGCCGACCGAGCCGGAGCGCGCGGCGCTGCTCGATCTGCGCGACGCGCTCGCCGGGCTGCCGGAGGATGCGCCGGCGGAGAAGATCCAGGAGGTGGTGTTCGAGGTCGGCCGCCGCCCGCCGTTCCTCGACGAGAAGAAGACCGGCAAGGACGGCAAGCCGGGCGTCTCGCTCGACTGGTTCAACCTGCTGTATCAGGTGCTGCTCGGCCAGGAGAAGGGCCCGCGCTTCGGCTCGTTCGTCGCGATCTACGGCCTGAAGAACACCATCGAGATGATCGACGACGCGCTCGCCCGCAGCGCGTGACAACGTTTCCGCCCCGAGCGGCGGGCTCTTGGCCTCTCCCGTGGGGCTACGAGGGGAGAGGGAAGGGTTGGTGCGCTCTATCGAACACCGCGCCGAGCGGGTGTCTTTTTTCATATCACCCCTTGGCCGCGGCCTTGAGACGGTAGAGCGCGTCGAGCGCCTCGCGCGGCGACAGGTCGTCGGGGTCGAGGGATTCGAGCGCCTTCAAGAGGCCGGCGGCCTTGGGGTCGGCGGCGGGCGGTGGTGCCACTGGGCGGGCGGCGAACAAGGGCAGATCGTCGACCAGTTTTCTCGCCGGCGAGGTCCGGTCCTCGGCCTCGAGCACGCCCAAGACGTGCTTCGCCCGCTCGATCACCGGCGCCGGCAGGCCGGCGAGCTTCGCCACCTGGATGCCGTAGGAGCGGTCGGCCGCGCCCGGCACGACCTCGTGGAGAAATACCACGTCGCCGTGCCACTCGGTGACCCGGACGGTGGCGTTGAACAACCGGTCGAGCTTTTTCGAGAGCGCCGTCAGCTCGTGGAAATGGGTCGCGAACAGCGCCCGGCAGCGATTGACGTCGTGCAGATGCTCGATCGCCGCCCAGGCGATCGACAGGCCGTCGAAGGTCGCGGTGCCGCGGCCGATCTCGTCGAGAATGACCAGCGCGCGCTCGCCGGCCTGATTGAGGATCGCCGCCGTCTCGACCATCTCGACCATGAAGGTCGAGCGGCCGCGGGCGAGGTCGTCGGCCGCACCCACCCGCGAAAACAGCCGGTCGACCACGCCGATATGCGCGCGCGCCGCCGGCACGAAGCTGCCGGCCTGGGCGAGCACCGCGATCAAGGCGTTCTGGCGCAGATAGGTCGACTTGCCCGCCATGTTCGGGCCGGTCAGCACGGCGATCCGGCCCGACCCGCCCAGCTTCTCCGGCGCCTCCCGCCCGGACGCCTCCGGCGCCGGTGACAGGTCGCAGTCGTTGGCGACGAACGCCCCGCCGTCGGCGGCGAGCGCCTGCTCGACCACCGGATGCCGGCCGCCCTCGATCGAGAAGGCGAGGCTCGCATCGACCTCCGGCCGCACCCAGCGGCATTCCACTGCGACCAGCGCGAGGCTCGCCGCAACGTCGATCACCGCGAGCGCGTGGGCCGCCGCCTTCACCGCGTCCGCCGCCGCGACCACCGCCGCCGACATCCGCTCGAACGCCTCGAGCTCGAGCCCGAGCGCGCGGTCGGCGGCGCTGGCGATCTTCGCCTCCAGCGCGCCGAGCTCGGTGGTGGTGAAGCGCACCTGGCCGGCGAGCGTCTGGCGGTGGATGAAGGTCTCGTTGGCGGGCGCCGTCATCAGCCGCTCGCCGTGCTGGGCCGAGACCTCGACGAAATAGCCGAGCACGTTGTTGTGCTTGATCTTCAGCGCGCGGACCCCGGTGTCGTCGGCGTAGCGCGCCTGAAGCGCGGCGATCACCCGGCGCGACTCGTCGCGCAAGGCGCGTGCCTCGTCGAGCGCGGGGTCCGAGCCCGCCCGCACGAAGCCACCGTCGCGCTTCTGCAGCGGCAGCTCGTCGGCGAGCGTGTCGCCGAGCAGCCGGCCGAGCGCCGGGTCGGGCTTTTTCAGGTCGCTGGCAGCAGAGGCCAGCTCCGCGGGCATCGCGTCGCCGGACAGCAGCGCCGAAAGCTCGGCGGCGGCCAGAAGCCCGTCGCGCACGGCGGCGAGATCGCGCGGGCCACCGCGCCCGAGCACCAGGCGGGCGAGCGCGCGGGCGAGGTCCGGGGTCGCGCCGAGCTTGTCCCGCACCGCGCCGCGCAGGCTGGCGTCGCTACAGAAGGCGTCCACCGCATCGAGCCGGCGGGCGATCGCGACCGGGTCGGTCAGCGGCGCGGCGATCCGCTGCGCCAGCAGCCGCGAGCCGGCGGCGGTGACGGTGCGATCGACCGCGGCCACCAGCGAGCCGCGCCGCTCGCCCGACAAAGTCCGCATCAGCTCGAGATTGGCGCGGGTCGCGGCATCGATCGACAGCGTGGCGCCCGACGCCTCGCGGCTCGGCGGCGACAGCGGCGGCCGCTTGCCGAGCTGGGTGCGCTCGACATAGGTGACGCAGGCGGCGGCGGCGGTCAGCTCGAGCCTGGAGAAGGTGCCGAACGCGTCGGTGGTCGCCACCGCGAAATAGGAGGCGAGCCGGCGCTCGGCGGTCGCCCCGTCGAACACGTCGCGGCCGAGCGGCGTCACCGCCGGCAGCGTGCGCAGATAGGGCGCGAGATCGGGGTCGGAATAGAGCGCGTCTGAGACGATCACCTCGCCCGGCTCGAGGCGGGCGATCTCGGCGGCGAGCCCGGTGCGGTCGCACTCGCACAGATGAAACTCGCCGGTCGAGATGTCGAGGCTCGCCAGCGCGAAGCGGCCCTCGTCGTCGGGGGTGGAGGGCTTCGCCCGCACGATCGCCGCCAGGAAGTTGTTGCGACGGGCGTCGAGCAGCGTGTCCTCGGTCAGCGTGCCGGGGGTGACGAGGCGCACGACGTCGCGCTTCACCACCGATTTGCCGCCGCGCTTTCGCGCCTCCGCCGGGTCCTCCATCTGCTCGCACACCGCGACCCGGTGGCCGAGCGCGATCAGCCGGTTCAGATACTCGTCCGCGCGCTCGATCGGCACGCCGCACATCGGGATGTCGGCGCCGAGATGCTTGCCGCGCTTGGTCAGCACGATGCCGAGCGCGCGGCTCGCGGTCTCGGCGTCCTCGAAGAACATCTCGTAGAAGTCGCCCATCCGGTAGAACAAGAGGCAGTCCGGATTGGCGGTTTTTATCTCGATGTACTGCTCCATCATCGGCGACACGCGCGTCTCGGCGGGCGTGCTCGTCACACGCGTGTCGGGCGCGGGCGTGCCCGGTGCGGGCGTGCCGATGGCGTCGGGATGAAGGGGGGCGTCCATGGCGGCGCACGCTAGCAGAACGGTCGCGCGGTTTCTAACCGCCCCGGCCGGCCGCTTGTGGAGAGCGCCGCGCCGGCGGCGGGGAACAGGCGGAACTTTCGCCGCGGCGGCGCGTTCCGATCGGCCGGCGGCCGCACTCGCGGGCGGCGCTCGCCGGAAAAGCTCCTCCTACGTCCACGCACACGCCCACGCAAAAGACAACGAAACAACGACGAGCTTCGGGTCGGAAACGCGGCCGGACAGGGCCGCCCCTGGGAGTGCCCATGATCCTGCTGCACCGTCTTCTCGCGCGCCGTCTCCTCGTGCCCCGTGTTCTCTTGCGCCGTGTCGCGGCCGCCGGCCTCCTCGCCGCCGCGCTTCTCGCGGGCGCCGCGCCGGCGCTCGCGGCAAAGATCGGCGCCGTGCTGTCGATCACCGGACCATCGGAATATCTCGGGGTTCCGGAGAAGGCGGCGCTCGAGATGGACGTCGCGGCGGTCAACGCCGCCGGCGGGGTGAACGGCGAAAAGCTCGAGCTGATCGTCCACGACGACGGCGGCGACCCGAACGCCGCGAAGGTTTTCGCCCGCACGCTGGCGGAGGAAGGGGTGATCGCGATCGTCGGCGGCACCACCACCGGCACCACGCTGGCGATGATCCCGGTCGCCGAGAGCACCCACACGCCGCTGGTCTCGCTCGCCGGAGGCGTCGAGGTGATCGAGCCGGTGCGCAAATGGGTGTTCAAGACCGCCCACACCGACCGCATGGCCTGCGAACGCATCTTTGCCGACCTGAAGCGGCGCGGCCTCGCCCGCATCGCCATCGTCTCCGGCACCGACGCGTTCGGCCGCTCGATGCGCACCCAGTGCGTCAAGGCGGCGCCGGCCTTCGGCATCACCGTCGCCCACGAGGAGCGCTTCGGCCCGGCCGACACCGACGTGACGCCGCAGCTGCGCGCGCTCGCCGCGGTGCCCGACCTGCAGGCGGTGGTGGTCGCGGGCCACGGCCAGGGACCGGCGATCGTCACCCGGACCTATCGCCATCTCGACATCCGGCTTCCGCTCTATCAGAGCTACGGCGTCGCCTCGAAGACCTTCGTCGCGCTGGCCGGCGGGGCCGCCGACGGCGTGCGGCTGCCGGCCTCGGCGCTGCTGATCGCCGACAAGCTGCCGGACGGCGACCCGCAAAAGCCGGTGGTGGTGCGCTTCGCGAAAACCTTCAGCGCGGCGACCGGCCTGCCGGTGTCGACCTTTGCCGGCCACGCCCACGACGCGCTGATGCTGGTGGTCGACGCGGCGAAGCGCGCCGGCGGCTTCGACCGCACGAAGCTGCGCGACGCGCTGGAGGCGACCAAGGGCTTCGTCGGCACCGGCGGGGTGGTCACCATGTCGCCGACCGACCATCTCGGCCTCGACCTCGGGGCGTTCCGGATGCTCGAGATCGACAACGGCGGCTGGGTGCTGGTGTCGGGACAAGGGTCGTGACGGCTACGCCGGCCCCGCCGGCGGCGCCCCTGCCGGCGCGATCCGAGAGGGTTCGGCGAGCCGCCTCGATTGGAAGTCTTCTTGCTCCAAGCAACGGGCGCGCTTGACTTATGACAAGGAACGGCGCCGCGGGCGCCCGCCATTGTTTCACCCGCCGCGGCGTTCCGGATCGCCTCACGGCCGATTCGACAGACCCCCCACCCTCCGCTTCGCCCCCCGGGCGAGCCGAGGGACCGCCAAAGGACCGACGATGAGCGACCCCGACATTCTGCGCGCCCTCGAGGAGGTGATGGATCCCGAGCTCGGCATCAGCATCGTCGATCTCGGGCTGATCTATCGCGCCGACTGGACCAAGGAGGGCATCGTGGTCGACATGACCACCACGGCGCCGACCTGCCCGTTCGGCGAGACCATGGCGAGCGAGGCGAAGGACGTGCTGCGCCGTCGCTTCCGCGAGACCCCGAGCGTGCGGGTGCGGCTGATGTGGGATCCGCCCTGGAGCCCCGAGCTGATGACCGAGGAAGGCCGCAGCGCGCTCGGCTGGGTGCCCGGCACGCCGTTCACCGACCTGCACTGACCGGGCTGCACTGATCGGGCTGCACTGACCGACCTGCACTGACCGGGCGCGCCCCGGCGGGTGCGCCCACCGGTTCCGCCCGGCGGGCGCGTCTCTCCCGGACCTGACGAAATTCCAAAACCCTGCCGGTTGCGGCGGTGCGAGACGATCGTACCGGTTGGCGTCGCCGTCTCCCCGTTCCACACTGTCGCGAACAGCGGCGCCGCGGCTTTCTCGCGAGAAAAGCCCGGCGCTTCGCGAGAAACGAACGGGGACGAAACGCCATGCACTCCTATTTCCGTGCGATGCCCCCGCTCGGCAAGGCGCCGAGCGAGGCCCATGTCGAGCGCATGCAGAAGAGCCGGCGCGCGCTCGCCGAGATCGAGGCCGATCTCGAAGCCCGCCGCGCCGCCCGCCGCGAGGTCGGGCTTTCGACCGAGGCGATCAATGCGCGCGGCGCACTCACCGTGTGGCAGCGGCTCGATTATCTGGTCGATCCCGGCACCTGGCATCCGCTGCACAGCCTGTACGACCCCGACGACAACCCGGAAGGCACCACCAACGTGGTCGACGGGCTGGGAAAGATCGGCGGCCGCTGGGCGGTGATCGTCGGCTTCGACAACAAGGTCTCGGCCGGCGCGTGGCTGCCCGGCCAGGCGGAGAACGTCCACCGCGTCACCGACATCGCCCGCCGCCTGCGGGTGCCGCTGGTGTGGCTGGTCAACTGCTCGGGCGTGAAGCTCCCGGAGCAGGAGCGCTTCTATGCCGGCCGGCGCGGCGGCGGCACGACCTTCTTCCGCAACGCCGAGCTGCAGCAGGCCGGCATCCCGGTGATCGCCGGCATCTATGGCTCGAACCCGGCGGGCGGCGGCTATCACAGCATCAGCCCGACCATCCTGCTCGCCCACAAGGACGCCAATATCGCGGTCGGCGGCGTCGCCATCGTGTCGGGCATGTCGCCCAAGGGCGGCTTCGACGCCGAGATGCTGGAGGCGCTGATCGCCAAGACGCGCGAGATGCGCGACGACCCGCCGGGCGGCATGGCGACCCATTTCGAGCACACCGGCTTCGTCTCCCGCGTGTTCGAGGACGAGACCGGCGTGCTCGACGGCATCAAGGAGACCATCCGGGCGCTGCCCGCCTACGACCCGAAGATTTTTCGCGTGGCGCAGCCGGCGTCGCCGCGCTTTGCCGCCGACGACCTCTATCACCTCCTGCCGTTCAACCAGCGCGAGACCTACGTGTTCGAGGACGTTCTGGCGCGCCTCGTCGACGGCTCCGAGCACCTCGCCTTCCGCCCCGACTACGGGCCCGAGGTCTATACCGGGCTCGTCAAGATCGACGGCTTCCTGGTCGGCGTGGTCGCCAACCGGCTCGGCCTCTTGCCGCGCGGCTATCCGGAGTACGCGGACTATCCGGGCATCGGCGGAAAGCTCTATCGGCAGGGGCTGATCAAGACGAGCGAGTTCGTCACCCATTGCGGGCGCGACCGCATCCCGGTGCTGTGGTTCCAGGACACCACCGGCATCGATGTCGGCGACGCCGCGGAAAAGGCCGAGCTCTTGGGCCTCGGTCAGACGCTGATCTACTCGATCCAGCAGACCGACGTGCCGATGATGCTCGTCGTGCTGCGCAAGGGGACGGCGGCGGCGCACTACATCATGGGCGGGCCGACCGCGACCCGCCACAACGCCTTCACGCTCGGCACCGCGGCGACCGAAATCTACGTGATGCACGGCGAGACCGCAGCGATCGCCGCCTATGCCCGCCGTGCCGCCAAGGACAAGGAGGCCGGCAAGCCGCTGGAGCCGGTCGCCGAGACGATGAACGCGATGGCACGAAAATACCACGAGACGTCGCGGCCGCTGTTCTGCGCCAAGCACGGCCTGGTCGACGAGATCGTCGACCTCACGCGGCTGCGCAGCTATCTCGAAGCCTTCGCCGGGGCGGTCTACCAGAACCCCGGCTCGCTCTGCCCGCCGCACCAGATGATTCTTCCGCGATTGATCCGAGGGTAGACGCAACCTGTCCGGGAGGTTTTCCGTCGCCGCGCGGATCGGCCGAGGCCGGGCTTGCCCGGGCCGGCCGGGCAAGCCCGGCTGCGGGCCCCGACCTCTTTGTAAAATGTCTAAGCTTTGATCGCAGGGGGGTCGGCTGCTTGACTCGGAGGCACGCGTCTCCGACAACGAGTTTGAAAATCGTTCTCATTTACAAAGCGTCGCGATGCTCCCCCGTCTTCGCGACCGGATGGTGTCGATGTCCGTTCTTTCCCTGTCCGGCGCAACTCACGGGCTGCTGTCGTCCGTCTCCCTTCCCGCTGGTCCGCAGACCCCGCTCGGAAAAGCCCGCCGCGGCTTCTGCGGCCATGTCGACGCGATCAGCGCCGACGGCTATCCCGACCTGCCGGCCGGCGAGCTGGAAAGCCGCCTGATCGAGCTCGGCTTCGTCGAGGGCGCGCGCATCGAGATCTTGCACGAAGGCGCCTTCGGCCGCGATCCGATCGCCGTGCGGGTCAACGAGGCGACCATCGCGCTGCGTCGCCGCGAGGCGATGGCGATCCTGGTGAGCTGACCGGACCCGCCCGATGACCACCGCCTCTTCGGCGGGCCCGCTGCATCTGGCGCTCGTCGGCAACCCGAACTGCGGCAAGACCTCGCTGTTCAACGCCCTGACGGGGAGCAAGCAGAAGGTCGCCAACTATCCGGGCGTCACCGTCGAGCGGAAGTCGGGCACCTTCAAAACCCCGGCCGGCCGCACCGTCCATCTGCTGGATCTCCCCGGCACCTATTCGCTGCGCGCCCGCAGCCCCGACGAGCAGATCACCCGCGACGCCGTGCTCGGCCGTCTCCCCGGCGAGACGCAGCCCGACATGCTCCTGTGCGTCGCCGATTCGACCAATCTGCGGATCGCGCTGCGGCTGGTGCTCGAGCTGAAAAAAGTCGGGCGGCCGCTGATCCTCGCCCTCAACATGATCGACATCGCGAAGCACCGTGGCTTCGCCTTCGATCTCGACCGTTTGTCGGACGAGCTCGGCGTGCCGGTCGTCACCTCCGCGGCGGTGCGCCGCGGCGGCGTCGAGGACCTCCTCGCCCGCATGGACGCGATGGTCGACGCCTCCACCGCGCCGGACGGCACCACCACCACGGCCGCCAACACCTGGACCACGCCGAGCGCCCACGAGCTGCGCGCCACCCAGCGGGAGGCCGACCGCATTCTCCGCGCCTGCGTGACGACGCCGGGGCGGCCGGACACCCTGACCGGCCGGCTCGACACCGTGCTGCTGCACCCGGTCGCCGGCATCGTCATCCTGCTGGTGATCCTGTTCGTGATGTTCCAGGCGGTGTTCACCTGGGCCGCCCCGGCGATGGATCTGATCGAGGCCGCCTTCGATGCGCTCGGCGGGCTGGTCGAGGCATACGTGCCGGCCGGCCTCCTGCAGAGCTTCCTGAAGGACGGCGTGATCGCCGGGGTCGGCGGCGTGCTGGTCTTCCTGCCGCAGATCCTCATCCTTTTCTTCTTCATCCTGGTGCTGGAGGATCTCGGCTATCTCGCCCGCGCCGCCTTCTTGATGGACCGGGTGATGGGCAGCGCCGGCCTGCACGGCCGCGCCTTCATCCCGCTCCTGTCGAGCTTTGCCTGCGCCATCCCCGGCATCATGGCGACCCGCGTGATCGATTCCCGGCGCGACCGCCTGACCACCATCCTGGTAGCGCCGCTGATGACCTGCTCGGCGCGCATCCCGGTCTATGTGCTGCTGATCTCGGCCTTCGTGCCGAGCCGCCCGGTGCTCGGCCTGTTCGACCTGCAGGGCGTGGTGATGTTCTCGCTCTATGCGGTCGGCATCCTCGGGGCGCTCACCGTCGCCTTCGTCGCCAAGCGGGTCTTCTGGCGCGACCAGCCGTCCGAGCCGTTCATGCTGGAGCTGCCGGACTACAAGCTGCCGCGCCCGAAGAGCGTCGCCCTCGGCCTGGTCACGCGGGCAAAGGCGTTTCTCGAGCGGGCCGGCACCATCATCTTCGCGATGGCGGTGCTGATCTGGTTCCTCGCCTCGTTTCCGCAGCCGCCCGAAGGCGCCACCGAGCCGGCCATCACCTACAGCCTCGCCTCGATGATCGGCCACGCGCTGGCGCCGCTCACCGCGCCGATCGGCTTCAACTGGCAGATCAACGTCGCGCTGGTGCCCGGCATGGCGGCCCGCGAGGTGGCGGTCGCGGCGCTGGGCACCGTCTACTCGATCGGCGGCGGCGACACCCAGATCGGCGAGGCGCTCGCGCAGAGCTGGAGCCTCGCGACCGCACTCGCGCTGCTCGCCTGGTACATCTTCGCCCCGCAATGTGCGGCGACGCTGGCGGTGATCAAGCGCGAGACCGGCGGCTGGCGCTGGGTGGCGGTGACCTTCGGCTACATGCTGACGCTCGCCTACGCCGCCGCCTTCGTCACCTACAACACGGCCGTCGCCCTCGGCGCCGGCTGACGCGGGCGGGCGGACGTTTTTGGCAGAAACAGTGAGCGCAGCGTGTTGTTAGGCATTTCATCATGGAATTCGGATTGAATCGGCGAGCACAGCATGCCCATGACGCTATAAAACCCTCCCCACGCGCCGACGATGGCGAAAACCCATAACCTCCTTATGCGTCAATGAAATGTGCTGCCCGCGTGCCGTTCTTCTAGAAGCCTTGAAAGGTAATGATTTCTCGTCCGACAAAACGAACGGTTCTTGCCTTTTTATCGCGAAACGTGTTGAGTATATGGTTTCGGTATTCCAGGGCGCCGTCTTCTGTACTACAGATGAGTTTTGTTCCCCCATCCTGTAGGTGCCCCAGTCTTGGCGCAACGGCAATCGGCACGATGTTTCGGAGAATTTTAAAAGAATCAATTATGCCTTCAGTTAGGTCAGGATACCAATCGTGCAGGAAGTCGTCTATAACGACAATAGACCTTTTCGATAAGAAAGAAGACGCAAGCCTGAGGTCGTTGGCTATTGCGTCATAGCTGTGTTCTCCGTCAATATGAATGAATCGCGCGGGCGTCTTGAGTCGGCTAATCCATTCAAGCGTAGAGACGTCTCGGCTGCTTTTCTTCACAGCCACGACGTTTTCGACTTCTGTTTTAGGTAGTTGGCTCATTGTTTTTTTGAATCCGAGCTCAACGTATTCCGGAAAGACATCAAGTCCTAAAACAATTTCGTCTCGTCGAGATGCTTTCACGAGGCCTACAAATGTTTTCCCCATGAATGTCCCGATCTCGGATATACTGCCTTTTATTTCCTTGTCTATTTGATAGGTAAGTAGAGTAGAGATGAACTGGGCGGAAACGGATGTCAAAAAGCCCGGAACCGCGCTAGATCCGCCTTCTGGTGCGAACCATAGTTCATGTTCTTTCGAGGGCATTTTCATTACCTCACAGACGGTGGGTTGATGCACGCAAATCCAATAGTAAGTGGTTTCTATAGTGCAGACAGCAGGGACTCGTCCCCGTCGCGGTGGTGCCAGGCGTCGAACCACACGAGATCGCGCAGCGGCAGCCGCGGCAGCCACCCGGCCGTCTCCAGCTCCGGCTTGGCATAGAAGTGCGACACCCGGCCGATGCACAGATAGGCGATCGGCTGGATGCGCGGCGGGATCCCGAGCGCGGTGCGAAGGTCCTCGTAGCGGACGATGCTGACCCAGCCGACCCCGAGATTTTCCGCCCGTGCCGCGAGCCACAGCGTCTGCACCGCACACACCGCGCTGTAGAGGTCCATCTCCGGCTGGTGGGTGCGGCCGATCACCACCGGGCCGGTGCGCTCGCGGTCGCAGGTGATGCACAGCCCGACCGGCGCCTCGAGAATCCCTTCGAGCTTGAGGGCGCGATAGCGCGCCGCCTTCTCGTCGGGAAACATTTGCGAGGCTTCCTTGTGGGCGGCGGCGAACGCCGTATGCACCCGCTGCTTGGCGGCCGGATCGCGCACCACGATGAAGTCCCACGGCTGCATGAAGCCGACCGAGGGCGCATGATGGGCCGCGTGCAGCAGGCGCGCCAGCACGTCGTCGGGGATCGGGTCGGGGAGGAACTGACCGCGCACGTCGCGCCGCGTCTCGATGCAGCGATAGACCGCGTCGCGCTCGGCGGGCGAGAAGTCGGCGTGCTGCTGGACGTCGTCCGGCCGGGTGTCGGTGGTCACGTGCTCCCCCTGTCGATGCGGGGCCGCGGGAAAAAAAGGAAGGCGCGGTGGCGCCGCCGGGCGGCCGCGCCGACCGTCTCGCCGTTCAATGCCATGCCGGCGGCGGGCTGCCAAGGCGAGCGGACGGCGGGGATTTGCGCGCGAGCTGGGGATGCCGGCGACCGCATCGCAAAACCGTCGCGGGGCGGTGCGACGAATCGGTCATGATTCGCTTGCGCCGGCGGTGCGTCGCCGGCGCGCCTCGAAGGAGATCGCCGCCGCATGGCCCGCCCGAAAACCGCCTTCCTGTTCGACCTCGACGGCACGCTGATCGACAGCGTCTATCATCACGTCCTCGCCTGGCACGAGGCGCTGGAGGCGGAGAACCTGCCGCTGTCGGTGTGGCGCATCCACCGCAAGATCGGCATGAGCGGCGGCCTGTTCACCGAGCAGCTCCTGCGCGAGACCGGGATGACGATGACGCCCGAGCTCGACCGCCGCCTGCGCGACCGCCATGCGGAAGCCTTCGGGCAGCGCTCGGCGGCGATCGAGCCGCTGCCCGGCGCAAGAGAGCTGCTCGCCTGGCTGACCGAGGCGGAGATCCCGTGGGCGATCGCCACCAGCGGCCGGATGGAGACCGCTCGCCGGACGATCGAGACGCTCGGGGTCGATTTCGACCGGGTGCCGGTCGTCACCCGCGACCAGGTGAAGTACGCAAAGCCCGACCCCGACCTCTTCATTACCGCCGCCGAACGGTTGGGCGTGCCGATCGAGACCGCCTGCGTGGTCGGCGACAGCGTGTGGGACATGCTGGCGGCGCAGCGCGCCCGCGCCCTCGGCATCGGCCTCTTGTCGGGCGGCTATGGCGACGACGAGCTGGTGCGGGCGGGCGCCTACCGGGTGTTCGAGGATCCGGCCGAGATGCTCGCGCACATCGACGAGGTGGGCGGGCGCCGGTGAGCCGGGCCGGGTGAGCCGGGGCGGGGTGAGCCGGGCCGGGGGCGATTCGCCGGAAAATGGTCGGCCGGGCCATGCCTTCGGCCCCGCCGACCGTATCTCGCGGATGGACGCATCCGCGAAAGCCGCAGTCCGGCCGCAATCGTGGCTATCCGGACGACTACGTGCAAATCGGCGATATTTTGGTCGGGCGCAACCCTACGGATCGTGGCGTATCCCTTTGTGAGACCATCGGAAATCCCTTGGCCGGGCCGCCGCTCCGAAGCGGCGGCGTCACCACCCGCCGCCGCCGTGCCGGATTGGAAAAGGACGCGCTTTCTGCGATTTACGTTCCGTTAACCATGGCTCCCGCAGGCTCCCCTGCAGAGCCGAGGAGTGGCCCATGAACATCGTCACGTTGGCCTCCCGCAAGGGTGGCGCGGGCAAGAGCACGCTCACCGCCCATCTCGCCGCCGCCGCCCATCAGGCGGGACACCGTTGCCTCCTCGTCGATGCCGACCCCCAGGGCTCGCTGACGCTGTGGCAGTCGCTGCGACCGGGCGGCGAGCCGATCGTCAAGAACGCGGCGCGCGGCGTCGACGGCCTTTTGGCGATCGCCATGACCGAGGGCTACGACTGGGTGTTCATCGACACGCCGCCGACCATGTGGGTGGTGGTGAGCGAGGCGATCCGGGCCTCCACCATGGTGCTGGTGCCGGCCCGGCCGAGCCTGTTCGATCTGCACGCCGTGCGCGAGACGGTGAAGACCGCACAGGAGCGGGCAAAGCCCTATGCCGTGGTGATCAACGCCGCGCCCGCCCGCCGCGACGACCGCGAGGCGCCGGTGGTGGCGCACGCCCGCGCCCATCTCGATCGGCTCGGCATTCCGGTGTGGTCGGGCCAGATCACCCAGCGCGCCGGCTTCTCGCTGGCGCTCGCGGCCGGCGCCAGCGCACCGGAGGTCGACCCTCACTCGGCGGCCGCCGCCGAGATCGGCGCCCTGTGGTCGGCGGTCGAGCGCTCGGTCGAGGCGATCACCGGGACCAAGGGCCGCTCGCCCGCCGAACGCGCCGCCTGAGCGGCTCGGGGTTCGCGGGCTCGCCCGGTCCGACCGCCGGCTCGAGGGCTGCACCGCAGTGGTGCCGTGACCCACGGCCGACTGTGGGGGGGGGAGCCGCCGGCGGCCACGCATTCGGTGCGCGGCGCACCCGTCCGCACCCGCCGCGGCCCGGTCCGAGACCTCTCGACCGGCCCGGCGCCCGCGGCCCCCGCCGCCCCGCAAAAAGGTGGTGCACGCCACCCGCCGGACCGGCTTGCCAAATCCGCCGTCTGCGCCTAGTTTCCGCGCGCTCGCGCGTGCAGCTGTAGCTCAGTTGGTTAGAGCGCCTGACTGTGGATCAGGAGGTCGGTGGTTCGAGTCCACCCAGCTGTACCAAAAAACCCCTTCCAGCCGCGCTTTCCCGCCGACCGACCGACCGAGCGCCCGCCCGGACGGCGTGGCGATGTCCTGCCCCGATCCCCGTCGCCACCGCCCACGGCGAACGGATTGCGCGGTCGCCGCCGGCGTGCGAGTGAATCGGGGCTGCCGCTCTCGCCCCCGGACCCGCATGACGACACCTCGCCCGGCTCTGCGCCCGCGCGCCTCCTGTCCGAGACTCGCCTGATGGCCGACGTCGATCGCGCGCTGGTCGCCGCTCTGCCGATCTTTGCCGGGCTCGCCCCGGCCGAGCTCGACGCGCTGCTGCGCGAGGCGCAGGTGACCCGCTATCCCAAGGGCGCCACCGTCTTTCACCAGGATGCCGAGGCGCACGCCTTCTTCGTGCTGCTGCACGGCAATCTGCGCGTCTTCAAGGTGACGGCGGACGGGCAGCAGGTGGTGGTGCGCTGGGTGTCGGCCGGCGAGCCGTTCGGCGTGGCGATGGCGATCGGCCGGACCACCTATCCCGGCACCGCCGTGGCGGTGGTCGACAGCCTCGCGCTGCAGTGGCCGACCGCGGCGTGGCCGCGGCTGGTCGCCGCCCACCCGATGCTCGGCGCCAACACCCTCGTCACCGTCGGCAGCCGTCTTCAGGAGCTGCACACGCGGGTGGTCGAGATGTCGACCGAGCAGGTCGAGCGCCGCGTCGCCCACGCCCTCCTGCGCCTCGCCAAGCAGGCCGGCCGCAAGGTCGAGCGCGGCGTCCAGATCGACTTCCCGATCTCGCGCCAGGACATCGCCGAGATGACCGGCACCACACTGCACACCGTCAGCCGCATCCTGAGCGGCTGGGAGGACCAGGGGCTGGTCGAGAGCGGCCGCCAGCGCATCACCGTGGTGGAGCCGCACCGCCTGATGCTGCTCGCCGAGGGCGAGCCCGACTGAGCCACCGAGCCTGGTCCGGCGCGAGCCCGCGTCTTTCGGCGCGGCGTCGTCAACAGGCCGTCGTGATCACGCCGCGTCGTGCAGCGCGGCGGCGCGCAATGCGGCGATGAAGCCCGCAGGCTCCACCCGGTGCTCGATGCACGCCTCCTCGATCGAATGGAAGCCGGCGATCGGGCAACCGATGCAGCGCATGCGGTGGGCCAGGAAGACGCGGATCGTGCCGGGCCAGCGGCACATCACGGCGTCGACGGTGAGATCGGGGGTGAGCGCGGTCGTCATGAGCGGCAGCCTAGCGCCGGCCGGCGCGAGCCGTCTTTGCGCACGAACAAACCGGCGCCCGCAGCCGATCGTTTGTGAGATTGCGTTTTCACAACGATGGTCGACGACGGCGGCGCGACAACGCTCTCGGGACACGCGAACAGACAGGAGAGCGAGATGATCACGAGACGATCCGCACTGATGGGCGCGGCGATGGCCGCTCTTCTCGCCGCTGCGCCGGCGCTGGCCGAGACACCCGATCTGCCGCGCCAGGAGATCGCGCTGGTGGCGCCGCCGTTCGTTCATGCTCACGAGCAGGCGACCGAGGAGGGGCCGAAGATCGTCGCCTTCAGGCTGGTGATCGAGGAGAAGGAGATGGTGATCGACGACCAGGGCACCAAGCTGCGGGCGATGACCTTCAACGGCTCGATGCCGGGCCCGATGATGGTGGTGCACCAGGGCGACTATGTCGAGATCACGCTGGTCAATCCCGAGACCAACACGATGCCGCACAACATCGACCTGCACGCCGCGACCGGGGCGCTCGGCGGCGGCGCGCTCACGCACGTCGATCCCGGCCAGCAGGTGGTGCTGCGCTGGAAGGCGACCCGCGCCGGCACCTTCGTCTATCACTGCGCGCCAGAGGGCATGATCCCGTGGCACGTCGTCTCCGGCATGTCCGGCACGGTGATGGTGCTGCCGCGCGACGGCCTGAAGGACGCCGACGGCAAGCCGCTGCACTACGATCGCGTCTATTACATCGGCGAGAACGACCTCTACGTCCCGCGCGACGAGACCGGCGCCTTCAAATCGTACGACTCGCTCGCCGAGTCCTACAGCGACACCACCGAGGTGATGCGCAAGCTGATCCCGACTCACGTCGTGTTCGAGGGCCGGGTCGGCGCCCTGACCGGCAAGAACGCGCTCACCGCAAAGGTCGGCGAGACGGTGCTGTTCGTCCACTCGCAGGCCAATCGCGACACCCGTCCGCATCTGATCGGCGGCCACGGCGATTACGTGTGGGAGACCGGCAAGTTCGACAATCCGCCGGAGAAGGATCTCGAGACCTGGTTCATCCGCGGCGGCTCGGCGGGCGCCGCGCTCTACACCTTCCGCCAGCCCGGCATCTACGCCTATGTGAATCACAATCTGATCGAGGCGGTCGAGCTCGGCGCCACCGCCCACGTGAAGGTCGAGGGCACCTGGAACGACGATCTGATGAGCCAGGTGGCGCCGCCCGGCCCGATCCCGCCGGTGAAGCTCGGCGACGCCGGAGCGGCCTCCGGCACCGTGTCCCGCTGACCACCCCTCGCGGCCGGTGGCTGGTGCCGCCGGCCGCCGCCCGCACATGCCGCCTGGCGCCTGCCGCGCCGCGGCATCCGATCGCGAGCCGCGCGGCGTCACCCGGGCGCGGCACCGTCGGCGGACGGACCGACGTCGCTGTCGGGGCGGGCGCCGGCGATCAGCCGGTCGACGGTGGCGGCGAGCTCGGCCTGCTCGAACGGCTTCGGCAGCAGCGGCAGGTCGGTCGTGACGTTGCCGGCGAGGCTCGCATAGCCGGTGGCGAGCAGGATCGGCAGGCCGGGCTTGCGGGCGCGGATTTCGCGCGCGAGCTCGGCGCCGGTCATCGCCGGCATCAGATAGTCGGTGATCACCAGGTCGGGGCTCTCGCCGGCGCCGAGCAGGTCGAGCGCCTGGGCGCCGGAGCCCGCCTCGAGCACCCGGTGGCCGAGATCGCTCAGCATCGCCACCGTGGTCGCCCGCACCAAGGGCTCGTCGTCGACCAGGAGGATGAAGACCGGCCGCGAGGCGGCGGCGACGACGGCGGCGCGCCGGGCGGCGTGGCGAAGCTCCGCCTGCTCGCTCGCCACCGGCAGCCAGATTTCCGCCCGCGTGCCGGCGCCCGGCCTGCTCGACAGCACCAGCGCGCCGCCCGACTGCGCGGCGAGCCCGTGCACCATCGACAGCCCGAGCCCGGTTCCCTTGCCGATCTCCTTGGTCGAGTAGAACGGCTCGATCGCGTGGGCGAGCGTCTCGGCGTCCATTCCGGTGCCGGTGTCGGTGACGGCGATCCGCACATAGTCGCCCGGGCGCACGCCGTCGTGGTCGTCGGGGCCGATCGTCCGCCGGTCGAGCGCGACGGTCAGCGTGCCGCCGCTCGGCATCGCGTCGCGGGCGTTGACCGCGAGATTGAGCAGCGCGAGCTCGAGCTGGGTCGGGTCGACGCGGGCGGCCGGCAGGCCGTCGGGCGCCTCGATCACCAGCGAGACGTCCGGCCCGAGCGAGCGCAGCACGAAGTCGCTCGCCTCGCCGACCAGCGCCGCGACGTCGACCGGGCGCGGCTCCAGCACCTGGCGGCGGGCGAAGGCGAGCAGCCGCTGCACCAGCGTCTTGGCGCGCTCGGCGCCCTGCATGGCGCTACCGATCAGCCGCTGGGCCCGCTCGTTCTCGCCGAGCCGCCGGCGCAAGAGGTCGAGATTGCCGATGATCGGCGTCAGCAGATTGTTGAAGTCGTGCGCGAAGCCGCCGGTGAGCTGGCCGATCGTCTCGAGCCGCTGGGTCTCCTCGAGCTTCGCGAGGATCGCCTCGCGCTCGGCGATCGCCTCGACCACGCGCTGCTCCAGCGTCTCGTTGAGGCGGCGAACCGCCTCGTCGGCCTCGCGCTGGGCGGTGACGTCGGTATTGGTGCCGAACCATCGGACGAGTCGTCCGGTCGCGTCGCGGATCGGCACCGCGCGCGACAGGAACCAGCGATACGCGCCGTTGCGGCCGCGCAGCGGAAAGATGTCCTCCCACTCGGTGCCGGCGGCGAGGCTCGCGCGGAACTTGTCGGTGACGCGCTCGAGGTGATCGGGATGGTGCACGGCGCGCCAGCCCCAGCCCTGCATCGTCTCCAGCGTGGTGCCGGTGTAGTCGAACCAGCGCTCGTTGTACCAGTAGATCCAGCCGCTCGCGTCGGCCATCCAGGCGAACTGGTGGATGTTGTCGGCGAGGGTGCGAAACAGCTCCTCGCTGGTGGCGAGCGCACGCTGGGCGGTGACGTGGGCGGTGACGTCCTCGACCACCGCGAGGATTTGCTGCCGCTCGCCGATCGCCGACAGCGTGATGCGCAGCCAGATGACCCGGCCGTTCGGGCACAGGCCGCGCGCCTCCAGCACCACCGGCCCGCTCGGCCGGTGCAACGCGGCGAGGGCGCCGCGCACCGCCTCGGTGTCGTCGGGATGGATCAACGCCACGAACGAGCGCCCGGCGAGCCGGTAGGTCTGGCGGCCGACGATCCCGCAGAAGGTCGCATTGGCGCGGCCGACGATGCCGTCGCCGTCCATCAGCACCATGCCGACGCCGGCATTGTCGAAGGTGGCGCGCAACAAGGCCTCGCTGTCGCGCAGCGCCGCCTCGGCGCGCAGCCGCTCGGCCCGCTCGGCCCGCTCGGCGAGCGCCCGGCGCACCACCGCCGGCAGCCGCTCGAGCCGCTGCTTGACCACGTAGTCGGTCGCGCCGTGGCGCAGCGCCTCGACCGCCAGCTCCTCGCCGAACGCACCGGAGACGAACACGAACGGCACCTCGGGCGCCTTTTCGCGCGCCAGCGCCAGCGCGGCCACGCCGTCGAAGTTCGGCAGCTGATGGTCGGCGAGCACGATGTCGAGATCGCCCGCCTCGAGCGCCGCGGCGAAATCGCCGCGCTGCTGCACCCGGGTGATGCGGCAGTCGAGGCCCGCCGCCTCGAGATAGTCGCTCACCAGGCCGGCATCGAGCGGATCGTCCTCCAGATGGAGGATGCGGATCGCGCCTTGCGACGGTGGATCGGCGGCGGGGCTCACGGCGGCCCCACGGGAGACGCACCGCCGGGCGGCGGCTCGTTGAGCACCGCCCAGAACATGCCGAGGTCGCGGATCGCCTCGAAGAACTGGGAGAACGCCACCGGCTTCACCACGAAGGCGTTGACGCCGAGCCGGTAGCTGCCGACCAGGTCGCGCTCCTCGCGCGAGGAGGTGAGCATCACCACCGGCGTGTGGCGCAGCGTGGGATCGGACTTGATGCGCTCCAAAACCTCGAGCCCGTCGATCTTCGGGAGCTTGAGGTCGAGCAGCACCACCACCGGATCGCCGGAGTTGCGGCCGGCATGGGCGCCGCGGGCATGGAGATAGTCGAGCGCCTCGGCGCCGTCGCGGGTGACCACGACGGTGTTGGCGAGCTGGCACTGATCGAGCGCAGCGAGCGTCAGCTCGATGTCCTTCGGATTGTCCTCCACCAGCAGAATGGGTTTCAGCTCCGCCATCGACGATCCCCGCTCGTGTCGTGCCCGTCGGGCAGGACGAACGAGAACGTCGCTCCCCCGTCGGGCGATCCCTCCGCCCACACCCGGCCACCGTGCCGCTCGACGATCCGCTTGACGTTGGCGAGGCCGATCCCGGTGCCCTCGAACTCCTCCACCCGGTGGAGCCGCTGGAACACGCCGAACAGCTTCTCGACATAGGCCATGTCGAATCCGGCGCCGTTGTCGCGCACGCGGTAGACGGTCTCCTCCGGCCCCTGGTCGGCGAAGATCTCGATCACCGCCGGCTCGCGGCCGCGGGTGAACTTCAGCGCGTTCTCGACCAGGTTCTGCATCGCGAGGCGCAGCATCATCGGGTCGGCGCGGGTCGGCGGCAGCGCGGCGATCCGCCACGCGATCGCCCGCTCGCCGAGGTCCGGGGCGAGCCGGCGCCGCACCTCGGCCACCAGCGCGTTCATGTCGACCGGCACCGGGGCGAGGGCGGCGCGGCCCATCTGCGAGAAGCCGAGCAGGTCGTCGACCAGCTTGCCGGCCGAGACCGCCGACTCGACGATGGTGTCGACATAGCGCACGCCCCGCTCGCTCAGCCGCTCGCCCTCGAACTTCTTCAGTAGCTCGGCATAGCCGACGATGTGCCGGAACGGCGCCCGCAGATCGTGGCTGACCGAGTAGGAGAACGCCTCGAGCTCCTTGTTGATGCTGGTGAGCCGCTCCGACAGGGCGGCGGTCTCCTCCGCCTTGCGCAGCACGATGTCGACGATCGCGGTGCGCAGCTCGGCGGCGGCCTCGCGCTCCACCGAGCGCCACGGCGGCGAGGTGAGCCGCACCGTCTCGCGCCACGCCTCGAACGATGTTCGTGGGCTCAGCCGGGTCGGATCGTCCGGCGACGGCACTTTTCGCGGGTCGCCGCCCCAGGTGACGGTGTGGATGGTCTCGGGGCGGAACCACAGGAGATAGCTGTCGTGCAGCTGCGAGATCGAGATCGCCAGCACGCCGCTCGCGGTGTCCTTGATCGCCTCGCCGCCCGGCATCGCGTCGGCCAGCCGGTCGGTGACGAACACGTCGTCGCGGCCGCCCTCGGCGAGCCGGTCGACCAGCTTGAGAATGTCGGTCTCGGCCGGCGCCGCGCCGATCCGCACGACCCGGCCGCCGGTCACCACCGCGGCGCCGCTCGCGCCGGTGAGGGCGAGCAGGTCGTCGGGACGCGCGGCGAGGCCGCCGACGAAATGCTCGGCGCTCGCCATCGCCGCGAGCAGCCGGCCGTGCACGCCGCGCAGGGCGTTGCGGTGCTCGGCGGCGGCCGCCGTCTCGGTCGCGGCGAGCTGCAGCGACAGCACCTGGCCGATCACGTCGCAAGCGACCCGCACCTGGTACGGCACCCGCGCCGGCGTTCGGTTGTGGCACGAGATCAGCCCCCACAGCCCGCCCTCCCGCAACAGCGAGATCGACATCGAGGCCATGGTGCCCATGTTGCGCATGTACTCGCGATGGATCGGCGAGACGCTGCGCAGCACCGAGAGGCCGAGATCGAGCGGCCGGCCGGTGCGCGGATTGGCGGCCGGGCGGATCGGCACCGCCTCGTAGTCGGCGTCGGGGATCAGCCGCAGCCGATTGAGCCGGTAGAGCGCGCGCGCCTGGGCCGGGATGTCGGCGGCGGGAAAGCGCAGGCCGAGATAGGAGGGCAGGCGGTCGTTGCGGTCCTCGGCGATCACCTCGCCGTTCCAGGCGGGGTCGAAGCGATAGATCAGCACGCGGTCGAGCCCGGTGATCCGCCGCACCTCGCGGGCCGCCAGCGCACACAGCCGATCGATCGACGCCGCCTTCTGGACGGCATCGAGGAAGTCGCGCACGTGCGGATGCACCTCGTCGAACCCGCCGTGCCCGCTCGCGCCGGACGGGTCCGCGCCGGACCGGTCCGTGCCGGACGAGTCCGGGCCGGACGGCTCGAGCTCGATCACCGTCATGCCGTCCGAGCGGTGGCCGATCACGTGGTGGGGGATGCCGCCCGGCCGCACCAGCCCGAGCAGCCCGGCGCCCGACGCCGGCACCCGCTCCAGCAGGCGGGCGAGCTCGCGGCCCGCGCCGTCCGCCAGCGCCTCGCCGAGCGGGCGGCCGATCGGATCGCCCGGCGCCAGCACCGACGAGCCCGGCGGACAGGCCGCCTGCACGACACGACCATCGGCTGGATCGATCACCAGCAGCGTTCCGAACGGCTGGATGCTTCCGGGCACGTGAATCGGTTCGCGATCGCAGCCTCCGTCGAGGCGCTCCCGCCGGACACGCTGCGGCGGCCCGTTCATCGGCGGGACTCCGATCGCGATACTCCGATCGTTTCAACGAAATACAAGAGACGAACCCGAAATGATGACCGACCGCCGGCGGG
The DNA here is from genome assembly GCF_000293785.1 of Rhodovulum sp. PH10. Classification (GTDB taxonomy): domain Bacteria; phylum Pseudomonadota; class Alphaproteobacteria; order Rhizobiales; family Xanthobacteraceae; genus Rhodoplanes. Next base: position 16,645 of record NZ_AKZI01000048.1, on the reverse strand, counting down.
GCGCCGACAAATTTCTGCCGTTCTGCCGTAACGTTCGGGAGACGCAGCGGTTCCAGCCTTTTTTCGTTCCCCTTCGCAATTGCGTCGGTCGGCGTGGCGACCGACCCTCGCAACCGCGGCGAGACGTCGCGACGGGCGCCTTCCGGAGGCGGCCCGAAGGTGCCGGAGCGCGGGTTGCGGGCCGGGCGTGCGTCCCCAAATTTTCCAGAGGAGTCCTCGAAGCGCCGTGTGCTCGACCAAGGAGGTTTGGCATGTCCGACCATCGCGCCGCTGTCGACACGACCCCCGCCACCCCCGCGACCGAGGCCCCGCGAGCGAGCGCCGCCGACGTCCGCCGCATTCTTCGCACCGCCGAGGACGTCGAGGTCGCCGCGATCCTCGCGCTCGATCCGACCGTCCGCGACGTGGAGGAGGCCGCCGTGTGGGCGGCCAACCGCGGCGACGGCCTCGGCCGGCAGCCGGCGGGCAAGGCGGCGGCGATCGTCGACATTCTCGAAGCCGACGAAGAGGCGGACGAGCCGCCCGGCTGATCCCGCGGGGCGGCGGCACCCGCCGGATGCCGCGCGGCCGACCGGCCGGTCAGATGTCGGTCCAGCCGGAGAAGGTGGCGGCCTGGCCGCGCACGACGCCGCTCGCGTCGACCAGGTTCCACACCGTGCCGTTCTCGATCCAGAAGCGGCGCCCGGACTTGGCGATCCGGATGCCGCGATAGTCGCGGATGAAGCCGTCGCGGGTCACCGCGTCGAGCAGGCGCTGGCGGTCGGCCCGCTCGGGCGCCTCCGCCGAAAGCCGCGACGGCAGGCCGACGAACTCGTCCCACCCGTACTCGAAGCATGTTTGCGCCGCCCGGTTGGCATAGACGAAGCACGGGTCGGCGGCGCCGTCGTGCGCCAGCACCGGATAGGGCGCCTCCTCGTAGAGCCACGCCGCGTCGCGGCCCTCCGGGACCAGGGGCGTGCCGACCACCCGCGCGTGGCTGCCGGTCAGCAGCGCGAAATAGTCTCTGTCGGTGCGCAGATCCGGAGCGGATCGCGCGGACGGGCGTGACGCTTCCATGGCGGCCTCGTGTCCTCGAAACGCATGTGCGGGGGCAGCGGTGTGATACGCGCCGGGGCGCGCGAAGGCAAAGCGGGCCGGAGCCTGCGTTGGGTGCGCGAAAGGCGGAACCCGGCCGGGCGGTGTCCCGTTGCCCCGAAAATCCCGATCGAAACTCCAAAACTCGGACGACGCGGAGGAAGGATGTTCAGCCTGTTCTCGAAGACCGGGATCGCCACCGTGCTGTTCGCGCTCCTGCTGATCGCCGGTGTCTATCTCACCGCCGCCAAGATGAGCGGTAGCGACATGAACCCGCCCGAGCCGGCGGCGACGCTGGCGCCCGGCTGACGGTGTGAACTGCCCGACGCCCGCGAGGCGGGAACGGACCGGGCCGCTCGCGCGTTCGACGGCCGAACCATGCGGTCCGGACCTTGCCGCGGATTCCGCATCGGATCCTTGTGCCGGAAGCCGTGGGGCGGCGGCCCGGCGGTGCTGCTTTCTCGACGATCTTTCGCTGACGGGGCGTGACGCGTGCAGTTCGCCGGCTCTCTCATCGTGATCGTGCTCGGGCTCGCGCTGGTGGCGGCGACCGCCGTCGCCGTGCTGCCGAGCACCAACCGGTGGATCCGCGTCGCCGACTTTCCGCGCGCGCAGATCGCCGTGCTGCTGGTCGTCACGATGGCGGCGACCTTTTGGCTGCTGCCGCTCGGTCTCCTCACCGGCGCGTTCCTGGCGCTCCAGGCGGCCGCGCTCGGCTGGCAGCTGTGGCGCATCTGGCCCTACACGCCGCTGCATTCCCGCCAAGTGCTGAAATCCGAGGCGTGCCGCGACGGCGCCCGGTTCACGCTGATGGTCGCCAACGTGCTGATGTCCAACCGCAAGAGCGAGGCTTTGCTCGCGCGGGTGCGCGAGATCGATCCCGACCTGGTGCTGCTGGTCGAGACCGACGCGTGGTGGGACCGCGCGCTCGCGCCGCTGCTCGACCGCTATCCGCACGCGATCCGCCATCCGCAGGACAACACCTACGGCATGCATCTCTTCTCGCGGCTGCCGCTCGAGGCGCCGCGGCTCCGTCATCTGCTCACCGACGAGATTCCTTCGATCAAAACCGGCGTGCGGTTGCGCTCGGGGCAGTCGATCGTGCTGTACGGCGTGCATCCGCGCCCGCCGCCGCGGGCCGACACCGCGCAGCGCGACGCCGAGCTGGTGCTGGTCGGCCGCGAGGTGCGACGCGGCGACGAGCCGGCGGTGGTGGCGGGCGACCTCAACGACGTCGCCTGGTCGAAGACCACGACGCTGTTTCAGCAGGTCTCCGGCCTGCTCGACCCGCGCGTCGGCCGCGGCTTCTTCCCCACCTTCCACGCCCGCTGGCGGCTGCTGCGCTGGCCGCTCGACCACGTGTTCTTCGCGCCGGTCTTTCGGCTCGCCGGGCTGCGGGTGCTGCCGGGCATCGGCTCGGATCATTTTCCGCTGCTGGTCGCGCTGTGCCACTGCCCCTCCGCGGCCGACGATCACGCGGAGATCGAGGCCGAGCAGGCCGACCTCGCCCGCATGCGCGAGGTGATCGCCGAGGGCCGCGAGGCCGCCCACGAGGCGTGACGCCGCGCGCCTCGGTCGGCCGGCCGACTCCCGGAACAACGGGCGCCGCGCCGCGGTTCACCTCGCGAGATCCGACCCATCGAACCGATCGAGTGGACTGCGACCATGAGCAATGTCGACCTTCCGAAGCCGCCCTTTCGCGAGCAGCACCAGCCGATGCCGGGCCGCACCGACGCAATGGACCCGAGGCCCGACCACGGCGAGACCAGCTATCGCGGCTCCGGCCGGCTCGCCGGCAAGGCGGCGATCGTCACCGGCGGCGACAGCGGCATCGGCCGGGCGGTGGCGATCGCCTATGCCCGCGAGGGCGCCGACGTGCTGGTGAGCTATCTCGACGAGGACGACGACGCCGCCGAGACCCGGCGCTGGGTCGAGGACGCCGGCCGGAAATGCGTGCTGGTGGCGGGCGACATCGGCGACCCGGCGCACTGCCGGAAGATCGTCGACGAGGCGGTCGCGGCATTCGGCCGGATCGACGTGCTGGTCAACAACGCTGCCCACCAGGCGACCTTCTCCTCGGTGGAGGACATCGCCGACGAGGAGTGGGACCGCACCTTCCGCACCAACATCCACGCGATGTTCTATCTGATCAAGGCGGCGCTGCCGCACATGGGCGAGGGCGGCGCGATCGTCAACACGACCTCGGTCAATGCCGACACGCCGAGCCCGAGCCTGCTCGCTTATGCGACCACCAAGGGGGCGATCCAGAATTTCACCGGCGGGCTCGCCCAGCTCTTGGCCGAGAAGGGCATCCGGGTGAACTGCGTGGCGCCGGGACCGATCTGGACGCCGCTGATCCCCTCCACCATGCCGGAGGAGAAGGTGAAGAATTTCGGCAAGCAGGTGCCGATGCAGCGGCCCGGCCAGCCGAAGGAACTCGCACCCGTGTACGTGATGCTGGCGGCCGACGAGGCGAGCTACGTCTCGGGCGCCACCGTCGCGGTGACCGGCGGCCGGCCGATTCTCTGATGGCGTTTCCGGCCGCGTGCCGCCGCTTCAGCGCAGCACCAAGAGCTGGCCGAACGGCGGCACCGCGCGGGCGTGCGCCTCGGTGACCGCCCATATCACGGGCCAGCGCGGCACGAAGCGGGCCGGCCCGTCGAGATCGGTCAACACCACGCAGATGTCGGGGTGGTGGCGGTCGGCCTCCTCGAGCAGGGGGGAAAAATCGGTGCCGCCGCCGCCCTCGAACACCATGTCGCGCAGCCGCGAGCGGCCGGGCTCGAACCACTCGACATTTCGCACCTTCACGTCGCCGATGATCAGCAGAAGCCCCGCCTCGAGGCGGCGGGTGATCGCCTCCACCTCGCGGGCGAACTTCTGCATCAAATCGTCCTCGATCGAGCCGGAGACGTCGACCACCAGCGCGAGCCGCGGCGTTTTTCGCGAAGCGACGAAGCCCGGCTCCCATGGCAGCCGGCGATGCGGCCCGCCGCGTCCCTGATTGGCGATGTAGGAGCGCGACGGCCGCGACCACGAGACGTCCGGTTTTCTGCCGAGGCTTTTGGCGAGCCTCGTGCGCAACACCTGCTCCCACGGGGTGCGGCTCTTCGGCAGATCGGCCAAGAGCGTGCGCAGCATGGAGAACTCACCGTCGCCGGCATGCGCGCGGATCAGCCGCTCGCTCCATTCGCGGGCGCGGTCGGCCTCCGCCTCCGGCGGGCCTTCGGTGTCGGCGACCGGATAGATGTCGGTGTCGGCATCGGCGCCGAGCGCACGCGCCCGGCCCGAGCGCGGCCCGTCCTCGCGCACCGCCGGCATCTCGCGCCGCATGAACGAACGACCGCCGCTGCCGGTGCCGGTGGTCTCCGCCTCGATTCGGCCGGGCGCCGGGCGCCCCGACTTTCCGCCCGGATTTTGCGGCAGCGGCAAGCGGTCGTCGAGCGCGCGATAGAGCCGCTCGACGTCCCAGTCGAGCAGCGCGGTCTCGACCGTGACCTCGACGCCGAACGAATCCTTCAACAAGACGTCGAGGGTGACGGCATCGTCCGGCAGATCGAGCCAGCCGAGATGACCGAGCGTGCTGTTGACGATCGCGTCGGCGCAGATCGTGAAGAGCCGCAGGTCGACGTCGCCGAGCGTGCGCCGCAGATCGAGATAGCGCTGCGGGTGGCGCAGCGCGACGTGCAAGACCTCGTGGGCGACCACGCCGACCTGCCGGCGGATCGGCAGTCGCTCGAACGAGGCGTGGTAGTAGATCGTGGTGCCGTCGGTGACGGCGGGGGCCGCGGCGACATCGTCCGGCAGGTCACGATGCCCCATCCACAGCGCGAGCCCGCCGGTCGAGGGCGCGACCTCGACCATGCGCTGCACCGCCCGCGTGCCGCGATGGGTGTGGACGGTGGTCGATGCCGCGGCGGAGATCATCGGACGGCTGCCGGAGCGACGGCCGGACTCCCTCGCGTCGCGGAGGTTGCCACGACCTCCGCCGTCATCGCCGGGCTTCGACCCGGCGATCCATCACGCCGAACAAAAATCCGTTGTTTCGACTTTGATGGATGCGCGGGTCGAGCCCGCGCATGACGGACGCATGCATCCGCGGTGATGTGTCCGTGCTCCGGCGTTCGCGGGGAGACGGCCGCGCGGCGCCGGCCGGTTCGTGGAAGCGCCCCCTTGGCCGACGCCCGCGCGAGCGCGGACGTCGACCTCTCCCCGCTTGCGGGGAGAGGTGAATGTGCGGCGTGTCCCGAGAACCCCGTCTCACGCATCCTGGTTTCACGCATCCTGGGTCTCGCGCTGGCGGCGCTCGGCGTAGCGGTGATAGGCGGGGCTCTCCAGCACCGCCGCCTCGAGCCCGTCGGCGAGCGCGCGTTGCATCAAGACCTCCATCGCCAGCGTCTGCGCCTCGCGGATCGGCAGCGCGACGGTGCCCTTGGCGTCGGGCAGCTGCTCGACGATCTCCATCGCCCGCGCCATTCTCGTCTCGTCGGTCGCGGCGGCGACCAGGCCGTAGATCAGGCCGTAGAGACCATCGAGCGTCCGCGGCAGCAGCGCCGCGGTCTCCGGTCCGGGTTTTGCCGCCAGGAGCCGCACCACGTCGGCGCCCGCCGCGATCTCCCGCAGCACGCCGAAGAATTCCGCGGCATTGGCGGCGCCGATCCGCCCTTGCACGAACATCCGCTTGGCCGTCTCCGACATGCCGGACTTCAGCACGTTGGAAATGTCCTCCCAGCCGCGCGGGCTCGCCCCCACCAGATGGTCGGCGGCGAGCTGCGCCTGGGTGTCGTCGAGCTTGTCGGGCCGAACCTTCAGATAGGCCATCACCTCGGGGGCGAAGTCGTTCGCGAGCGCATGCGCCAGGAACGCCTCGATCACCGTCTGCACGTTGAAATGAAACATGCGGTCGGCGAGCGCCGTGCCCATGTCGTGACTGACCGCGCCGTGGAAGCTCGCATTGCCCGCCGCGACCACCTGCCAGCCGTCCGGCAAATGATAGTTTCCGACCTTTCGGTCGAGGATCAGCGAGTAGGCGGAGATCTGAAGGCGCTGGTCGGCGGCGGTCAGCTCGTCGAGAAACAGCACGCCCTGCGGCTCCTCCGGCGAGGGCAGGAACTCCGGCGGGAACCACACGGTCTTCGCCAGCGTGTCGTCGGCATAGATCGCGCCGCGGATGTCGACCGGCTCGATGGTGGTGAGGCGAAGATCGACCAGCGGCACGGCGAAATGCGCCGCCACCTGCCGCACGATCGAGGACTTGCCCACCCCGCGCGTGCCCCACAGCATGGTGGCGCGGCGGCGCAGCGTCGGGTCGGCATATTGCTCGATCAGCGCCGCCTTGGCGGCCGCGATCGAGACGGGCGGAACGTTCATCGGGTTGCCGGGCATGGAAACGGTTCGACGTCCTGATCAGGTGGGCCGGTAATCGCTTTCGGGAGTCTCGCTCGGCGCGAGCGCCGGGGACGAAAGAGGCGAGGGCGTGCGCCAGGCGGCGGCGCGGGAGACGCGGGGCAGCGGCGGGATCTCGATGCGCGGGATCTCGCGCATGCAGAAGAAGCCGGCGAGCAGCAGCGGCGGCGCGTTGAAGAGCAGCAGCCACAGCGGGTTTCCGGGCGCGAGATCGAGCTTCGAGACGCCGAGCGAGGCGACCAGCAGCACGATCGACACCGCGAGCGGCGTCGCCCGCCGCAGCGTCACCCGCCAGCGCTCGCGATAGAGCCGCTGGTGGAACGCGGCCGGCGGCTCCGACAGCGTGCGGGCGAGATGGATGGCGGCGGTCTCGATCGCGGCTTCCGCGTTGCGGCTCGCCTCCGGCTCGCGGCCGCGGATGCGCAGCGCACTGCTCCAGCGCTTGGCGCGGCCGACCTGCCCCAGCCGGCGCCAGTCGCGGCCGAGCACCGCCAGCAGATCGTCGGGCGGCAGGAAGCCGTCGTCCTCGGCGGTGGTGATCTCGACATCGGCCGGATAGCCGCGCACCGGCGGCATCTTGACGGTCAGCGTCACCCCGTCCACCAGCGCGACCGCGCGCACCAGCGCGAGGCGGAGGCCCGCCTCCGCCCGCTCTCCCGCGGCCGAGGGCGCCGACGTCGACTCGTCCTCCTGCAGCCGGTGGCTCCAGGCGATCGAGAAGGTGTCGCGGGCGCAGAACTGGCGGTCGGGCGGGACTTGCTCGATCCGATGCAGCAAGGCCGCGACGTCGGGCCCCTCCGTCTCGAGCCGCGCCTCGAGCCCGTCCGGCCCGGCCGCGATGCGGGTCAGGCGATACTTGTCCTTGCGCGGATTCTCGAGGATCAGCGTCGCGCCGGGCGGCGCCGCCACGCGTGGCGTGTGCGCCTCCCCGGCATCGGCCGCGGCCTCGCCGGACGGGCCGTCCTCCGTTCGCGGCGGCGCCGGCCGCAGCACCAGCCGGCGGGCCATGCGGTCGGTCGCGGCGAGATCGGCCCGCCAGCCGCGCGCCACGAACGGCGCGACGAGGGCGAAGATCTCGTGATGCGTCAGGGGGTGTGACGGCATGGCGCTCCTGGTTCGCGGTGGCGCCGGGTCGAGCTCCGGCGGGTGCTCGTCGGGGCGGCGGAGTCGCCGGCCCGCGGCGAGCATAGCGAAGTCTCGCCCGGGTTGTCATCGGCACGCCGGCACGCCGACACGCCGACAGCGTCGACGCCCGCCCTCCGGTTCCCGGCGGCAGCCGCGCTGCGACGCCGTGTCTCCGCGACGCCGTGTCTCCGCGCCGTGCGCCGACGCTCTCGGTCCGGCTCTTGGTCCGGTCGAGCTCGCTCCCCTAGGGCTGCATCACATAGGTGCCCGGCGCGTCGTACAGCGGCCCGAGCCCGGCGCCCGGCGCGCCGATCGCCGGCGGCGCCACCGGCGTCCCGGAGCGCGCCCCGAGCCAGCCCACCCATTCCGGCCACCACGAGCCCTGGTGACGCGGCGCCACCGCGACCCAGCCGTCCGGGTCGAGATAGTGGTCGAACGCGGCCTTGGTGAGCACCTGATAGCTGCGATGCGCGCGGCCGGGCTCCGACACGATGCCGGCATTGTGGCCACCGGTGGTGAGCAGGAAGGTGACCGCGGTGTCGGTCAAGATGTGCAGCTTGTAGACCGAGCGCCACGGCGCGACGTGATCCTGGGTCGTCCCCACCGCGAAGATCGGCGCGCGGATATCGGTCAGCGCCACCGGCCGGCCGGCGATCCGCAGGCGGCCCTCGGCGAGATCGTTGTCGAGGAAGAGCCAGTGCAGATATTCCGAATGCATGCGGTAGGGCATGCGGGTGGCGTCGGCGTTCCACGCCATCAGGTCGATCATCGGCGTGCGCTCGCCCATCAGATAGTCGCGCACGATCTGCGACCACACGAGATCGGCCGAGCGCAAGAGCCGGAACGCGCCGGCCATCTGCGTGGTGTCGAGAAAGCCTTGCTCCCACATCATGTCGTCGAGGAAGGCGAGCTGGCTCTCGTTGACGAACAGCGTCAGCTCGCCGGCCTCGGTGAAGTCGGTCTGGGCGGCGAACAGCGTGATCGAGGCCAGCCGGTCGTCGCCGTCGCGCGCCATCGCCGCCGCGGCGATCGACAGGAGCGTGCCGCCGATGCAGTAGCCGACCGTGTGGACGTGCCGGCGCGGCACAACCGCCGACACCGCGTCGAGCGCTGCCATCACGCCGAGCGTGCGATAGTCGTCGAAGCCGAGGTCGCGGTCCTCCGGGCCCGGGTTCTTCCACGAGATCATGAACACCGTGTAGCCCTGGCCGACCAGGTACTTCACCAGCGAGTTCTCGGGCGACAGGTCGAGAATGTAGTACTTCATGATCCAGGCCGGCACGATCAGGATCGGCTCGGGCTTCACCGTGTCGGTGGTCGGCGCGTACTGGATCAGCTCCATCAGGCGGTTGCGGAAGATCACCTTGCCCGGCGTGATGCCGACCTCGCGGCCGACCCGGAACTTTTCGGCACCGACCGGCGGCTTGCCGCTCATCACCCGGTCGATGTCGTCGAACAGGTTGTAGGCGCCGCGCACGAGATTGAGGCCGCCGGTCTCGCGGGTGCGGGCGATCAGCTCGGGATTGGTGGCGAGGAAGTTCGACGGCGAGACGACGTCGAGCATCTGCCGCGCCATGAAGGCAACGACGTTCTCGTGCTGGCGGGTCACGCCGCGCACGCCGGTGGTCGCGTTGTGCCACCACTGCTGCTGCAGCAGGAAGTTTTGATAGAACAGGTTGTACGGCCATTGCTGCCAGGCCGGCGCGGTGAAGCGGTGGTCGTGCGGCAGGGGGGCGATGCACGGCTCGGGCGTCTCGCCGGGGCGCGACTGCGCGGCATAGCGGGCGAAGCGCTGCGCCTTCTTGGTCGCCTTCTCGGCGAGCTTCATCTGCTTGCCGGGCGCCATCGCGAGATGCACCGCCCAGTCGAGATAGGCTTCCAAAAGCGCGGCCGGCGACAGGCCGCCGGTGACGCGGGCGATCGCGGTGTGGCTCGCGCGGTCGAGCAGATCGCCGAGCGCGGTGGCGATGTAGGAATCCTGCTCGGCGGCGATCGGCGCCGGGGACGGCCCGGGTGGCGGCACGGCCGGCGTCGTCACGGTCGCGGCGGCGGTCGGGGCCGGTGCGAGGTCACGGCCGACCGGCAGCACCACCGGCGCGAAGGCACCGGTCCGGCGGCCCGGATCGCCCGGCCCACCGGGCGGCCGGTCGACGGTCTCGCTCGGCGCGACCCCCGGCCGCGGATCGTTCGGCACACTCTCGCTCACGGACATCGGACACCTACCTCGCGTCCCCCCGCCGTCGCCCCCGATCGTTGCGCCAGTGTAGCACCCCGGCACGGGCGAGGCGACCGGATCCGCAGTGATGTCCGAAGATGTCGCGCCCCGCCGCCGCCGCCCGTGTTCCCGAACGGGCGCTCAGTCGGCCCCTTCGCGGGCAGCGCCGAGGCCGTATTCCTGCAGCTTGTAGAGCAGCGCGCGGCGGCTGATGCCGAGCTGCACGGCGGTGCGGGCGCGGTTGCCGCCATTGTGGGCGAGGGCGGCGCGGATCACCTGCGTCTCGAACTCGCCGACCCGCTCGCGCAGCGGCCGTCGGTCCGGCCCGTCGAGGCTCGGCACCAGATCGGGCGAGAGATCGGGGGCGGCGTCGGCGTGGCCGACGTTCTCCGGCAAGTCCTCGGGCAGGATCACGTTGGTGGTGCTCATCACCACCGCGCGCTCCACCGCATTGGCGAGCTCGCGGACATTGCCGGGCCAGGGGTGGGCGAGCAGGCGGTCCATCGCCGCCGGATCGAAGCCGCGGATGACGAGCCCGTTGGTGGCGGCGAAGCGCTCGAGGAAATGGCCGGCGAGCAGCCGGATGTCCTCCGGCCGCTCGCGCAGCGGAATGGTCTTCAGCGAGACGACGTTGAGGCGGAAGAACAGATCCTGCCGAAACGTGCCGGCGCGCACCATGCCCTCGAGGTCGCGATTGGTGGCGGCGACGATGCGCACATTGGTCTTGATCGGGGTCGACCCGCCGACCCGCTCGAACTCGCGCTCCTGCAGCACGCGCAGGAGCTTCACCTGCAGCGCGGTGGAGATCTCGCCGATCTCGTCGAGAAACAGCGTACCGTTCTCCGCCTGCTCGAAGCGGCCGCGCCTGCGGCCGACCGCGCCGGAGAACGACCCCTTCTCGTGGCCGAAGAACTCGCTCTCGAGCAAGCCCTCGGGAATCGCCGCGCAGTTGAGCTTGACGAACGGGCCGGTGGCGCGCGGGCTGCCGTAATGCACGGCGGCGGCGACCAGCTCCTTGCCGGTGCCGCTCTCGCCCTCGATCAGCACGGTGGCGGCCGAGCGCGCGACCTTGGCGACGGTCTGCCGCAGCTCCATCATGCGCGGATTGTCGGTGAGGATGCCTTCGGCGCCGTAGCGCTCGGCGAGCTCCTGCCGCAGCGAGATGATGTCGGCGCGCATCGAGCGGATCTCCAGCGCGCGGCGCACCAGCACGCGGATCTCCTCGATGTCGAACGGCTTTATCACGTAGTCGAAGGCGCCGTCCTTCATCGCCGTCACCGCGGTGCCGACCTCGGCGAACGCGGTCATCAGGATCACGGCGGCGCCGCGGTCGATCTCGAGGATCGCCTTCATCGCCTCGAGGCCGTTGCGGCGCGGCATGCGGATGTCCATCAGCACGACGTCCTGATGATGGCGGCGATAGGTCTCGGTCGCCTCGACGCCGTCGGCGGCGACCGAGACGGCGACGCCCTCCTTGCCGAGCACGGCGGTGAGCATGTGGCGGATCGCCTCGTCGTCGTCGACGACGAGAACGGTGGGGGTGGGGGTGGTCATGACGTGGTGGTCTCGTCGTTCTGGGCGATCGGCAGCCGGATCTCGACGCGGGTGCCGGCGCCGGGACGGCTGTCGAAGGTGATGGTGCCGCGGTGGGCCTCGACGATGCGATGGACCATCGCGAGGCCGAGGCCGGTGCCGCTCGGTTTGGTGGAGAAGAAGGGATCGAAGACCTTCGAGATGTCCTCCGCCTCGACGCCGATGCCGTCGTCGGTCACCGTGATGGACACGTGGGTGTCGTCGGCGCGCACGGCGATCGTCACGGTGCCGCCGTCCGGGATCGCCTGGATGGCGTTGATGATCAGATTGAGGAGCGCCTGCTTGAGCGCCTCGCCGTCGGCCTCGATCGCCGGCACCGACGGCGCCGGCAAGACCTCGATGCGGGCGTCCGACTTGCCCTTGGCGAGGAACGCCATCTCCTCGACCAGGCTGCCGACCCGCACCAGGCCGATGCGCGGCGGCTGCGGCCGGCCGAAGGCGAGCAGCTCGCTGACGATGTGATTGAGGCTGTCGACCTCGCGGATGATCAGCGGGCCGTAGCGGCGCCACTCCTCCAGGCTCTCGCAGTCCTCGAGGTACTGCATGAAGCCGCGGATCGAGGTGAGCGGGTTCCTGATCTCGTGGGCGATGCCGGCGGTCAGCTCGCCGAGCGCGGCGAGCCGGTCGGCGCGCATCACCTGCACCATCAGCCGATCGCGCTCGGAAACGTCCTCCAGCACCACCACCGCGCCGATCCGCCGGCCGTCGGCGTCGCGCAGGATGCTCGAGGTCGCGTTGAGCCTGAGCGTCTGCTTGCCGCGCACGAACTCGACCGACACCGCCTCGTGGGCGCGGCCGGTGAGCAGCGTGTCGAGCAGCGCGCTCTCGCCGCTGGCGCCGGCCGAGAACAGGTCGCCGTAGGGCCGCCCGATCACCTCGCCGGCGCCGACGCCGTAGAGGCTCTCCGCCGCCGGGTTGAGCGCCTTGATGCGGCCGTCGACGTCGACCGCGACGATGCCGTCGGCGACGCTCGCCAAAATGTTCTGATTGAGCGACTGCGCGTCGAACAGCGCGCGCGCCATGCCGTTGATGGCGACGACGATGTCGCCGAGCTCGTCGCGCAGCGGCGGGATGCGGCTTCTCAGGTCGCGCTTCATCTCGGCGAGGCCGTGCACGATCACGCCGACGTCGGCCGACAAGCGGCGCGACACGATGCTGATGATCACGAAGGCGATCGCCAGGCCGCCGATGCTCGCGAACGCGACCGCATAGTCGATCGCGCTCTGCTGCGCCTCGACCGCCGGGGAGAACTCGTTGGACCAGATGTAGCCGATCGCCTCGCCGCCGCGGACGATCGGCAGCATCGCGTTGAGGATCGGCCCGCGCACCAGCGTGCCGACCTCGATGGTCGGCAGCTCGGTCTCCATCACCCGCCGGCCGGGATGGTCGCGCGGGATCGACATGCCGACGGTGATCGCATAGTCGCGGCTCGGGCCGTAGGTGACGATCGCGTCGAGCCGTCGTGAGTAGTAGCCGACGCCGACCCCCGGCGCGGCCGCCGCCACCCGGTCGGTGACCCCGGCGAGCTTCTCGTTCAGATGGCGGATCGCCGCCGCGCGGTCGTTCCATCCGCTCGGCAGATCGGCGAGCAGCGCATCGAAGCCGGAGCCGAGCTCGGCGTCGAGGATGCGCGCGAACGCGAACAGCTTGTCCTGCTTCTCACGACGCAGCGTGTCGAGGCCCTCGCGCTCGACCGCGGTGCCGACGATCGCGATCGGCAGCGCGACGACGATCAGCGACGTGAGCATCAGACGCAGGCGCAGGCTGCGCACCGGAAGGAATCGACGAAGAGCGGGGAACCACAAGAGATCGGCCTCGAGTGTGCGCCTCGGAGGATAGCGCGGACGCGCGCGCATGCACCGCCACCTTATCGCCTCTCCCGGCGGGCTCCCGCAAGTCGTGGTGTTTTCATAGATCGCACCACCGTCTGTCCGGCGCGGGATGCACGCAACGCGCGGTGCGCAATTTGTTGCGCACCGGCGCGCAGAGATTTGCATGAAAAGCATACCACCGGTGGCCAGCCGAGCCGGAAAACCCTCGCGAATTCATGATCGGCCGGCGCTGGCACGCGCCTTGCGCAGGGTGTGGCGAAGCCCGGCTGCGGGCGGCGGCCCCTTGCGAACGCGCATCGGAGGTCCGCGTGCAGCGCTTCGAAACAGAGGATCTGTCATGTCCAAGGTCACGACAATCGAGGAGGCGGTCGCGCGGATTCCGGATGGCGCCTCGCTGATGATCGGCGGGTTCATGGGGGTCGGCTCGCCGCACGCCCTGATCGACGAGCTGATCCGCCAGGGCCGCCGCGATCTCACGATCATCGCCAACGACACCGCCCGGCCGGGCGTCGATATCGGCAAGCTGATCGCCGCCGGCGCGGTGAAGCGCCTCGTGGCGTCGCACATCGGGCTCAACCCCGAGACGCAGAAGCGGATGATCGACGGCGACATCGAGGTGGAGCTGATTCCGCAGGGCACGCTCGCCGAGCGCATCCGCGCCGGCGGCTCCGGCATCGGCGGCGTGCTGCTGTCGACCGGCGTCGGCACCACCGTCGCCGAAGGCAAGCAGACCGTCGAGGTCGACGGCGAGACCTTCCTGCTCGAGAAGCCGCTCAAGGCGGACTTCGCGCTCGTCAACGCCTGGCGCGCCGACGAGTACGGGAATCTCTCCTACGAGCTGACCGCCCGCAACTTCAACCCGGTGATGGCGATGGCCGCCGGGACGGTGCTGGCCGAGGCCGAGGAGATCGTGCCGGTCGGCGTGATCCCGCCCGATCAGGTCGAGACCGTCAGCGTGTGCGTCGACTGCGTGGTCGCGCGCCGGAACTGAGATGGGGACTGAGATGGACGAGAAAACCACGATCGCCAAGCGTGTCGCCCGCGAGCTGCGGGACGGCAATTTGGTCAATCTCGGCATCGGCCTGCCGACCCTGGTCGCCAATTACCTGCCGGTCGGCGTGCAGGTGTTCCTGCAGTCGGAGAACGGCGTCGTCGGCATGGCGCCGCTCGGCATTCCGGGCGCCGCCGCCGCCGCGCTGACCGACGCCGGCGGCTCGCCGACCGGCATCATTCCGGGCGCCGCGGCGTTCGACAGCGTCACCTCCTTCTGCCTGATCCGCGGCGGCCATCTCGACGTCACCGTGCTCGGCGGCCTGCAGGTCGACGAGCAGGGCCAGCTCGCCAACTGGATGGTGCCCGGCAAGATGGTGCCCGGCATGGGCGGCGCGATGGATCTGGTCTCCGGCGCCAAGCGCGTGATCGTCGCGATGACCCACACCGCCAAGGGCAAGCCGAAGATTCTGAAGCGCTGCAACCTGCCGCTCACCTCGGTGCGGCGCGTCGATCTCGTCGTCACCGAGCTCGCCGTGATCCGTCCGACCGACGCCGGCCTCGTGCTGGAGGAGGTCGCCGAGGGCGTCACCGTCGATCAGGTGATCGCCGCCACCGAGGCGACGCTGATCGTTCCCGAGACCGTCTCGACCATGAAGCTCGCCGCCTGACCGCGCGGGCTTCCACTGGAGTAGTGCCAATGTCCGTCGACGCTACGACCACCGACCTCGGCCTCGCCGCCGCACCGTCGGTTCGCCAGGGCGGCCTCGCCCGGCTCGCTTATGCCTTCACGGCCTGGGCGGAGAAGTGGTACCCCGACGCCTTCGTGTTCGTGATCTTCGCCGTCCTGGTGGTCGCCGCCGCCAATCTGGCGACCGGCGCCTCGCCGGTGTCGATCGCGCAGCACTTCGGCGACGGCTTCTGGACGCTGATCCCGTTCACCATGCAGATGGCGATGGTGCTGATCACCGGCTACGTGCTGGCGGTGTCGCCGCCGGTCGCCAAGCTGATCGATCTGCTCGCCGCGGTGCCGCGCTCCAACGCGGCGGCGATCGCCTGGGTCGCCTTCGTCTCGATGATGGCGTCCTACGTGAACTACGCCCTGAGCCTGGTGCTCGGCGGCCTCTTGATCCGGGCGCTCGCGCGTCGCACCGAGCTCGGCATGGACTATCGCGCCGCCGGCGCGGCCGCCTATCTCGGCCTCGGCGCCACCTGGGCGCTCGGCCTGTCGTCGTCGGCCGCCATGCTGCAGGCGAACGCCGGCTCGCTGCCGAAGGCGATCTCCGACATCACCGGCGTGATCCCGCTGTCGCAGACGATCTTCCTGTGGAACTCGATCGTCGCGGCGATCGCCATCATGGTCTTGTCGGTGGCGGTGTCGTTCCTGTCGGCGCCGAAGGGCTCGCACGTCCGCACCGCCCAGGACATGGGCTGCGACGTGTCGCTCGAGCAGGTCACCGACGCGCGGCCGACCCGGCCCGGCGAGTGGGCCGAGTTCACGCCCATCCTGCCGGTGCTGGTGGTGATCATCGCCGCGGCGTGGATCGGCATGCAGTTCTGGAACAAGCCGGCGCTGCAGGTGATCGGCAACCTGAACACCTACAACTTCATCCTGCTGATGGTCGGGCTGCTGCTGCACAAGAACATCTACAGCTTCCACAAGGCGGTGGTGAAGTCGGTGCCGACCACCGGCGGCGTGCTGCTGCAGTTCCCGTTCTACGGCGCGGTGGCGGCGATGATGACGGCGGTTCCGGGCTCGGACGGCCTCACCCTGTCGCACCACATCTCCGACATGTTCGTGTCGATCGCCAACACCGAGACCTACCCGGTGGTGATCGGCATCTACTCGGCGGTGCTCGGCTTCTTCGTCCCGTCGGGCGGTGGCAAGTGGATCATCGAGGCGCCCTATGTGATGCAGGCCGCCAAGGACCTCCACACTCATCTCGGCTGGGCCGTCACCACCTACAACGCCGCCGAGGCGCTGCCCAACCTGATCAACCCGTTCTGGATGCTGCCGCTGCTCGGTGTGCTCGGCCTCAAGGCGCGTGACATCGTCGGCTTCTGCTTCACCCAGTTCCTGTTCCACGTTCCGCTGGTGCTGTTCCTCCTCTGGTTCCTGGCTCCGCACGCCGGCTGACGTCGCCCGGCGGGGACGGTCCTCCGCCCCCGCCGATCCGCCGCCGGTCTCCTGCCGGCGGCGGCTTTCCTTTTCGCCCGGTCCCTTCTGCGGTCCGGGTGCCGGTCCTCCCGATCCCCGAAACGCCGAGCGACGCGAGAACGACATCAGAGCGACATCGGTGACGGCGCGACACCACCGCGCCGGTCGGGCGGGACGACGGTTTTCGAGGAGTGTTTCCACAATGACCGACATCGTGATCGTGTCCGCGGCGCGGACTCCCATCGGCTCGTT
>NZ_AKZI01000047.1 GCF_000293785.1 Rhodovulum sp. PH10 | reverse complement strand
GCGTGCCCGCCTCGCCGGTCGCCTCGAACATGTTGAGCGCCGCCTGCAGCCGTCCGGCCGCGTCGCCCGCCCGCGCCACCGCCGCGGCGATCAGCTCGCGGCCTTCCTTCAGGTCGAGCGCGATCGCCACCCCGGCTTTCTGCTTCGCCAACGTGTCCCGCCGCCAGGTCGCGAAATTCGAGGTCCAGGCCTCGATGACGAACACGTGGCGGCCGATCTCGGACGGGGTGAAGCCGCCGTGCCAGCGGTCGTTGTCGGTCGGCACCAGCGAGGCGGTGCGCCAGCCGCGCTCGCCCTCGCGCCGCCAGCGCAGCGCAGCCGCGGTCACCTCGTGGCCGTCGCGAAAAATGTCGGCCCACACGTCGATCGGCTCGCCGACCACCCGCTTCACCGCATGGCGGCCGCCGTCGATGGTCGGGAAGACGTCCTCGATCACGAACCGGCGCGCATACTCGTCGGAGTCGAGCGGCGGCGTGTCGGGCGTGAGGCTCAGATGGGGCTCGTACGTCAGGGGCGAGCGAGGCGCGCGAGGGAAATTCATTGCAGGCCTATGAAAATCGCGATGTCGACCAGGGCGGCCGGGCGCCGCTGCGAGACCCGGGGGACGGAAACCGGCGAGCGAAACGCCGCCCGGACGCGACCGCCTCCGGACGTCGGCTCACCGGCCCACAATGTTTCTTTTCGCGGTTGCGAGCAAGACCCGCCGGCATTTTCACACGCACGAGGCGAGCGGGCGGCCGCCACGGCCCGACCGCAGCGGCCCCGGCGCCCTGCGGACCGGCGGCCGTCAGGAGCTCTGCCGGCGGACGTCCAGCCGCACCAGCAGCTCCTTGAGATCCTGAATGCACTGCTCGACCTCGCGGCGCACCTCGGCGCGCTCGTCCGGGCCGAGCGCGAGCTGGCTCAGGTCCCGCCAGTGCAGCCGGATCGACTGCCTCAGTGCCTCGATGTCGTGTTCGAGCTGTTCGCGTGTATCCATGACGCCCCGACCGGCTTGCGCCGCACCATCCGGCCGCGCCGGTGACCGGGCGCGCCCGCCCGGGCCGGCCGACCCACGACGTCAACGGGAGCGACCGGCACCCGGTTCGCCGCGCCCGGCCCGGTGGCGTCGGTACGATGATGGAAGGTTAGCGAGTTTCCGAAAGGACCGAAAGCGACCGATCGGCGCGCCGGAACTCGTCCCGGGGGGACTCGTCTCCGACCGATGCTCGCCGGCGACGGCCGCCCGCACGCAGGGCGAGGGCGACGGCGAAGGCGCGAGACCAAAAAGAAGCGGCGGCCGCTCGCGCAGCCGCCGCAAAGGCGCCGGAATGCCGGAACCGGCAGCGTGTCGCCCGCTGCTCAGGCCTTCTGGAAGCGCGACGTCGACAGGCGCGCCGCCGCGATGGTGTGGCGGGCGATCATCGCCTCCTCGTCGGTCTGCATCACATAGACGCGCACCGCCGAGCCGATCGCCGAGATCACCTCCTCGCCGCGGCGGGCATTGGCGCCGCTGTCGATCACGATGCCGGCCCAGGCGAAGCCGTCGAGCACCCGCTCGCGCACCAGCTGCGAGTTGGCGCCGATGCCACCGGTGAAGACGATCGATTCGACCCCGCCGGTCACTGCCATCAGGGCGCCGAGCTCGCGGCGGATGCGGGTGACGAAGTAGTCGATCGCCTGCCGCGCCGGCAGCTTCTCGGACGCCTCGAGGTCGCGCATGTCGCTGGAGATGCCCGACATGCCCTTGAGGCCCGACTTCTTGTAGAGGAGGTCGGACACCTGCTCGACCGACATGCCCTTCTGCTGGATCAGATAGAACAGCACGGCGGCGTCGATCTGGCCGCAGCGCGTGCCCATCGGCAGGCCGTCGAGCGGCGAGAAGCTCATGGTCGAGGAGACCGCCTGCCCGTCCTTGATCGCGCACATCGAGGCGCCGTTGCCGAGATGCAGGACCACGGCGCGGCTCACCGCCTGCGGATCGCGCTTGCGCAGCCGCTCGGTGATGTACTCGTAGGACAGGCCGTGGAAGCCGTAGCGCCGCACGCCCTGCTCGTAGAATTCGAGCGGGATGCCGAAGGTGTCGTTGACGAACGGCTGGGTGCGGTGGAACGCGGTGTCGAAGCAGGCGACCTGCGGGATGCCCGGAAACGCCTTGCCGGCGGCGGCGATGCCGGCGAGGTTGTGCGGCTGGTGCAGCGGCGCCAGCGGCGAGAACGCCTCGAGGTGGGCGAGCACGCCGGGATCGATCCGCACCGGCTCGGTGTAGACCGGCCCGCCGTGCACCACCCGGTGGCCGATCGCGCCGATATGGACGTTCGGAAAGCTCTCGTTGAGCCAGCCGATGATGATCTCGAGCGCCTCGGCGTGGTTCTTCGGCGCATCGTCGCCGGAGAACGACCGCTTGGTCTTCTGCTTGTCGACCGACCGCTTCACCTCGAACTCCGGCGACACGCCGATGCCCTCGACCTGGCCGGTCGCGACCATCTTCGGCCATTCGCCGCCGTCGGCGTCGAACAATGCGAACTTGATCGACGATGAGCCCGCGTTGAGTGTGATGACGTGGTCACCCATGGAAGTCGTCCTTCAGTTTCTTGTCGTTCCGCGGCGGTTTTCTGTTCCGGTCATTCCGCCGCGATCTTGGCGCCGCTGATGGTCGCGCCGACGCTCGGGGGGGCGGCGGGAACGGTGCCGACCGCACGACCGGTGCGGCGCATGTGCTCGTGCAGCTGGGCGAGCGCGGCGGAGACGAGGCGCGCCCGCTCGTTGTCGGCGCGGCTGGTGAGCATCACCGGCGCCTTGGCGCCGACCACGAGGCCCGCCGTCTCGGCGCGCGCCACGAAGGTCAGCTCCTTGACGACCATGTTGCCGGCCTCGAGGTTCGGCACGATCAGCGCGTCGGCGTGACCGGCGACCAGCGAGTCGATGCCCTTGGTGCGGGCGGCGGCGACGTCCATCGCGTTGTCCATCGCCAGCGGACCGTCGACGATGCCGCCGCGGATCTGGCCGCGCTCGGCCATCTTGGAGAGCGCCGCCGCGTCGAGCGTCGAGGGAATGTTCGGATTGACCGTTTCGACCGCCGACAGGATGCCGACGCGCGGCTTGTCGAGGCCGCAGGCGCGCGCGAGGTCGATCGCGTTCTGACAGATGTCGACCTTGGTCGCGAGATCGGGCGCGATGTTGATCGCGGCGTCCGAGATGAACAAGAGATGGTCGAGCGTCGGCGCGTCCATCACGAACACGTGGCTGATGCGGCGCCCGGAGCGCAGCCCGCCCTCCTTCTTCACCACCTGGCCGAGCAGCTCGTCGGTGTGGATGTTGCCCTTCATCACCGAGGCGGCCTCGCCGCGGCGGGCGAGCTCGACGGCGAGCGCAGCGGCTTCCTTGTGGCTGGTCGCCTCGACCAGCTTGTAGGAGCCGATGTCGAGGCCGCTCGCCTCGGCCGCCTTCATGATCGACGCCTTGCAGCCGATCAGGATCGGCTCGATCAGACCTTCCTTGGCGGCGAGCACGGCGCCCGACAGCGAGTTGTGATCGTCCGGGCAGACCACGGCGGTGGCCATCGGGCCGAGGCTGCGGGCCATCTCGATCAGCGGCGTGAACTGATCACCTTCGTCGAGGATCAGGGTCGGCAGCTCGCGCACCGCGACGGTGATGCGCTCCAGCGGCACGTCGACGGTGGCGAGGCCCTCGGCCACCACGGTGCCGTCGGTCTTCTCGATCTTGGTCTCGAAGGTGGCGGTCGGCGCCTCGTGCTTGGCGGTGCAGCGGACGCTCACCTTCATCTTGTCGCCGACCCGCACGCCGGCGAGGAAGCGCAGATCCTGAGAGCGATAGACCGTGCCGGGACCCGGCAGGATGTTACCGAGAACCGCCGACACCAGCGAGCCCGCCCACATGAAAGGGGCCTGGACCTTGCTGTCGTCGCGGCTGCCGAAATCGGGCATCACGACCGGGTTGGTGTTTCCGGAGACGTGCGCGAACAGGTAGAGATCTTGCAACGAGCAGGTTCGCTCGATGCTCGCCACATCGCCGACCTTCAGCTCGGCATAGGTCGTGTTCTTGATGACGTCGGGCATGAGAGTCCACCTCTGGTAGTGCCGAGCCGCACGGACGGCTGAAAACGAACGAGTGGGTGCGGAGCAAGCTCCGTTCCAGAAACACGGGCTGGAAAGGACATCCGCAGGCTTCGTGGGTCAATCCGACCCGGGCGTTTGGCTGATGTGCAAACGCGCATGGCCGTTCTGGTGTCCGCCGATCCGGTCGTGAGACATGCAGTTTCAGATTGCAGACGGTCACGCACGACGGCGGCTCGACCGCTGCGGCAGCGGCGATCAACGTAACAGCAAGCTGATAAGAAACATCTAAATCGCCTGGTCGCGTCGCGGTGGACAGCGGAGCAGACACGTCATACGGGCCGTGCGGCGCATCGTCGCCTCGCCACCCTGTATACATGTCATCTCAATACCGCCGGGACGCGTGTCAGATGCGATGCGACGACCGACGTCCTCGAGGAGACCGCGTAAGTAACAGTGCGGAGGTCATGCGCCGCCGCGACCTCGCGCATTGCGAAAGTGCCGTGGCGGCTGCACGGCGCCGCGGGGCGCAAAAGGCTGCGCAGCGCAAAATTCTGCGCACCTCGGACAGCGCGAAGCGGACGTGGACGACGCGCGCGCCGCCGCGGGTCTGCACGGCGCGCAGAGCTCTTTTCGGAGTGCGGAGCGCGCGGACCGAAAGGTCACCCGACCCGGGTGTCCCACCCGCTGCGGGCGTGGTAAGAGGGTGCGTGCGCGCGACACGGACGACACCCCCACGTCCGGCCGCCCGCGGCGCCGTCGCGCTCGTGGTCGCCTGGACGCTCGTACTCCACATCCTGCTGCCGGCGGTCGCCGCAGCGGCGGGTGTGTCGTCGGGTGGGCCGCCGGCTCCGGGCTTCGATCCGCGATCCTTCGATCCGCGATCCGTGCTGTGCCTCGGCGCTGCCGCCTCCGACGTCTCGGCCGACGCCGCGGCCGGCGAAGGCGGCGACCGCCGCCCCGCCCCGCGCTCCGACCAGGGTCACCACGCCTCGTGCGTTCTGTGCACGACACCCGGCCTCGCCGCCGCACCGGTGCTGCCGCCGCTCGGCGTGCCGACCGCGTTCGCGCCGCTCGTCCGCGCGGCCTTGCCGCCCCGCCGTCCGCACGGCAGGCGCCGGCGCACGCCGGTGAACCCGCGCGCCCCGCCCGGCCGCGCGCCGCGACGATCCGCAATTCACCCCTGACACGGTCTCCCCGGCGCCCGACGAAAGGCGCGCCATTCGGAGGTTCCCATGATTCGTATCCCTGGCATGCGAGTTCTCGGCATGCGCACCCCGGGCATCCACGCCGGCCATGCCGTTCTGACGCTCGGCCTCGCGATGCTTCCCGCCCTTGCCGCCCTCGGCGCCCTCCCCGCCCCGAGCCGGGCGGCCGAGACGAAGGCCGGCGCGATCGTCGTCACCGATCCGTGGGCCCGCGCGACGCCGGGCGGCGCCAAGGTCGGCGGCGGCTACCTGACGATCACCAACACCGGCACCGAGCCCGACCGCCTGCTCGGCGGCAGCTTTCCGCGAGCCTCGCGGGTGGAGGTGCACGAGATGGCGGTCGAGAACGGCGTGATGCACATGCGCCCGCTGAAGGACGGGCTCGCGATCGACCCCGGACGGAGCGTCACCCTCGCCCCCGGCGGCTATCACCTGATGTTCATGGGCCTGAAGGAGCCGCTGCGCGAGGGCGAGACCTTGACCGGCGAGCTGCGCTTCGAGAAGGCCGGAGCGATGAGCGTGCCGTTCGCGGTGCGCTCGATCGGCGCCGGGGCGCGCGCCGCCACCGGGGCGGGAGGTCACGGCGGCATGTCGGGCGGCATGCACGGTGATACCGGAGGCGGCATGCAAGGAATGCAAGGCAAAGCCGGGCACTGACCGCCGAACGGCACGAGGAGGGTCGTCCGCCCCGCGGGCGACCCTTTCGCATGCCGAGGTGCCATCACGCCTCGTTACCCGTATTGGTTGAAACTTACCGGCGTGCGAGGAATTTACCCCTGCTCAACCGGTTTTGCGGCAACATCCTCACACGACGCTCCCGTGCGGTCCGGCTCGCCGGCAGCGGAGCGAAACGACGAATCGTCGGCGCAGGCCCGGCCGGCCCGGTTCGGAACGCGGACGCCGGCAGCGAAAGATCTTCATGGCTCTCTCCGACCACGACCGGGACGCCCCGCTGGTCTTCGATCGCCGCACCGGTCGGCTGGACGGTGCGACCATCGCCGAACGCTGCGCCGCTCTGGCGATCAAGGCCGGCGCCCGGCTGACCGAGCCGTTCCAGCACCGCGGCTTCTCGCTCGGCTGCCGCATCCTGTCGACCGCGCTCACCGCCCGCGAGGCGGTGGTGCATCTCAACGACGACGCGCTGTTCGCCTTCCCGTTCGGCGACGCCTATTGGAGCGTGCTGCTCGACCGGCGCTACGTCTACGAGGCCGAGCTCGCCCAGTTCCTGTCGAGCGTCGCCGAGGTCGACTACACCTTCGTCGATTGCGGCGCGAATTACGGCCTGTGGTCGGTGCTGGCGTCGAGCCGGCCCTACGGCAAGCACCGGGCGATCGCGATCGAGGCCTCGTCCTCCAACGCGGCCCGGCTGCGTCGCAATGCCGACATCAATGGCGGGCGCTTCACTGTGCGCCATCAGGCGATCTCCTCGATCGCCGGTGGGCGCGCCTGGCTGAGCGGCCGCAAGCACGAGGCGTTCTCGATCGCCGACCAAACCTCCCGCGATCACCGCGAGGAGGTCGAGCTGGTGTCACTCGACAGTTTGATCGACGACGGCACCATCCCCGCCGAGGGGCGGTTCGTGGTGAAGCTCGACGTCGAGGGGGTGGAGATCGAGGCCTTGAAGGGCGGCCGAAGACTGCTCGAGACCGACACCGTGACGATCTGCGAGGAGCACGGCTCCGACCGCACCCACGGCCTCACCCGCTTCGTGCTGGCGGAGGCCGGCTGCCGCGAGTTCGTGCTCGATCCGCGCACCGGCCGCTTCGAGGAGGTGCACGAGGTGGCGATGATGGACCGCATCAAGACCAACCATGCGGTCGGCTACAACGTGTTCGTCACCAAGAGCCCGTTCTGGATCGAGCGCTTGCGCCTCGCCGGCGCCCGCTGAACGACGAAACCGAGGACGAACCCCACGGCGGCTGGCGACGACCCGGGATCACGCCCCGCCGATCTCCAGCGGATCGTCGGCGAGCGCGCCGTTCGGGCTCGCCTCGTCGACCGCCTGCGGCAGGTTGCGCGCCAGCATGTCGAGCAGGTCGTCCTCCGACAGGTCGGCCGCCGCGGCGAGCCGGGCGACCGCGTCGTCGCCGAGCGCCGCTCCCACCTGCTCGGCCGAGACCGGCTGGTTGCGGCCGCCGCCGAGCCACGAATCGACCTCGTGCGACAGGCCGCCCCGGCGCAGCCGCTCGACCAGACCCGAAAGCCCGCCGAGACCGGCATTGGACGACAGCCGCGCGAACAGCGCCGGCAGGGTTTTTTGGTCGAGCTTCCGCGTGCCGGCGACCGCGCCGGCGGTGAGGTCGTCGAGCAAGCCCATGGCCTCTCCTTTCGTTTCTTCCCGCCTACCCGCCTCCGCCGGTGCCAGCATCTTGTGGCGAACCGGTGGGAGCGGCGGGACGCGACCGGACTCCGCCAGAGGGTCGCGGGTCGCACGGCCGACACGTCTCGCGGGGTAAACCGACGCACCCCGATGACGTTCCGCTGCGGCGAAGGTAAGAGATCGGTCCGGCCTCACCGGAGTTGCGCGCGGAAACCGAACCGGTCGTGCGCCTCGCCGGTGACGGCCGACCCGCCGGACCGGCGCTCCGACATCCGGGTGCCGCGACACGAGAGCCGAAAGCCGAGAGACGAGCCATGCGCATCGAGCCGTCGTTCTCCCACAAGCTGGTGCTGGTCGCCGGCGTGGTGCTGGTGCTGCTGCTCGCCTGGGAGCTCGCCGACGTTCTCCTGCTGATCTTCTCGGCGGTGCTCGGCGCCATCCTGTTCCGCTCGCTCGCCGACCTGATCGCCCGCCCGACCAAGCTGTCGCCCGGCCTGTCGCTGATGCTCGCGGTGGTGCTGATCGTCCTCTTCCTCACCGTGACGATGGCGCTGTTCGGCACGGCGATCGCCCAGAACGTCGACACCCTGCTGCAGCAGCTGCCCTCCGCCTGGGCGGTGGTGCGGGAGCGGATCAGCGGCGTCGGCTGGCTGTCGGACGCGATCGACCGCTCGACCTCGGCACTCTTGTCGGGCAGCACGGTGAGCCGGATCGGCGGTGCGCTGGGCACCGCGGTCGGGGTCGTCACCAACATGGTGCTGGTGCTGTTCGGTGCGCTCTACATCGCCGCCCAGCCGGGGCTCTATCGCAACGGCGTGCTGCGGCTGGTGCCGCCGGCCGGGCGGGCGCGCGGCGACGAGACGCTGCAGCGCTGCGGCAAGGCGCTGCAGGCGTGGCTGGTCGGCCAGGTGATCGCGATGGCGCTGGTCGGCGCGGTGACGATGGCCGGGCTCGCCGTGCTCGGCGTGCCGTCGGCGATCGCGCTCGGCCTGTTCGCCGGCATCGCCGAGTTCGTGCCGATCCTCGGGCCGATCGCCTCGGCGGTGCCGGCGCTGATCATCGCCTTCTCCAAGGACACCACGCTGGCGCTCTATGTGCTCGGCCTGTTCGTGGTGATCCAGCAGATCGAGGGCAACGTGATCCAGCCGATCATCCAGAAGCGGATGGTGTCGATCCCGCCCGCCGTGCTGCTGTTCGCGGTGATCGTGTTCGCGATTCTGTTCGGGCCGATGGGCGTGCTGTTCGCGGCGCCCCTGACCGTCGTCGCCTTCGTCGCCGTCAACGAGCTTTACGTGCGCACCATCGAGGAGGACGGCGAGGAGGACGGCGAGCCGGCCGGCGCCCCGCCGACGCAGCCCGCCAAAACGCCGGCCGGCGAGGACGCCCCGGCGTGACGGCGGCGTGACCGCAGGCCCGGGACGTCACGGCTTTTCCAGCACGCCGCGCGAGTTTTTCAAGACCATGCACGAGCCTCCGTTGCGCGACAGGTCGGCACACAAGCGGTTGGCGGCGACGCGCGTGTCGGCGCCGACCCGCATCTGGTAGAATGCGCGGGTGCCGCGGCTGCGCAGGATCGTGCGCAGGATCACCGGGTCCTTGCCATCGAGCAGCGCGCGGTGGCGCCGCTCGATCCGGGCATAGGCCGACAGCACCCGGACCTTCGAGAAGCCGGCCGAGAGCTGCACGCCCCACGGCTTCAGCGTGCCCTCGCGGATGCGCCGCTCGAGCTCGCCGAGGAAGAAGCTCGGCCGCGTGTCGAGCAGCGCCACCAGCGTCGCGCACGACACCGGCTTCTTCGGCTCGACGATGTCCTTCCGGCCGGTGCGGGAGAGGTCCGCCCAGTCGTCGGCGGTGCGGCCGGTGATCACCGCGACATAGTTGCGGGTTTCGCCCGGAAGGCCGCCGATGCCGGAGAGCCAGTCGCGCACCCGGCGCGGCCCGGCATTGTAGGCGGCGGCCGCCAGCCCGAGATTGCCGAACTCTTCGCGCAGCTCGGAGAGAAATTCGGCGGCCTTGGGGAGCGCCGCGACCGGGTCGAACGGGTCGAGCAGGCCGCGCTCCTCCGCCGTGTAGGGCATGAACTGGGCGATCCCCTGCGCGCGAACCCCGCGGCGCGTCATCGGGCCGACCGCATCCGGGCGGAACCGGCTCTCCTGCCACACCAGGCGGGCGAAGAATTCCACCGGAATGCCGTTGGCGCTCGCCGCCGACTCCAGGATCAGGCAGAGGGATTCGCGGGGGTCGCCCTTTTCCGCGGACTTGCCCGCGGACTTGTCCGGGGACTTGTCCGGGGACTTGTCCCCGGGTTTTTCCCCAGGCCCGTCGACAGGCTTGTCCGCCGGCTTTTCCCCAGCCTTGTCGACAGCCTTGTCCGCAGGGTTGTCCCCAGCCTTTTCCCCGTCCTTTCCGCCGTCCCGGCTCTCCTCCTTTGCGGCCGCGGGCTCGGCGGTGGTGCCGGTCTCCGACTTCTCCGCCGGAGCGGCATCCGGAGTTTTTGGCGCGGGCTCGGGCGAAACCGCCGGGGTATTTGCCGGAGCCTCCTCGGCATGCGCCAAAAACCCGCACGCCGGCGGCAGCAGCGCGAGCATCGCTCCGATCACGAGAACGGTCGAACGCATGCGAACAGCCCCCGAAGGCCCCGAACCGCATTCGTCGTCGAAACCCCGGCCGTCGGCCTCACGGGCCGAACAGCAGATCGCCGGCGATCAGCGCGGCGGTGCCGGCGACCACGCCGGCCAGCACCGAGCGACGGATCAGCAGGAACCCGGCCATGCCGATCGCCGCGGCGCCGAGCCGGATCCACACCGGCACGTCGGCCAAGGCGCCCGGCGAGAATAGCATGAGCTTGGCGACCACGCCGGTGAGGATCGCCGTGGCGATCGCCCGCACCCACACCACCACCTCGGAACTCTCGTCGATGCCGCGCGCGAGCGCCATGCCGAGCCAGCGCCACACCTCGCTCGGCAGGAAGCCGACCAGGATCAGCAGAACATAAGGCCACAAATCGCCGACCGCGGTCGCCGCGTTCATCGCCGCCCCCTGCCCGGCCCGGTTCCGGCGCGCCGTGCCCCGTGGGGTCTTGCCCCGTGCGACCGCACCGTCATTCCCGACCCTCCCGGCGTCGCGACCACCAGCGATGGACCAGATAGGCGACGCTGCCGCCGACCACCCCGGTCCACATCAGGTCGAGCCCGACGCCGGCCGACACCAGGATCGGGCTCACCACCAGCCCGATGACGGCGGCCAGCCGGTCGGACAGCATACGGCTCGAGCGGGTGACCGAGACCAGGAACGACATCGGCGTGAGAAACAGCATGCCGGCGACCAGCGAGCGCGGCATCGCCAGCGCGAGATAGTAGCCGGCCGCCGTCGACAGGGTCGAGACGCCGAGCAGCACGGTGCCGATGCCGTTGACGAAGGCGACCCGGTTTTCGCGCGGCTGGCCGGGCGCGAGGCGCAACGCCTCGATCCAGGCACTGACCGCGACGAAGTGGGTGGCGAGCAGAAGTCCCGGCCAGCGGGTGTTTTTCGCGCGCACGATCGGCAGCAGCGCCACCACCATCGGCAACAGGCGGATGCTCGACAACGACACCGCGACCGCCACTTCGAACGGCGCCGCGCCGGCGCCGAGCGCCGAGATCATGATCACCTGGGCGGGGCCGGCCCAGATCAGCAGGGTCGACAGCACCACCCACAGGGCGGGAAAGCCGAGATCGTGGGCGAGCGCGCCGATGCTGATGAAGGTGCCGACCAGCACCACCAGGAAGACCGAGGTCACCCCCGCGCGCAGGCCGGCGAGGTAGCCCTCGACGGTCGGCGACACCCAACTCCCCGATCGCTCTGCCATGTCCCCTCGGATCGACGTCCCCTCGGATCGACGCCCTCTCGGATCGACGCCCTCTCGGATCGGATCCGTCGACCTTCTCGTTTTTACGCCCGTTCGGCGCGGTGTCCGACCGGGACGACACCGTCTCTCTCCCTCGAGGGAGACGATGAGAATCCGACCCGGTCGGCCGAATGGCTCACTATACCACCGGCGACAGAGTTCGACCTCGTCCAGAGGAGCACTCCGCAGGGGTGCGTCTCCAAAGACCAAGGCACGGCGCGGCCCTCGTCCTTCGAGGCGCCGCCGAAGCTTGTGCGCGGGCCGAGCAAAGCGCGGGCCGGAGGCGGCCCTCGGGATGCGGTCGTGGTCGGCCACCGTGGGTCTCACATCCGACCCCTCCAGGACGGCAACGCAACCATCCCGCCGGCCGCCAGGAAGACCGCCAGAAAGGCACCCCCGGAAAACTCCCGAAACGCAGCCCCGGAACTCCACCCCGCGCACCGGCGTCCCGCACCCGGGCCCCCGGCACGACGAGGGGCCGGCCCAGCGGGTCCGGCCCCTCTTTTCCTCGGCCCGAGTTTCCCCGAGCCGCGTCGTCGTACGCTGGTCGCACCGGCAGGCGCCCGTGGGCGCCCGCGAACGCGGCGCAGGTCACGCCTTGACCAGCGGCACCTTCGGCACGGATCCCTTGCCGCCGCCGGCTCCCGGCGAGCTCGCCTCCGGGCCGCCCTCGCCCTTCGGCCCCTGCGGCTTGGTGCGGCGGGCGCTGCCGCCACCTCCGCCACCGCCGCGCCGCCGGCGCGTCTTCGGCGCCGCCGTGGGGACCTTTTCCGGCTTCGGCGTGATCGGCCCCTCGACGAACTCGAAGCCGAGCTTGTCGCCCGAAAGCTCGTCCTTGACCACGATCACCCGGACGTGCCCGCCGTTCTTCAGCTTGCCGAACAACACCTCGTCGGCGAGCGGCTTCTTGATGTACTCCTGGATCACCCGGGCCATCGGCCGGGCCCCCATCTGCTGGTCGTAGCCGCGCACGATCAGCCACTTGGTGGCGTCGTCCGACAGCTCGATGGTGACGTCGCGGTCGGCCAGCTGCGCCTCGAGCTGGAGCACGAACTTCTCCACCACCTGCGCGATGATCTCCTCGCCGAGATGGCCGAAGGTGATGATCGCGTCGAGCCGGTTGCGGAACTCCGGCGCGAACAGCCGGTTGATCGCCTCCACGTCGTCGCCCTCGCGCTTGCTGCGATGGAAGCCGTAGGCCGCCTTGGCGAGATCCGCCGCACCCGCATTGGTGGTCATGATCAGGATCACGTTGCGGAAGTCGACCTGCTTGCCGTTGTGGTCGGTCAGCTTGCCGTGGTCCATGATCTGCAGGAGCACGTTGTAGAGATCGGGGTGCGCCTTCTCCACCTCGTCGAGCAGCAGCACGCAGTGCGGATGCTGGTCGACGCCGTCGGTGAGCAGGCCGCCCTGATCGAACCCGACATAGCCGGGCGGTGCGCCGATCAGGCGCGACACCGTGTGCCGCTCCATGTACTCCGACATGTCGAAGCGGATCAGCTCCACGCCGAGCGTGGCGGACAGCTGCTTGGCCACCTCGGTCTTGCCGACGCCGGTCGGGCCGGAGAAGAGGTAGCAGCCGATCGGCTTCTCGGGCTCGCGCAGTCCGGCGCGGGCGAGCTTGATCGACGCCGACAACGCCTCGATCGGCTTGTCCTGGCCGTAGACCACCCGCTTGAGGTTCTCCTCGAGGCTCGACAGCACCACCGCGTCGTCCTTCGACACGGTTTTCGGCGGAATCCGCGCCATGGTCGCGATGGTGGTCTCGATCTCCTTGAGGCCGATCGTCTTCTTGCGCCGGTGCTCGGGCAGCAGCATCTGCGCCGCGCCCGACTCGTCGATTACGTCGATCGCCTTGTCGGGCAGCTTGCGGTCGTGGATGTAGCGGGCCGACAGCTCGACCGCCGCCTTGATGGCGTCGTTGGTGTATTTGAGCTTGTGATAGTCCTCGAAATAGGGCTTCAGCCCCTTCAGGATCTCGATCGAGTCCGCCACCGTCGGCTCGTTCACGTCGATCTTCTGGAAGCGGCGCACCAGCGCGCGATCCTTCTCGAAGTACTGGCGGTACTCCTTGTAGGTGGTCGAGCCGATGCAGCGCACCGTGCCGGCGGCGAGCGCCGGCTTGAGCAGGTTGGAGGCGTCCATCGCACCGCCCGAGGTCGCACCGGCGCCGATCACCGTGTGGATCTCGTCGATGAACATGATGGCGTTGGGATACGCCTCGATCTCCTTGATGACCTGCTTGAGCCGCTCCTCGAAGTCGCCGCGATAGCGGGTGCCGGCGAGCAGCGTGCCCATGTCGAGGGCGAACACCGTCGCGCCTTTCAGCACGTCCGGCACCTCGCCGTGAACGATGCGGCGGGCGAGACCCTCGGCGATCGCGGTCTTGCCGACGCCGGGGTCGCCGACGAACAGCGGATTGTTCTTCTGGCGACGGCACAGCACCTGGATGGTGCGGCTGATCTCGCCGTCGCGACCGATCAGGGGGTCGATCTTGCCCTCACGCGCCTTCTTGTTGAGATTGACGCAGTAGGCGTCCAAGGCATCACCTTTCTTCTTGGTGTCCTCGTTCGGCTTGCCGCCGTCCGACTCCTCCTCGGACGACGCCCCGCGTGCGGGCCGCGCCTCGGTGAGCCCCGGTCTTTTGGCGATGCCGTGGCTGATGTAGTTGACCGCGTCGTAACGGGTCATCTCCTGCTCCTGCAGGAAATAGGCCGCGTGGCTTTCGCGTTCCGCGAAAATCGCCACCAGCACGTTGGCGCCGGTCACCTCCTCGCGGCCCGACGACTGCACGTGGATCACGGCGCGCTGGATCACCCGCTGGAAGCCCGCGGTCGGCTTGGAATCCTCGCCCCCGTCGGTGACCAGATTGTCCAGCTCGGATTCGATATAGGCGACCAGATTGCGGCGCAGCTTGTCGAGCTCGACATTGCAGGCCCGCATCACCGCCGCCGCATCCTGATCGTCCACCAGCGCCAGCAGCAGATGCTCGAGGGTGGCGTATTCGTGGCGGTGTTCGTTGGCCAGCGCGAGCGCCCGGTGAAGTGACTGTTCGAGGCTTCGCGAAAAGGTCGGCATCGGGGTCCTGTCCTGTAATCTCGAGGTCGCCGTCCCGACGGTTACCGTCTCTCGCGACGACGCCCTCTGCCTTTAGAAATTTCACATGCGGCCGGCGACGCCGACGCTCGGTTCCTGGCTCACTTCTTCTCCATCACGCATTGCAGAGGATGCTGATGTTTCCTCGCGAAGTCCATCACCTGGGTCACCTTGGTCTCCGCCACTTCGTAGGTGAAGATGCCGCACTCGCCGATGCCGTGATGATGGACGTGCAGCATGATGCGCGTCGCCGCCTCGCGATCCTTGTTGAAGAAGCGCTCGAGCACGTGCACCACGAACTCCATCGGCGTGTAGTCGTCGTTAAGCAGCAAGACCCGGTAAAGGTTCGGCCTTTTGGTCGCCGGTTTCGTTTTTGTGATGACCGCGGTGCCGGGGCCGGTGGGCTCCTGGCGGCGCTTCCGGTCGCCGTTGGCGAGCGTCGTTCGGACCTCCGCGAGCGCGAGGTCGGACCAGGGGTGAGGATCGATCGAGCAGGCCGTCATGGTCTCGTTTCGGGTACGGACGGGGTCACTCCCGCCGAGGGATGGGCATCGGGAAGCATGCCGCAGCACGGGTCCGCGACGTAGCGTAAATAATGAGCAACGCCCCGCTTCGCCACCCGTCGAACACACGCGATTGCGCAGCCCTTGGCCACCGGATCGACGTACCGGTGGCACCGTCGTCGTGCACCGTCGTCGTGGTGCGGAATCGCCCGCGGACCGCGCCGCGTGAGCTGGTCCGACGAGACGATCCTGCATGCATCGGGCGTGCCGTCGACGGGCCGGCACCGCATTGCAGCACCCGACTCCGGGCACTCGACTCTGGACACCCGACTCCGGGACACCCGATTCTGGACACCCGACATTGCGGCACTGCCGCACCGAATCCCGAGACACCGAATCCCGAAACATCGACACCCGAGACATCGACACCCGAGACATCGACACCCGAGACATCGACACCCGAGACCGGCGACGACCCGGTGGCGTCGTCGGCACGCCGCGCGCACCGCATGCTTAACAGCACACTGACGGAAATCGGCGAAAGTGCGACCGCTCCTGAACCGAATGTGAACAGCGGCGGGGGCATCATGGTCACGCCCTTCGAACGTGTGGTGTGCCCATGGGACTTCTGAAACGCTTCGGCGGCGACCGGCGCGCGAGCGTGGTGCCGCTGTTCGCGATCTCGATCATCCCGCTCACCGGCCTGGTCGGCGCCGCGGTCGACTACACCCGGGCGAGCGCCGCCCGCACCGCAATGCAGTCCGCCCTCGATTCGACCACGCTGGCGATCGCCAAGAACGCCACCACGGTGATGGACCAGGATCCCTCCGGCGCGGCCCTGTCGGCGCAGGCGGAAACCTACTTCCGCAGCGTGTTCGACCGTCCGGAGGTCGCCGGGCTGACGGTGAACGTCGCCTACAGCAAGACCGACGGCTCGCGCCTGGTGGTGTCCGGCAAGGGCACGATCGAGACCACCTTCCTGCGCGTGCTCGGCAGCCTCGGCGGGGCCGACTTCTCCACCCTCCCGGTCAGCGGCAGTTCCACCGCCGTATGGGGCAACTCGCGGCTGCGTGTCGCGCTGGTGCTCGACAACACCGGCTCGATGGCCTCCGCCGGCAAGATGGACGCCCTCAAGACCGCCTCGAAGAACCTGATCGAGCAGCTGAAGAACGCCGCCCAGAAGGACGGCGACGTCTATGTCTCGGTGGTGCCGTTCGCCAAGGACGTCAATGTCGCGATCGCGCCCGACACCCACACCGCGAGCTGGATCGACTGGAGCGACTGGGAGGCGCCGCCGGCCGGCGTCACGCCTTCGGCGACGGTCGGGCCCGGCTCGAGCTGCCCCTTCAGCACGCGCTACCAGGGGTTCGGCTGCACCACCGGGCCGGCGACCGGCAGCTCCAATGCGAGCTATATTCCCTCGAGCGGCGCCTACAAGGGCTACATCTGCCCGAGCGTCGACAACGGCAAGACCGACCAGACGCGCAACGGCCACTACTACAACGGCTGCTGGACCAGCACGCCGTCCGGCCGCGCCGGCTATTGGAATCACACCTGGGTGGTGAACGACCATTCCACCTGGACCGGTTGTGTCCTCGACCGCGACCAGAACTCCGACACCACCAATGTCGCCCCCGGCGTCGGCCCCAAGTTCCCGGCGCAGCAGTACTCCTACTGCAATACCGCGCTGATGCCGCTGTCCTACGACTGGGCCGCGCTGAAGGCAAAAGTCGACGCGATGCAGCCGGCCGGCAGCACCAACCAGACGATCGGGCTCGCCTGGGGCTGGCAGTCGCTCACCCGGACGGCGCCGCTGAACGCCCCGGACCTCGATCCGACCTACAAGTACAAGCAGGTGATCATCCTGCTCTCGGACGGGCTGAACACCCAGAACCGGTGGTCCGGCAACGGCTCGGCCGTCTCCTCGGCGGTCGACGGACGCACCCGCCTCGCCTGCGAGAGCTTCAAGGGCGCCGACGAGACCAACGAGCTCTACACCATCCAGGTGAATACCGGCGGCGACCCGACCTCGACGCTCTTGCGCGACTGCGCCAGCAACTCGCCCGGCACCTACGACCACTTCTTCGAGCTGAAGACCGCCGACCAGATCGTCACCACCTTCGACGAGATCGGCACCAAGATGTCGAAGCTGCGCATCGCCGAGTGAGGGGACCCGTCCCCGGGACCAGTCCCCGGGGACTCGTCCCCTCGGGACGGGTCTCGCCTCTACGGGTCTCGCCGGGACGAGTCCCCTCGGGACGAGTCCCCCCGGACGAGTCCGGGTCGCTGCGGCGAGCACGACGGGTCGGCCGCATCCGCCCGGGCCACCGGCGAGCCGCCGCATCGCCGTTTCGTTGACCCCGGATTCACCCTGTCGGCCGGCCGCGCCGACGCACCCCACCGGATCGGTGGGGCGACCCGGACTTTCTCGAGTCGAATTAGGTTTTGATTCGAGCTTCGCCGGTAAGCATGGACGGCATCGTGGTTCATTCCGGCAGGGGCCTCACACCATGCACGCCCTCCTCTCGTCGTTGCCGTCGCGGTGGCGCGCGTTCGACCGCTCGACCGAGGGCAACGTCGCGATCATGTTCGCGATCGTCATCATCCCCGTTCTCGGGCTGATCGGCTTCTCGGTCGACTACAGCCGCTACAACGCGCTGCGGACGAAGCTGCAGGCGGCCGCCGACGCGGCGGCGCTCGCCGTCGCAAAAACCGCCGCCCAGGACCCGGGCGGGGTCTCGGCCGCGTCCGACGCCTATGTGCGCAGCACCGGCTCCGACCCGGCGATGACCATAGACGCGGTGACCGGCACCTACACCAAGGCCAGCGACGGCGCGACCGTCTTGGTCGACGCCACCGCCACCTTCCAGACCTCGTTCCTGCCGGTGCTCGGCTTCGCCCAGCAGACCATTCACGTCACCTCGACCACCACCTGGGGCAGCACCAAGCTGCGCGTCGCGCTGGCGCTCGACAACACCGGCTCGATGAAGGACGACGGCAAGATGGGGGCGCTCAAGACCGCGACCACCAACCTGCTGACGCAGCTCAAGAGCGCGGCCGCGCAGAACGGCGACGTCTATGTGTCGATCATTCCGTTCGTGAAGGAGGTCAATGTCGGCCGTTCGAACTACAACGCTTCGTGGATCGATTGGACCGACTGGGACAAAGAGAACACGACCCGCCAGTGGTCGTGCAACGGCTGGAGCTGCTCGTGGACTTACGTGACCGCGAGCCACAGCACCTGGAACGGCTGTGTCACCGACCGCGGCAAGTCGAGCGGTCCGAACCCGAGCGGCACCGGTCAGGGGTACGACCAGAACGTCACCGCTCCCGGCTCCACCAGCCAGTCGAAGTTCCCCGCCGATCAGTATTCCGCCTGCCCGCAGGAGATGATCGGCCTGACCGACGTGCTCGACGGCACCGGCTGGTCGAAGATGACCGGGCTGGTCGACAATATGTATCCGAACGGCTCGACCAACCAGCCGATCGGCCTGGTCTGGGCGTGGCAGAGCCTGGTCGGCGGCGGTCCGCTGGCCACCCGGGACTATCTGCCGGACACCCAATACACGCCGATCATCATCCTGCTGAGCGACGGCCGCAACACCCAGGACCGCTGGTACGGCGACGGCTACAATCATTCGCCCGAGACCGATGCGCGGATGTACGATTCGAGCGGCGCCGGCACCTGCGCCAACATCAAGAACTCGCCGATCACCATCAACGGCGAGAAGCGCGACATCGTGATCTACACCGTGCAGGTGAATACCGGCGGCGATCCGGAATCGGCGCTGCTGAAGAACTGCGCCAGCTCGACCGAGACCGAGCCGAAGGGTCAAAAATTCTTCCACCTGAAGAGCGCCACGGACATCATCTCGACCTTCGACACGATCGGCACCAGCCTGTCGCAGCTGCGCGTCTCCAGATGATACCAGCCATCGTTTTGGCTGACTCGCTCCATCTCCCGCCGCCGTG
>NZ_AKZI01000046.1 GCF_000293785.1 Rhodovulum sp. PH10 | reverse complement strand
GCCACGGCGGCGGGAGATGGAGCGAGTCAGCCAAAACGATGGCTGGTATGACGTTATCAAAAACAAAACTCTCTGGGGATTCCCCCGGCAATCGATAAATTCTCGAATCATCCGACTCCTTCTGCCGAGAATCTCCATCGATGAAGCAAATCGACGGAATTCGGATCGATGGGTCTTTATTGTGATGGCTGTTCACAGAAACCGCAAGCCCATCACCCTCCATGGCATGAACCTGAATATGATCGATCGAAACATCCCCCGCCTGCCTCAAGATCGCCTCAAACCAAATCTTAGCAAACCGATCCTCGACAAACACTACCAGAGCCGCCTCAACCTGGCCAGTTATTGCTCGTAAAGACTGGATGTCGAGCTTCCCCTGGAATATCTTATTTTGAGTTGCAACCCAAATCGCCTTGGATGGAAGCGGACGAAGGGCATCATTCGAGTGCGTCGTGAAAATCGTTTGAATCCTCTTCCGCTCCGCAACGTCAATGAGATACTCTACCATCCTGACCGTTGCCACTGGGTGGAGGCCGTTTTCAATCTCTTCAATTAAAACCAGAGACCGATCTTCGGCGAGCTCGATCTGCGAAACCATCCGAATAATGCTTGATTCGCCGGCACCGAAATGAAATTCGGAATACCCGTATCCCGTATTCGTCCTTCCGGTGAGCAGAACCACCCGCCCACCAGAATCAACCTTCAACCTTTTGAAACCACTAACATCCTTCCCTAGAATCCGCGAAACCGCCTCACTAACTGCCTTCGAAAGCTCTTCTACCCGATCATTCGGCACCTCGAACGTGCTTGAAGCACACCGCAATAACTCAGTCCGCTCATTTACAGGCACCGTCCGAGCAACACCAAAAGTCAACGTGGACCGCTCAAGGGCATCTCGATTCCATCGCTGGTTTTTGAAGCTTGCGGTTCGCCGGATAACATCTTTTGGATTCAGAGACCTATCAATCAAGTCGTACTCGATCGACCAATCCTGCATACTTTCATCATATTTCCCGCTCTTTGCAAAAAACCGCTTTGGCGCGACTTTTTTATAGGCGCAGCCCGCAGCTCCGAGAACCGTAGTCTTACCGCCGCCGTTAGGTCCAACAACCGCAGTTACGGGAAAGTCAAACGAAACCGGTTCGTTGGAGAATCCCCTTACCTTTTTTAAAATAACCTTTGAGAGATATCGGCCGTAATTCTTGCTTGCAGCCTTCTCGAGGAGCGCATTGATCGTGCTGTCTCGGATTTCGCTTTTGAACACAGCAATAGCTCCAATTAGCATGCAGTTGACGATAGCACGATCAAGGTCCTCACACCGCCTGCACCTCGACCACCCCGGGCACGGCCTTCAGCGCGCCGGCGGTTTGCGGCGAGACCTTGTAGCGGCCTTTCAGCTTCACCTCGATCTCGGCCTCGTCGAGCAGCAGGACGATGCTGACGTCGCCACCGTCGTTGCGGCCCCCTCCTCCGGCACCGTGGCCTTGGCCGGGACCGCCCGTGCGCGATCCTCCCCCACCCGTCTGCTCGAGCCGCTTGGCGACGGCATCGAGCGGCCCCTCGTCGCGGAGAAAGATGCGAAGCCCCTTCTGCTGCTTGGCGGCGGCCTCGTCGAGCGGCTCGACGGTCTGAATGCGGGCGCGCACCTCCTCGCCCTGCGCCTCGGCCGAGAGAAACAGCAGCACCGCCTTTCCCGGCTCGAGAAAGTCACGGTACTGCTGAAGCCCTTCGGAAAACAGCACCGCCTCGTAGTGGCCCGACGGGTCCGACAGGCCGATGATGCCCATCTTGTTGCCGGTCTTGGTGCGCCGCTCGGTGCGCGAGACGACGGTGGCGCCGAGCCGGCCGGCGGTCGCCCCCGCTCGCACGGCGCGCGAAAACTCGCCCCAGGTCTGCAGCCGCAAGCGTTTCAGCAAATGGGCGTAGTCGTCGAGCGGGTGGCCGGTGAGGAAGAAGCCGATGGCGTCGTACTCGCGCTGCAGCTTTTCCGCCGGCAGCCAGATTTCCGCCGGCGGGATGACGAACGGCTCGGGCGCGGCCGGCCCGCCGAACATGTCGCTCTGCCCGCTCTCGGCGGCGGCATGGGTGCGCTGCGCGGTCGCCATGATCGTCTCGATGGCGGCAAACGCGCGGGCGCGGTCGCGCTCGATGCAGTCGAACGCGCCGGCCGCGACCAAACTTTCCAGCACCCGCTTGTTCACCTGGCGCGGATCGATGCGGCGGGCGAAATCGGCGAGATCGGCAAAGGGTTTTTCGCCGCGGGCCGACACGATGGTCTCGACCGCCTGCCGGCCGATCCCTTTGATGGCGGCGAGCGCGTAAAAAATCGTGTTGCCCTCGACGTCGAAATCGACGCCCGAGCGGTTGACCGAGGGCGGCGCCAGCGTGATGCCGAGCCGCCCCGCCTCGGCGCGGTAGTCGGACAGCTTTTCGGTGTTGCCCATGTCGAGCGTCATCGACGCCGCCAAGAACTCCACCGGAAAATTCGCCTTGAGATAGGCGGTCTGGTACGAGACCAGCGCGTAGGCGGCCGCGTGGCTCTTGTTGAAGCCGTAGTCGGCGAATTTTGCGAGCAGATCGAAGATGGTGTCGGCCTGGGCTTTCTCCACGCCGCGCTCGACCGCGCCCGAGACGAAGCGGATGCGCTGCTTGTCCATCTCGGCGCGGATCTTCTTGCCCATCGCGCGGCGCAGGAGGTCGGCCTCGCCGAGCGAGTAGCCGGCCAAGGCCTGCGCGATCTGCATCACCTGCTCCTGATAGATGATGACGCCAAAAGTTTCGCGCAGATACGGCTCGAGCTTCGGGTGGATGTAGTCCGGCTTCTCGTAGCCGTGCTTGCGGGCGCAATAGATCGGGATGTTGGCCATCGGGCCCGGCCGGTAGAGCGCGACCAGCGCGACGATGTCCTCGAGGCGGTCCGGCCGCATGTCCACCAGCGCGCGGCGCATGCCGGCACTTTCCACCTGAAACACGCCGACCGTCTCGCCGCGGGTCAGCATCTCGTAGCTCTTCTTGTCGTCGAGCGGGATGTGGGCGAGGTCGATCTCGATGCCGCGGCGCTTCAGAAGCTTTACCGCGGTGTCGAGCGTGGTGAGCGTCTTGAGGCCCAGAAAGTCGAATTTCACCAGGCCCGCCTGCTCCACCCACTTCATGTTGAACTGGGTGACCGGCATGTCCGACTTCGGATCGCGATAGAGCGGCACCAGCTCGTCGAGCCGGCGGTGGCCGATCACGATGCCGGCGGCGTGCGTCGAGGCGTGGCGGTTGAGTCCTTCCAGCTTCTTGGCGATCGCAAACGCGCGGGCGACCACCGGCTCGGTGTCGCGGGCGGCCTGCAGCTTCGGCTCGCTCTCGATCGCCTCGGCGAGCGAGATCGGCTTTGCCGGGTTCTGCGGGACGAGCTTGCACAGCTTGTCGACCTGCCCGTACGGCATCTCCAGCACGCGGCCGACGTCGCGCAGCACGCCGCGCGCCTGCAGCGTGCCGAAGGTGATGATCTGGGCGACGTTCTCGCGGCCGTAGCGTTGCTGGACGTAGCGGATCACCTCGTCGCGGCGGTTCTGGCAGAAGTCGACGTCGAAGTCCGGCATCGACACGCGCTCGGGATTGAGGAAGCGCTCGAACAGCAGGTTGAAGCGGAGCGGGTCGAGGTCGGTGATGGTGAGCGCCCAGGCGACCACGGAGCCCGCGCCCGAGCCGCGGCCCGGGCCGACCGGGATGCCGTGGCGCTTCGCCCACTGGATGAAGTCCGACACGATGAGGAAGTAGCCGGGGAATTTCATGCGCGAGATGATGTCGAGCTCGAATGCGAGCCGCTCGCGATAGTCCTCCTCGGTGTGACCGGCGGCGCAGCCGTGGGCGGCGAGCCGCGCGTCGAGCCCCTCGGCGGCGCGCCGGCGCACGATGGTCTCCTCGTCGAGCCCGTCGGCCTCGTCGGTGGAGTAGCGCGGCAGCAGCGGCTTTCGGGTGCGCGGGCGAAACGCGCAGCGCTGGGCGATCTCGACCGTCGAGGCGAGCGCCTCGGGCAGATCGGAAAACAGCGCGGCCATCTCGGCGCGGGTCTTGAAGCGGTGCTCCGAGGTGAGGTGGCGCCGCTCGGCCTCGGCGACCATCCGCCCCTCGGCGATGCACAGAAGCGCGTCGTGCGCCTCGTAGTCGTCGGCGGTGGCGAAGAACGGCTGGTTGGTCGCCACCAGCGGCACGCCGCGGGCATAAGCGAGGTCGATCAGCGCGCCTTCGGCCGCCCGCTCGCGGTCGGTGCCGTGGCGCTGCAGCTCGATATAGAGCCGGTCACCGAACAGGCTTTGTAGCGCCTCGAACCGGCTGCCGAGCAGCGGCAGCTGGCCGGCGACGATCGCCTCGTTCAACGGGCCGTCCGGGCCGCCGGTGAGCGCGATCAGGCCGTCGCAGCCCTCGGCGAGCCAGTCGATCGCAATGTGCGGCGCCTCGTTCGACGGCGTGTCGAGAAAGGCGCGCGAGTTGAGCCGCATCAGGTTGCGGTAGCCCTCCTCGCGGGCGGCGAGCAGGACGAGCCGCGGCAGGCTGCGGGCGCCGCCGTGCGGGCCGCTGCGGCTCGCCTCGTGGTCGGCGAAGTCGATCGCGAGCGAGATGCCGACGATCGGCTGGATGCCGGCGGCCGACACCTTCTCGGAAAACTCCAGCGCACCGAACAGATTGTCGGTGTCGGTCAGCGCCAGCGCCGGCTGCCGGTCAGCCTTGGCGAGACCGTAGAGCTTTCCCACCGGCAACGCCCCTTCGAGCAGCGAATAGGCCGAATGGACGTGCAGATGCACGAAGCCCGGACCGGCAGGCGCGTCGGCCTCTCCGGACGCGGACGAAACACGGGGCGCGGACAGTCGGGGGTCGGCGTTCACGGGCGATCTCACGCAGTAGGATCCGCCGGCCCGGCAAGGCTCGCGGATTTTATCTCGCCGTCCGAGGACCCGAAATCGGAAAACTCCGGGTCCGAAAACGCTGGATCCGAAGGCTCTGGTTCCGAAGACTCCGGTTCCCAAGGCTCTGGTTCCCAAGCCTCTGGTTCCGAAGGCTCGAAGCCCGAGGACCAGACTTCCGAAGACCACAGCTCCGAGGACCAAAATTCCGAGGACCAGAGTTCCGAGGACTCGGAGTCCGGACGGCCACGCCCCACAACGCCACCCGGTGCGCCCGCTGTCCAGCCGCCCGGCCGGCCGCACGGAAAGAATCGGGCGCCCGCCCGCCGTCGTCCACAGGACCGCTCACGCCCCCAGCGTCCGCCACGCAGGCGCAACCGCCGTGCCCCTCGCCGGCGCCCCTTCCCGGCTTTTCGCGACACCCTGCACGCGCGTTCCAGTCCCTCTGCACACGCATGGCAACGGCGACAGAGTTCGACCTCGTCCCGAGAACGGGCGGAACGCCCGCGTCGCGAAGGACGAGAGCCCCGCCCGGCCTCATCCTTCGAGACGGCCGCTTTGCGGCCCCGCGGGATGAGGGTCATGGTCTCTCGCCGTTCGTATCACCCGGCCACGGGCTCTCGCTCGTCCTCCGTGCAACTCCTATCCGCGGTCCGCCCAGACCCGCATCCCATCGCATCGACTCGACGAAAACCCGAAAAATCAGAGCACTGTCAGCAATCTCGCCCACACCACGACGATCCCGGCGAGCAGGCCCAGCGAGGTCACCGTACGGACGGTATCGATGGTCGACCAGGGCATCGCACTCCTCCATTTTACCGGACAGGGCATGACCACGAGGCGGACTCGCCATGAACGTCACAAGAACTTTAGTTCTCTTTTTGTTCTCTCGTCAAGCGTTTCCCGCACGGCCCCAAGGCGTTTCGCCGCGCGCCGACCTGTGAATGAAACCGGCGGGATTTCGCGGTCGAATTAATTAAAGCGCAAAGCCGCGGAGTCATCACTTTCGCAACGCAACGATGCTTCGACCCCACGCCGAGCCCCATGACGAACGAGCGCCGAAAACACCCCCGCTCCCGGCTGTTGAAGACGGCCCGCATCGCGCTCGGCCCGAAGACGCCGAAGATCGAGTGCGCCGTGCGCAACCTGTCCGAGGGCGGCGCGTGCCTGCACGTGCATTCCGGCACGTTCGGCATTCCGCGCGAATTTCAGCTGGTGTTCGAGAGCGGCGCCACGCATCCCTGCCGGGTGGTGTGGCGCACCGAGCAGCGGCTCGGCGTCAGCTTCCACTGACGGCGCCGGCGCCGGCGCCGGCGCGGGTCGCGAGCGCACGTGTTCGCATTCCGAAAACGAGATTGACGGGGATCAACGTCTCGTTCATACTTTGTTCCAGGCCGCACGAACAGCCCGGACGCGAACGGCCGGAAGACGTAGCCGTCGACCTATTGCAGCTCGATCACCCGCCCGTCCTTGAGGGTGACGCGGCGGTCCATGCGGGCGGCGATGTCGAGATTGTGGGTGGCGATCACCGCGGCGAGGCGGGAGGCGCGCACCAGCTGGGTGAGCGCGCGAAACACGTGCTCGGAGGTGTGCGGATCGAGGTTACCGGTCGGCTCGTCGGCGAGCAAAATGCGCGGCGCGTTGGCGACCGCACGCGCGATCGCGACGCGCTGCTGCTCGCCGCCCGACAATTCTGCCGGGCGGTGCACCAGCCGCTCCTTGAGGCCGAGATAGGAGAGAAGCTCGGCGGCCCGCTCGCGCGCCTCGTTGCGCGTCATGCCGCGGATCATCTGCGGCAGCATGACGTTCTCGAGCGCCGAGAACTCGCCGAGCAGGTGGTGCGCCTGATAGACGAAGCCGACCTCGTTGCGGCGGATGCGCGTGCGCTCGGTGTCGGTCAGATGCGAGGTCGGCACGTCGTCGATATAGACCTCGCCGGCATCCTGGTGCTCCAGAAGGCCGGCGATGTGCAGCAGCGTCGACTTGCCGGCGCCGGACGGTGCGATCAGCGCCACCATCTGGCCCGACCACACGGCGAGCTCGGCGCCCTTCAGGACGTCGACGGTGGCGTCGCCCTGCCGGTACTGCCGCTCGATCTGATGAAGGAAGACGATGGGTCGTTCGGTCGGGGCCATGGACTACTCGTAGCGCAGCGTCTCGACGGGATCGAGACGTGCCGCCCGCCAGGAGGGATAGAGGGTCGCGAGCAGCGACAGGCCGAGCGCCATCGCCACCACGGCGAAGGTTTCCGAGGCGTTCATCTCGGCCGGCAGTCGCGACAGGAAATAGAGCTCGCGGGGGAAGAGGTCGGTCTGGGTGACCCAGGACAGAAACTGCCGGATCGCATCGATGTTGAGGCACACCAGCGTGCCGACGCCGAAGCCGACCAGCGTGCCGACCACGCCGATCGAGGCGCCGGTGATCAGGAAGATGCGCATGATCGCACCCTGGCTCGCCCCCATGGTGCGCATGATGGCGATGTCGGAGCTCTTGTCCTTCACCAGCATGATGAGCCCCGACACGATGTTGAGTGCGGCCACCAGCACGATCAGCGTGAGGATCAGGAACATGACGTTGCGCTCGACCTGCAGCGCGTTGAAGAAGGTCGAGTTCCGCTGCCGCCAGTCGATCATGTAGATCGGCCGCTGCGCGGCTTCCGCGATCAGCTTGCGGTAGCTGTCCACATTGTCGGGATCGGTGGTGTAGACCTCGATCGCCGTCACGTCGTTCGGCCGGTTGAAATAGGCCTGCGCCTCCGGCAGCGGCATGAAGACGAAGGCGGCGTCGTACTCCGACATGCCGATCTCGAAGATCGCCGTCACCTTGTAGGGCTTTATCCGCGGGGTGGTGCCCATCGGCGTGACCGCGCCGCGCGGCGCGACCAGCGTCAGA
Organism: Rhodovulum sp. PH10; assembly: GCF_000293785.1. GTDB lineage: Bacteria > Pseudomonadota > Alphaproteobacteria > Rhizobiales > Xanthobacteraceae > Rhodoplanes. The sequence goes on along the minus strand of NZ_AKZI01000046.1, from coordinate 12,389 downwards.
TTGTCGCCGACCTGGAGCGACAGCTGCTCGGCGAGCCGTTTGCCGATCGCGATCCCCTGCCCCTGGTCGAAGCCCTCCAGCGTGCCCGCCTTGATGTTCTTGGAGATCGAGGCGAGCTTGTCGAGGTCGGCGGCGCGCATGCCGCGCACCAGCACGCCGTTGGCGGCGAACGGCGAGGAGGCGAGCGCCTGGCCCTCGACGATCGGCGCGGCGAGCCGCACGCCCGGCACCGCGGCGATCCGGCCGGCCACCGGCTCGAAGTCGGTCAGCGGCGATTCCAGAGGCTGCACCAGGAGATGGCCGTTGAGGCCGAGAATCTTGTCGAGCAGTTCTGTGCGAAAGCCGTTCATCACCGCCATGACGATGATCAGCGTTGCCACGCCCAGCATGATGCCGAGGAAGGAGAACCCGGCGATCACCGAGATGAAGCCTTCCTTGCGCCGCGCCCGCAGATAGCGCAGCGACAGCATCCACTCGAACGGTGCGAACGGCCGGGTCCCGGCGGCGTCGGTCATGACGATTCTCTCCGGCTCTGTCCCGGCAGGATTACACCCGATTCTCCGGATTTAGCGAGGCCGACCCCGCCCGATCCCGATTCTCACGAGCAGGGTCTTTCCCGATGCCCGGTATCGCCGGGCCCGGCACGAATCCAGATGAACGTCTCCCCCGGCCCCTCGACTTTCATTCAAATCGGGCGGTTTCGAGCCGGCGTCGGCGTCCGCCACCGTTCGTCGGTCGTTTTACACCGGCAGGGCTGCGTCCCGTGCGGCAGGCGCTTGCGGCGCGAGCCGCTCCAACACTTCGGCGGGGGTGAGCATGTCCCGCTGATCGCCGGAGCGACGCTTCAGCTCGACCTTGCCCTCCTTCAGGCCGCGCGGCCCGACCAAAATCTGCCACGGCACGCCGATCAGGTCGACGGTCGCGAATTTCGCGCCCGGGCGTTCGTCGAGGTCGTGGTAGAGCACCTCGACCCCGCGCGCGGAAAGGTCGCGATAGAGCGACTCGCAGGCGGCGTCGGTCGCAGCATCCCCCTGCTTGAGATTGACCACCGCCACCGAGAAGGGCGCGACCGGCTCCGGCCAGACGATGCCGGCGTCGTCGTGGAACGCCTCGATGATCGCGGCCACCAGCCGGCTCGGGCCGATGCCGTAGGAGCCCATGTGGACCGGCTTCTCGCTGCCGTCCGGATGCGCCACCACCGCCTTCATCGGCGCCGAATATTTGGTGCCGAAATAGAAGATGTGGCCGACCTCGATGCCGCGCGCCGACACCCGGTCCGCCTCGGGGATGGCGGCGAAGGCCGCCTCGTCGTGCTTCTCGGAGGTCGCGGCATAGAGCGAGGTCCACTGGTCGACGATCGCCTGCATGCCGGCGACGTCGTCGAAGTCGAGCCCCGCCTCCGGCACCGGCATCGCGAGATAGTCGCGGTGGCAAAAGACCTCGCTCTCGCCGGTCTGCGCCAGGATGATGAACTCGTGGGAGAGGTTGCCGCCGATCGGCCCGGTGTCGGCGACCATCGGGATCGCCTTCAGCCCCATGCGCGCGAAGGTGCGCAGGTAGGCGACGAACATCTTGTTGTAGGCGTGCCGCGCGCCCTCGTAGTCGAGGTCGAAGGAATAGGCGTCCTTCATGAGGAACTCGCGCCCGCGCATCAGGCCGAATCGCGGCCGCACCTCGTCGCGGAACTTCCACTGCAGGTGATAGAGATTGAGCGGCAGGTCCTTGTAGGAGCGGACATAGGCGCGGAAGATCTCGGTGATCATCTCCTCGTTGGTCGGCCCGTACAGCATCTCGCGGTCGTGGCGGTCGCGGATGCGCAGCATCTCCTTGCCGTAGTCGTCGTAGCGCCCGCTCTCCTTCCACAGCTCGGCCGATTGCACGGTCGGCATCAGCATCTCGACGGCGCCCGAGCGGTCCTGCTCCTCGCGGATGATTCGGCAGACCTTGTCGAGCACCTTCAGGCCGAGCGGCAGAAAGGCATAAATCCCGGCGGCCTCCTGGCGGATCATCCCGGCGCGCAGCAGGAGGCGGTGCGACGCAATGTCCGCTTCCTTGGGCGTCTCGCGCAGGATGGGGAGGAAGAAGCGTGACAGGCGCATGGCGAAGCTCCTCGAAGACGACGCAGAGAGAACGGATTTTTGCCGGAAATACAAGGGCGAACGCACGTTTCGGTCGCATTCTGCGTCGGCCGTTGCCCGTTCGCTCGGCCGCGTGATCACCCATTATGCAGAGTTTGTTGCAGCGCACGACTACCCTGGTGACAAGCGCCATCCGGTAAGCTACGTAATCAAAGCTCGCTCCCGGAAGTTCGACTGGAACTTTCTTTCGTCCGGGGGCACGGTCCAGGTCTGTGGGAGGAACCAGCCAAACGGCGCGCTCGATCGCAGCCGCTCCGCTCAAAAACATCGCGGAGGAATGGCAAAAAACTAAGGTGGAGCAGGTCCTCGTGCCTGCTTTTTTTTTGATTCCGCAGACCGGGGCGACGGCGGTCGACCTCGTCCACAGGGCACCACCAGGCGCCTCCCCGTGTCGAGCCTGCCGCGTCGACGTCGCCCTCGTCCTTCGAGACGCACTCCTTCGGAGTGCTCCTCCGGTCGAGGAGAAACTGTGCTCGCCGAGAGAACGGCCAGAGCGCCCGAGCGGACTCGCTCGCCGTCCCGACTCGCTCGCCGTCCTCGCTCAGCGCGGGAAAAGCCCCCACAGCGTGACGAACCGCTCGAGGTCGATCAGCCCGGCCGCCGAAACCGCATAAAACGTCCCGGTGACCACCAGCGCGACCAGCGTGGTCCAGCCCGCCTTGGCCGCGAGTCGAGGGGCCGACGGCGCACCCGGATCGGTGCCCGGCGCGATGTCGCCGGTCTCGTGCTGCGAGCGGATGCCGAACGGCAGCACCGCGAACAGCACCACCCACCAGACCACGAAGAAGACGGCGGCGAGAGTCGTCAGGGGCATGAAATGGTTTCCGGCTGAACGGCTCGGGTTCTTCACCCTCTCCCGTGGGGAGAGGGTCGGCGAGCGCAGATCGCCGGGCCAAGGGGCGTGTACGCCGATGACACGCTCGGCCTCCCCCTCACCCGGAGTCCTCGCTACCGCTCGGACTCCGACCTCTCCCCGCAAGCGGGGAGAGGTAGAGGCCATGCCGTGATCGCGGTCCCGGCCCGAGGCGGCGTCCAAGAAAAAACGCCGAGCGTTCGCTCAGGCCTGCTCGAGCTCGACCAGGGTGCCGTTGAAGTCCTTGGGATGCAGGAACAGCACCGGCTTGCCGTGAGCACCGGTCTTCGGGTTGCCGTCGCCGAGCACGCGGGCGCCACCGGCCTTCAGCTTGTCGCGCGCGGCGATGATGTCCGCGACCTCGTAGCAGATGTGATGGATGCCGCCGTCGGGGCTCTTCTCGAGGAATTTTGCGATCGGCGAGTTGTCGCCGAGCGGCTGCAGCAGCTCGATCTTGGTGTTGGGCAGGTTGATGAACACCACCGTCACGCCGTGCGCCGGCTGCGGGATCGGGTCGGACACCTCGGCGCCCATGGTCTCGCGATAGAGCTTGGAGGCCTTTTCGAGATCGCCGACGGCGATCGCCACGTGGTTGAGACGTCCGATCATGACTGTCCCCTCTGCTCGGCCTCGCGGACCACCCGCGCCGCCCTGTCGGCCCCTTATACTGCCAACACGTGGACGAGACACAGGGGCTTCTTGCCCCACGCGAGAGCGACCCTGCTGCGCACCGCCCGCCGGACCGATTCGGCGACGCTGTCGGGATCGCGCCGGCGGGCGCGCGGAAGGTTCGCCACCGTCTCCTCGACGGTCGCCGTGACCAGCGCGTCGATCCGGCGACCCTCGGCGTCGGCGTCCGGAATGCCGATCAGCCCGATCTCGGGATCGGCGGCCATGGTGCCCGAATCGTCGAGCGCCAGCGCCACCGACACCACGCCGACGAAGCTCAGCCGGCGCCGGTCGGCGACCGTGCGGGCCTCTGCCTCGACGATCAGATTGCCGTCCTTGTAGAGCCGGCCCTGCGGCACCTCGTCGACGATGCCCGGCGGGCCCGGCGCGATCCGCACCAGGTCGCCGTTGCGGCAGCCGACCACCTCGGACACGCCGAGGCTGCGCGCGAGCTTTGCGTGCTCGGCGAGGTGCAGCGGCTCGCCGTGGACCGGCACCAGGATTTTCGGCTTCACCCAGCCGATCAGGTCGGTCAGCTCGTCGCGTCGCGGATGGCCGGAGACGTGCACCAGATGCGTCCGCTCGGTGATCACCTCGACGCCGAGCGCGATCAGCCCGTTGATCACCTTGTTCACGGCCTTCTCGTTGCCGGGAATGGTGCGCGAGGAGAAGATCACCCGGTCGCCCTTGGCGAGGCCGATGTCGGGATGGGTGTCGGTGGCGATGCGGGCGAGCGCCGCGCGCGCCTCGCCCTGGCTGCCGGTGCACAGCGCCACCACCTTGTCGCGCGGCAGATAGCCATAGGTCTCGGCCGAGCGGAAATCGGGGACGCCGTCGAGATAGCCGGTCTCGCGGGCGACCTGGACCACCCGCTCCATCGCTCGGCCGACCACCACCACCTCGCGGCCGCAGGAGCGCGCCGTCTCGGCGATGCCGCGCAGCCGCGCGACGTGCGAGGCGAAGGTGGTGATCGCGACGCGCTGCGGCGCCTCGGCGATCAGCTTCGCCAGGGTTTTGCCGACCTCGGTCTCGGAGGGCGAGCGGCCCTCGCGCACGGCATTGGTGGAATCGCCGACCAGCGCGAGACACCCGGCCTCGCCGAGCGCGCGCAGCTTCTTCTCGTCGGTCGGCGGGCCGACGACCGGCGTCGGGTCGAGCTTCCAGTCGCCGGTGTGCAGCACGGCGCCGGCCGGCGTCCGCACGATCAGGGCGTTCGACTCGGGGATCGAGTGCGACATCGAGCAGAACTCGACCTCGAACGGCCCGAGCGGGATTTTGCCGCCGAGCGGCACGACATTGACCGGGATTTCCGGCGCGCCGGGCTCGGCCTGCCGCTTCGCCTCGAACAGCGCCGCGGTGAAGGGCGTGGCGAAGATCGGCATCTTCAGCCGCGGCCACAAATCGATGATCGCGCCGAAATGGTCCTCGTGGCCGTGGGTGAGGACGAGGCCCAGGATGTTCTTGCGCTCCGCCTCCAGGAAGCGGACGTCCGGCATCACCAGGTCGATGCCGGGAAGATCGTCGCCGCCGAACGACACGCCGAGATCGACCGCGATCCAGGCCCGCTTGCGATCGCGGCCCCAGCCATAGAGCGAGAGATTCATGCCGATCTCGCCGACACCGCCGAGCGGTGCGAAAACGAGATCCTCGGCCGTCTGAGTCATGGGCGTTGCCGGTCCGCCGACGGCGCCGGACCCGGAGCCGCCAGCGGAAACACGTCGCCGGCGGCGATCCTCGAAACGCCCTCGTCACCCGTGATTACCAGATTCCCTTGGGAATCGATCGTCTCGAACCGACCGGTGATCTCCGAGCCCGAAAGCCTGACGACCAGCGGCGTGCCGGGCGCCGGGCCCAGAGCGAGCCAAGCGTTGCGGATCGCGGCAAAGCCGTTGCTGCGGTCCCACTCGGCGAGCCGGCGCTGCATCGCCGCGGTCAGCGCGCAGAACAGGGTTGCGGCGGAGACCCCTGCCCCTTCGGCGGCGAGATCGGTCGCCGGATACTGCGCGTCGGCCGGATGGTGCACGCAGTCGATGCCGAGCCCGACCACCACGGTGAGGCCCCGCTTGCTCTCGCCCTCGACCAAGATGCCGGCGATCTTCTTGCCCGCGCACAGGAGGTCGTTCGGCCATTTGAGCGAGAGCTTTTGCGCCAGCGCCGGGGCGGTCTCGGCGACCGCGTCGTAGGCGGCCAAGGCGGCGACGAAGGAGATTTCGGAGGCCTGCGGCACCGGCGCCGGATCGGTCAAGAGCAGGCTCGCATGCAGATTGCCGGGCTCCGAGGCCCAGAACCGCCCGCGCCGGCCCCGCCCCGCGGTCTGCCGCGCCGCGGTGATCCACAACGGCCCCGGCTCGCCGGCGAGCGCCCGGCGAAGCGCCTCGGCATTGGTCGAGTCGACCTCGTCGAGTGCGAGATGCTTGGTGCCCGCCGCGGCGACGGAGGGGTGGAGGAAGGGAACGAGTTCGGGATCGGGCAAGACGGCACTCCGCCACACGCACGGCGTTCTACCCTCTCCCCTTGCGGGAGAGAGTGGCTCGGTCGAGCAGCGCGAGGCCGAGCCGGGTGAGGGGTTTCGCCGTCCGTCGTCGCGATCGAGGCTCGGCGCCGCGCCTCGCCGGTCTCAGAACAGCGATTTCGCGGCGGCGGAGGCGGCGTCGACCAGCGGTGCCGGCCAGACCCAGAACAGCAGCACGAACACCCCGGTGACCGCCAGCACCACGCCGAGCTCGCCGCGCATCGGCGCGAGCGCCGGTGCCGGCTCGTCGAAATACATCACCTTGACGATCGCGAGATAGTAGTAGGCCCCCACCACGCTGGTCAGCACGCCGATCACCGCGAGCGTGTAGAGCCCGGCGTTCACGGCCGCGAGGAAGACGTAGAACTTCGCGAAGAAGCCGGCGAGCGGCGGGATGCCGGCGAGCGAGAACATCATCATCGCCAGCAGGAACCCCACGCCGGGCTTGGTCCACCCGAGACCCGAAAGGTCGGAAATCTTCTCGAGCGCGACGCCGTCCCGCTTCATCGAGATGATCACGGCAAACGTGCCGAGCGTCATCGCGACATAGATCGCCATGTAGACCATCACGCCCTGCACGCCCTCGGCGGTGCCGGCGGCGAGCCCGATCAGCGCGTATCCCATGTGGCCGATCGAGGAATAGGCCATCAGCCGCTTGATGTTGGTCTGGCCGATCGCGGCGAACGAGCCGAGCGCCATCGAGGCGATCGAGACGAACACCACGATCTGCTGCCACTGCGGCACGATGGTCGGGAAGGCGGTGACCGCTAGCCGCACGAACACCGCCATCGCGGCGATCTTCGGCGCAGCCGCGAAGAAGGCGGTGATCGGCGTCGGCGCGCCCTCGTAGACGTCGGGCGTCCACATGTGGAACGGCACCGCAGAGACCTTGAAGCACAGGCCGGCGAGCAAGAAGACGAGGCCGAAGGTGACGCCGAGGCCGCCCGTGGCCGCCCCCTGCGCGATGCCCGCGAACGACACCGTGCCGGTCGAGCCATAGACCAGCGATGCGCCGTACAAGAGCATGCCGGACGACAGCGCGCCCAGCACGAAATATTTGAGGCCCGCCTCGGTCGACTTCACCCGGTCGCGGTCGATCGCGGCGACGACATAGAGCGCGAGGCTCATCAGCTCGAGCCCGAGATAGAGCGCGATCAGATCGGCCGCCGAGATCAGCATCAGCATGCCGGTGGTCGAGAGCACGATCAGCACCGGATACTCGAAGCGCTGCCGCTCCGGCGAATCCAAGAAGTCGCCCGACATCAGAATGGCGACGGCCGAGCCGACCAGCGCCAGCAGCTTGAAGTAGCGCGCATAGGCGTCGACCACGAAGCTGCCGCCGAAGGTCTCGACCCGCTCGTCCGGCATCAGGAACACCAGCACGCCGGCGGCGATCAGCAGCATCACCGCAAAGCCGCTCAAGGCGGAGGTGGCGCGGTTGCCGCGATAGGCGCCGATGACGATCAGGCACAGCGCGCCGACGGCCAGCACGATCTCGGGCATGGCGGGCGCGAGCGGGGGAAGCGCGAAGGCGTGGTTCATCGGGCTGCCGTCGGTTGGAGGGTCGCGGCCTTCGTCGCGCCGAGCGCCTCGTGGTAGTTCTCGACCAGCGCCGTCACGGCGGAGGCCGACATGTCGAGCACGGGCTTGGGATAGACACCGAGCCAGAGCGTGAGCACGACGAGCGGCACGAAGATCATGATCTCGCGCGGCTCGACGTCGCGGATCGCGGCGAGCGACGGCTTGTCCAGCGCGCCGAGCACCACCTTGCGGTACATCCACAGCGCGTAGCAGGCCGAGAAGATCACGCCGAGCGCGGCGATGGTGGCGACCCAGGTGTTGACACGGAAGGTGCCGAACAGCGTGAGGAACTCGCCGACGAAGCCGGAGGTGCCGGGCAGCCCGATGTTCGCCAGCGTGAACAGGCCGAAGATCACCGCATAGACCGGCATGCGGGTCACCAGGCCGCCATAGGCGGCGATCTCACGCGTGTGCATGCGGTCGTAGATCACGCCGACGCACAGGAACAGCGCGCCCGAGACGATGCCGTGCGAGATCATCTGGAAGACGCTGCCGGCCACCCCTTGGGTGTTGCCGGCGAAAATGCCCATCGTCACGAAGCCCATATGGGCGACCGACGAATAGGCGATCAGCTTCTTCACGTCCTCCTGCATCAGCGCGACCAGCGACGTGTAGACGATCGCGATCACCGACAGCACGAACACCATCGGCGCGAAGAACTCCGAGGCGTCCGGGAACATCGGCAGCGAGAACCGCAGGAACCCGTAACCGCCCATCTTCAGGAGAACCGCCGCCAGGATCACCGAGCCGGCGGTCGGCGCCTCGACATGCGCGTCCGGCAACCAGGTGTGGACCGGCCACATCGGCATCTTCACCGCGAAGGAGGCGAAGAAGGCGAGCCACGCCCAGTATTGCAGGTTTTGCGGGATGCCGCGCGCCATCAACTCGGGGATGTCGGTGGTGCCGACCTGCCCGTACATCGCGAGGATCGCGAGCAGCATCAGCACCGAGCCGAGCAGCGTGTAGAGGAAGAACTTGAAGCTCGCATAGACCCGCCGCGGGCCGCCCCACACGCCGATGATCAGGAACATCGGGATCAGGCCGCCTTCGAAGAACAGATAGAAGACGACCACGTCGAGCGCCGAGAAGGTGCCGACCATCATGGTCTCGAGCACCAGGAAGGCGACCATGTACTCCTTCACCCGGCGCTGGATCGGCTTCCAGCTGGCGATGATGCACAAGGGCATCAGCGCGGTGGTGAGGATCACGAAGGGCAGCGAGATGCCGTCGACGCCGACGTGATAGCTGATCGTGCCGGCGAGCCACGGATGCTTCTCGGCGAACTGGAAGTCGGCGGAGCCCGGATCGAAGTGCCAGACCAGCACCAGCGACACCGCGAAGGTGATCACCGTGGTCCACAGCGCGATCCAGCGGGCGTTGCGCTTCACGCCCGCATCCTCGTCGCGCAGCATCATGATGCACAGCGCGCCGAGCAGCGGCAGGAAGATCGTGAGCGAAAGAACGGGCCAGCTCACCATCACCGGATCCCCCCGAGCGTGAACCAGGTGACGAACGCGGCGATGCCGATCAGCATCGCGAACGCGTAGTGATAGAGATAGCCGGTCTGCAACCGGACCACGCTGCGGGTGACGTCGAGCACCCGCGCCGACACGCCGTCCGGCCCGAGCCCGTCGATCACCGTGCCGTCACCCCGCTTCCACAAGGTGCGGCCGAGCCACATCGCCGGCCTGACGAACAGCCAGTCGTAGAGCTCGTCGAAGTACCACTTGTTCAAGAGGAACAGATAGACCGGCTTGAACCAGCGGGCGAGCGCGACCGGGATGCCGGGCGCCCTGAGATAGAACAGCCAGGCGACCAGGAAGCCGCCCACCATCATCACCGTCGGCAGCATCTCGATGGTGAACTCGACGTGGTGCATCTCCTCGAGGATCGAGGAGACCACCACCGAGCCGCGGAAGAAGTGCTCCGCGCCCTCGCCGGCAAAGGCGTCCTTGAACGGCAGCCCGGCGAGGATCGCCCCGGCGGCGAGCACGCCGAGCGGCAAGAGCATGGTGATCGGGCTCTCGTGGGCGTGCTCGTAATGGTGCTGATCGTGCGGACGGCCGTGGAAGGTCTTGAAGATCAGCCGCCACGAGTAGAACGAGGTCAGCGCCGCGGCGACCACGGTGCAGACGAAGCCGTACATCGCCATCGGGTTGTGGCCGCCATGACCGCTCGCGAACGCCGCCTCGATGATCGCGTCCTTCGAGTAGTAGCCGGCGGTGAGCGGCACCCCGGTGAGCGCCAGCGTGCCGACGATCATCATGAAATAGGTGAAGGGGATGCGGTGGCGCAGGCCACCCATGTGCCGCATGTCCTGCTCGTGATGCATCGCCACGATCACCGAGCCGGCGCCGAGGAAGAGCAGCGCCTTGAAGAAGGCGTGGGTGAACAGGTGATACATGCCGACCGGATAGGCGCCGACGCCCATCGCGACGAACATGTAGCCGAGCTGCGAGCAGGTGGAATAGGCGATCACCCGCTTGATGTCGTTCTGCACGAGGCCGATGGTGGCGGCGAACAGCGCCGTCGTCGCGCCGATGAAGGTGACGAAGGCGAGCGCGTCGGGCGACAGCTCGAACAGCGGCGACAGCCGCGCCACCATGAACACGCCGGCCGTCACCATGGTCGCGGCATGGATCAGCGCCGACACCGGGGTCGGGCCCTCCATCGCGTCCGGCAGCCAGGTGTGGAGCAGGAACTGCGCCGACTTGCCCATCGCGCCCATGAACAGCAGCAGGCAGATCAGCGTCGGCACGTCCACCTGCCAGCTCAGGAACCGCATGGTGGTGCCGACGAGGCTCGGTGCCTGGGCAAAAATGGTGTCGAAGGCGATCGCACCGGTTGCCACGAACACGCCGAAGATGCCGAGCAGGAAGCCGAAATCGCCGACGCGGTTGACCACGAAGGCCTTGATCGCCGCGGCGTTGGCCGACGGCTTCTTGTACCAGAAGCCGATCAGCAGATAGCTCGCGAGGCCGACGCCCTCCCAGCCGAAGAACATCTGCACGAGATTGTCGGCGGTCACCAGCATCAGCATGGCGAAGGTGAACAGCGACAGGTACGCGAAGAAGCGCGGCCGGCCCGGATCGTCGGACATGTAGCCGATCGAGTAGAGGTGCACGAGCGCCGACACCGTCGTCACCACGACGAGCATCACCGCGGTGAGCGTGTCGATCCGCAGCGCCCAGTCGATCGTGAGATCACCGGAGAGGATGAAGGGCGCCACCGTCTCGCGCACCGTGTCGGCGCCGCCGAAGCCGATCTGCGCGAAGGCGAACCACGACAGCGCCATCGAGACGAACAGGAGCGCGGTGGTGATCACCTCGGCCGGGCGCGAGCCCGGCGCCGGCGGTTCGGCCGGGTGCTCCTCGTGATGCGAGACGTGGACGGCGGCGTGGTCGCCGTGCGGCGTGGTCGCGCCGTGGGGATGGCCCGCGGCGGCGGCGTCGGCGTGGTTCTCGGCGCCCGGCGCCGGATAGCCGCCCGGATGGCGGGCGGCCGCGCCGACCAGCGCGATGGCACCCGCGACCAGGAAGCCGAGGAGAGGAAGGAAGACGATCGCCTGGTACATCGCGCCGCTCAGCCCTTCATGATGTTGATGTCCTCGACCGCGATCGATCCGCGATTGCGGAAGAACACGACGAGGATGGCCAGCCCGATCGCCGCCTCGGCGGCGGCGACGGTCAGCACGATCAGCGCGAAGACCTGGCCGACCAGGTCACCGAGATGCGCCGAGAACGCCACCATGTTGATGTTGACCGCGAGCAGGATCAGCTCGATCGACATCAGGATGACGATGACGTTCTTGCGGTTGACGAAGATGCCGAAGATCCCGAGCGTGAACAGGATCGCCGCGACCGACAGATAATGGCCGAGCCCGATGGTCATCGCGGTTCTCCCTAAATCCCCTGCCCCGGCTTCACGTCGACCAGCTCGATGATCTTCGCCTTCTTGCGCGAGAGCTGGTCCGGCACGCTCTGGCGGCGGACATACGGCTTGTGGCGCAGCGTCAGCACGATGGCGCCGATCATCGCGACCAGCAGCACGAGGCCGGCCGCCTGGAAGAAGTAGACGTAGCGCGTGTAGAGCACGAGGCCGAGCGCCTTGGCGTTGCTGACGTCGGCGGCGATCGGCGCCGCGGTGCGCAGCCCGCCCGGCTCCATCACCCAGGTGCCGACCACCAGCAGAAGCTCCACCAGCACGATCAGCCCGATCAGCGCGCCGACCGGCAAATACTGCATGAAGCCCTTGCGCATCTGCACGAAGTCGACGTCGAGCATCATCACGACGAACAGGAAGAGCACGGCGACCGCGCCGACATAGACCACCACCAGGATGAGCGCGAGGAACTCCGCCCCCATCAGGATGAACAGCCCCGCCGCGTTGACGAAGGCGAGGATGAGGAAGAGCACCGAATGCACCGGGTTGCGCGACGAGATCACCATCAGCGCGGAGGCGACGCAGATGCCGGCGAACAGATAGAAGAACAGCGCGGGGATCATCGGGACGTCCTCGGCGAAGCCATCGATGCACGGCACCGCGTCCGTGCTCCCTCTCCCCGCCTGCGGGGAGAGGGTTGGGGTGAGGGGCGGTCGGCGACGGGGCGCGGCGGGGGGGCGCGCCCGCCGCACGG
>NZ_AKZI01000045.1 GCF_000293785.1 Rhodovulum sp. PH10 | reverse complement strand
GCGGCTCCGGCGCAGCCCCGTCGGAGTTCCCAAACGGGCTCTCAGGCCTGCGCATTTCGTGCGCGAAGGGCTTTTCACGAACCGCCGCCGGCCCCGCGCCATTAAGAATTCGGCAACACCTCCAAAGATTTATGGTTAACCCTTTGTCAAGTCCCGGCTGCTAGGGTCGAGGCTGTCGGGTTTTTCGCGCAAGCTCTCTGCGGGACGAAGCCCGATCGTCTTGGTCCAGTCGCGTCGGGTGTCGGCATGATCGTTCGGCGTTTTCTGCAATGGGTTCGAACCGCGCCCGCGGCGGCGCGGGCGGAGGCGACGGGCGCGCTCGCGCGGGCCTATCTGTTCTCCGAGCTGCCAGACGAGGAGCGGGCGGCGATCGAGGGCGTCCTGGTGATGCTCGCCGAGGACGCCTCGCCGCTGGTGCGCCACGCGCTCGCCGACGCCTTGGCGGGCAGCGACGCGGCGCCCTCCGCCGTGGTCCATCAGCTCGCCCACGATCAGCCCGACATCGCCGCCCGGATTCTCGGCCACTCTCCCTTGTTCATCGATGCCGAGCTGGTCGACCGCGTCGCCACCGGCGGCCCGCGGGTGCAGGAGGCGATCGCCTCGCGAAAACCGCTCGGCTGCGCGGTGGCGGCGGCGCTCGCCGAGGTCGGCGACGCGGAAGCCTGCCTGGTGATGATCGAGAACCCCGACGCGGTGATCGCGCCGATCTCGTTCGGACGGCTGGTCGAGCGGTTCGGCCATCTCGCCGCCGTGCGCGAGGCCTTGATGGCGCATCCGGCGCTGCCGGTCGCCTGCCGCCAGGCGCTGGTGGCAAAACTGTCGGCGACGCTCGCCGCGTTCGCCACCGATCGCGACTGGCTCGGCGAGGAGCGCGCCCGCACCGTCGCGCGCGAAGCCTGCGAGAAGGCGACGGTCGCGCTCGCCGCCCGCCTCGACGCCGACGAGGCGGCGCCGCTGGTGCGGCACCTGCGCGCGAGTGGCCAGCTCACCGCCGGCCTGATCCTGCGCGCGCTGCTCTCCGGCAACATCGCCCTGTTCGAGGAGGCGCTGGCGGAACTCTCCGGCCTGCCGCTGCGGCGGGTGCGGCTTCTGGTGCACGACCGCACCGGTGTCGGCTTCCGCGCCGTGTTTTCCCGCGCCGGGCTGCCGGCGGGCACGTTCACCGCGTTCCGTCACGCGCTCGACGCCTGGCGCGACGGGCCGGACCTCGACGGCGAAGCCCGGCTCGCGCGAAAAATGGTCGAGCGGGTGCTGACCGCCTGCGAAGAGGCCGAGATCGGCGAGGTGGAGCCCTTGATGGGCCTGCTGCGCCGGTTCGCGGCGGAGGCGGCGCGCGAGGAGGCGCTGATCGCCTGCGAGCGGCTGGAGCAGGAGGTGGTCGCCGAGACGATGCGGGCGCGGCTCTCGGTCGCCGCCTGACCCGGCACCGCCGGCGACGATCGGCATCGGTGCGGTCGGGTATCCCGGTCGGCGCGGTGTTTCCGTTACGTACGACTACGCTCGCCCGGACGGCGCCGTCCGGGGAGACTTCGACAAAACGGTTCAGTATCGGATTCTCCTCATGATCTGCCGCCCGCCGACCGTCGCCACCGCGTTCGTCCTCGCCTCGTCCGATCTCCTGTGGGCGTTTCGCGCCCTGCGGCGGCCGGCCGCCGTCGCCTTCGTGCTGCTGGCGGGCGGCTGCCTCGCCGCCAGCGTCGGCCCGGCGGCGCTCTCCGACGACCCGTTCGAGCAGGCGCTGCTGCGCCAGGCGATCGAGACCGGCCTGGTGTTTCTCCTGGTGCCGTTCGTGATGGCGGTGCACCGCTTCGTGCTGCTCGGCGAGACGGTGTCGTCGTGCCGCCTGTGGCCGTCCTGCCCGCGCTCACGCCTGCTGTTCGGCTGGCTCGCGGTGATGCTCCTGATGCTCAACACGCCGCTGCTGCTCGATGCGCTCGCGGCGGCGAGCGCGCCGGCCGATCCGGCCGCGGCTGCCGCCTCGATGTCGGGTGCTTCGGCGATCGTGCTGCCGGCGAGCGCGGCGGTGTTCGTCTTCCTGCAGTATCTCGTCGTGCTCCTGCCGGCGATCTCGGTCGATGCGCCGGGGGCGACCTGGCAGAACGCGTTCCGCGACACCCAGGCGCCGGCCGGCGCCGGCGTGCTGGCGGCGATGCTGCCGGTGCTCGGCATCGCCCTGCTCGGTGCGCTGCCGGCGACCACCGGCCCGGCCGGGGCAGGGGACGCGCTGCTCGGCAGCCTCGGTGCCGGCGCGGTGCTGCTCGTGCTGATCACCCTGTCGGCGGTGACCTCGGCGCGGCTGTTTCAGGTGATCGCCGACACCCTCGTGAAGCCGGTTTTGCGCGCCTGAGCTGTCCTCACCGGCACCGACCGACCGATCGAAACGACGAAAAGAAAAAAGAGAGCCGCTCCGGCCGGGGCGGCTCTCTTGTCGTGTCGGGGGCGTTGTCCGGCTCGCCCGGGCGCCGGTCCGGCGGGCACTTCTCCCGCCTCGTTCGCAGGGGCGTGGGTGATTTGTGCCGATGGCGACCGGGTTCCAAAACCTCGTCCTGCAGAGCACTCCGCAGGAGTGCGTCCCGAAGGACGAGGGCACGGTTCGACCTCGTCCTTCGGGACGCCGCCTTCGGCGGCCCTCGGGACGAGGTTGCAGCTTCCTGCCGTTTGGTGAATCAGTCGGCGCTGGCGGTGCGCTTGCGGCTCGCCCGCTCGGCGACCTCGAGCCGCTCGGAGCGGAGCTTTGCCGCGACCTTCTTCCAGTTGCCGCGTGCCTGGATGTGGGCGGGGTCGTAGCCCGGCATCGGGCGGGCGATCGCGTAGCGCGCGCCGTGCCGGTCGATCCACCGCCACACCACCGAGGCGTCGCCGTCGCCGGCGATGGTGATGTCGATCGCCCGGCCGTGGCCGTAGCCGCCGGTGCGCCGGCTGCCGCCGTGCAGCGAGTAGCCGACCCGCGCCTTGAGGCCGGAGGCGAGCCGCTGGCGGTAGTCGTCACGGAACGCGCTCAGCATCGACCAGTTCAAACCGTCGGCGTCGAGCGCCTTGCCCATGTGATAGAGCGTCTCGCGGAAGTCACGGTCCATGCCGCGGATCACGTAGTCCTTCAGCGACATGCCGAGCTTCTTGGCGGCCGCCGGATCCTTCCAGGTGAAGTCGCCGCTGCCGTCCTTCTTGATCGGCTCGCGGCGATAGACCTCCCACAGATAGTCGTCGACCACGTCCTGCGGGTCGCGCGGCGCGACGACCTTCTTCGGCGTCGGGCCGATGCTGCCGACCGGCTCGGGATCGGCGTCGGTCGAAACCTCCGGCGCGGGCTCCAGGTCGCCGGCGGGCAGCGAGGCGAGGATGAAGGTCGGCTCCCACACCAGCATGTCGGTCGAGGCGGCGCGGCGCATGGTCGCCATGCTGGCGGCGGCCGGCCGGGCGGGCTCGCCCTCGTCCTCGGCCGAGATCGCCTGCTCGACCACCGCGCCCATCGGGGCGGCGCTGGCGACCCGCACCGGCGACTGGTCGACCACCCAGACGCGATCCTTGGGGGTCGGGAACGGGCTCGACATCGCGAGCGAGGCGACGAAGAAGACCAGTCCCGCGCACCCGGCGGCGGCCGTGACGCCGCACCAGACGGGTATCGTGTCGGCAGGGCGCGTGGCGGAGGAGGCTCGCATGGCGTGTCCAGGCAGGTGTGTTCTTGAACGACGGCCCCCGGCGAACGGGGGCGAGGGCAGGCTGCCGGGGTACTCGACCTTCACCTGCGTGACGGCCTCATCCTCGCGGCGCAGGGTTAGCTAAGCGTTAATGACGCGGCCGTAATGAGGAGAGAAAGCGACACGATTCGATCATCGTAAACGCGCGACGGTAGCGCGCTCCGGTTTTTCGCGCGTTCCGCCGAAAATCGGAAAATACCTTACGGAACAATACGAAAGGGCCGGCGCAATGCACCGGCCCCTGGTCGCATCGGCGGACGGCGGACGCCTCAGCGGCCGAGCACGTCCGGGCGCAGCACGTAGGAGCTGAGCACCTTCATGTAGTTGCCGCGCTCGTAGGCGGACGGGTTCGGCACCGCGTCGCGGCTCATGCTGCCGACCATTTCGCGAACCGAGTCGAAGTCGTGCTCGTCGAGCCAGCGGTCGAGGTCGCGCAGCACCCGCTCGGCATGGCCGGGGCCGTTCTCCAGCAGCGCCGAGGTGGAGCAGGCGACTTTTGCGCCGGCCATCAGGCATTTCACGACGTCGGAGGCGGCGTGCACGCCGCCGGTGACGGCGAGATCGGCGCCGACATGGCCGAACAGGATCGCCACCCAATGGAGCCGCATCAACAGCTCCTCGGGGCGGCTGAGGGTGAGCGCGGCGGCCACCTCGCGCTCCTCGATGTCGAAGTCCGGCTGATAGAACCGGTTGAACAGCACCAGCGCGTCCGCCCCGGCGTCCGCCAGCCGGCGGGAGAGGTTGGCCGGCGCGCTGAAGAACGGCGACAGCTTGACGGCGACCGGGATGGTCACCTGGCTCTTCACTGCTTTCACCAGGTCGACATAGCCCTGCTCGATCTCGGCCGCGGTGCGGGCGGGGTCGGTGGCGATCGAGTAGGTGTTCAGCTCGATGCCGTCGGCGCCGGCCTCCTGCATCAGCTTGGCATATTCGAGCCAGCCGCCGGTGGTGACGCCGTTGAGGCTCGCGATCACCGGGATCTGCACCCGCGCCTTGGCGGTGCGGATCAGATCGAGGCAGCCGTCGGGGCCGAGATTGTAGGTCTGGAGATCGGGAAAATAGTCGAGCGCCTCGGCATAGGCGTTGGCGCCGCGCTCGAGGTCGGCATCGACCGTGAGGCTTTCGAGGTCGAGCTGCTCCTCGAACAGCGAGGGCAGGACCACGGCGGCGATGCCGTGGTCCTCGAGCTTGCAGATGCCCTCGATCGAGTCGCACATCGGGGAGGCCGAGGCGATCAGCGGCGCCTTCAGGCTCAGCCCCATGTAGGAGGTGGAAAGATCGCTCATGGGATGATCCTCGCCGCAGTCACGTTCGTCGTCGTCTCGATCGCCTTGCCGGTCTGGCTGGTGACGCCGCTCATTCCGCCGCTCCTCCGGCCGGGCGCGGTGCCTCGTCCTCGGGATCGCGCGGCACGATGTCGGGGCTGTCGCCGCGGCCGGCCATCTCGGCGCGGTTGGCATAGACCCGCCACTGCCGCTCGACGTCCTCCTGGGCCTGCTTGAGAAGCGCGCGGGCGGCCAGCGGGTTGGACCGCACCAGCATGGTGTAGCGACCCTCGTTGTAGGCGTACTGCTTGAACGGGATGGTCGGCGGCTTGGAGTCGAGCTGGAACGGGTTCTCGCCGGTCTCGTGCTTTCTCGGGTCGAACCGCATCATCGGCCAGTAGCCCGACTGCACGGCGGCCTTCTGCTGGTCGAGGCCGATCGTCATGTCGAAGCCGTGCGCGATGCAGTGGCTGTAGGCGATGATCAGCGACGGCCCGTCGTAGGATTCCGCCTCGTGGAAGGCGCGCACGGCGTGCATGTCGCCGCCGCCCATCGCGATCCGCGCGACATAGACCGAGCCGAAGCTCACCGCCTCCATCGCGAGGTCCTTCTTGCCGGTGAACTTGCCGCCGGCGGCGAACTTGGCGACCGCACCGCGCGGCGTCGACTTCGACATCTGGCCGCCGGTGTTGGAATAGACCTCGGTGTCGAGCACCAGCACGTTGACGTTGCGGCCGGAGCCGAGCACGTGGTCGAGGCCGCCATAGCCGATGTCGTACGCCCAGCCGTCACCGCCGATCAGCCACACGCTCTTGCGCACCAGGCTGTCCGCGACCGAGAGCAGCATCTGTGCCTCGGGCGTGCCGGCATCGGCGAGCAGGCGCTTCAGCTCGGCGACGCGGGCGCGCTGCGCCTCGATGCCGGCTTCCGTCGTCTGGTCGGCCGCGAGCAGCTCCTTGACCAGAACCTCGCCGACCGTGCCGTCCATCCGGGTGACCAGCTCGCGGGCGAACTCGGTCTGCTTGTCGGCGGCGAGCCGCATGCCGAGGCCGAACTCGGCATTGTCCTCGAACAGCGAGTTCGACCAGGTGGGTCCGCGGCCGTCGCGGTTCATCGTGTAGGGCGTGGTCGGCAAATTTCCGCCATAGATCGACGAGCAGCCGGTGGCGTTGGCGATCATCAGGCGGTCGCCGAACAGCTGGGTCAGCAGCTTGATGTAGGGCGTCTCGCCGCAGCCGGCGCAGGCGCCGGAGAACTCGAACAACGGCTCGAGCAGCTGCACGTCCTTGACGTTGTCGTGGCGGATCTTGTCACGCGACACGTCGGGGAGCTTCGTGAAGAAGTCCCAGTTGTCGTTCTCCTGCTCGAGCAACGGCTCCTGCGGCGCCATGTTGAGCGCCTTGTGCTTGACCTCGGACTTGCTCTTGACCGGGCAGATCTCGACGCACAGCTTGCAGCCGGTGCAGTCCTCCGGCGACACCTGCAGGACGTAACGCTGGTCGGTGAGCTCGCGCCACTTGGCCTTGGCCGACTTGAAGGCGGCCGGCGCGTCGGCGAGCAGGCTCTGGTCCACCACTTTTGCGCGGATCACGGCGTGCGGGCACACCAGCACGCACTTGCCGCACTGGATGCAGATGTCGGTGTCCCACACCGGGATCTGCTGGGCGATGTTGCGCTTCTCCCACTGCGCGGTGGCGGTGGGGAAGGTGCCGTCGACCGGCAGCGCGCTGACCGGCAGGAGGTCGCCGCGCCCGGCGATCGTCTCGCCGAGCACGTCGCGCACGAATTCGGGCGCCTTGGCCGACACCGGCGGCAGCATCTCGTGGGTCGAGGTGGCGGCGGCCGGCACCGGAACCTCGTGCAGGCGGCCGAGCGTGTGGTCGACCGCGGCAAAATTCTTCTGCACCACGGCGGCGCCGCGCTTGCCGTAGGTCTCCTCGATCGACTTCTTGATGGCGGCGATCGCCTCCTCGCGCGGAAGAATGCCCGAGATCGCGAAGAAGCAGGTCTGCATGATGGTGTTGATACGGTTGCCCATGCCGGCCTCGCGGGCGGCGGCGTAACCGTCGATCGCGAACAGCTTGAGCTTCTTCGCGATGATCGTCTCCTGCACCTTGCGGGGCAGCTTGTCCCACACCTCGTCCGGCGCGCCGGGCACGTTGAGGAGGAAGGTGGCGCCGGGCTCGGCGTGAGCCAGCACGTCGACCCGGTTCATGAACTGGAACTGGTGGCAGGCGACGAAGTTGGCGCGCGTGATCAGATAGGTCGAGCGGATCGGGTCGGGCCCGAAGCGCAGATGCGAGACGGTGACCGAGCCGGCCTTCTTCGAGTCGTAGACGAAGTAGCCCTGCACCCAGCTCGGCGTGTACTTGCCGATGATCTTGATCGAGTTCTTGTTGGCGCCGACCGTGCCGTCCGAGCCGAGGCCGTAGAACAGCGCGCGCACCGTCTTCGGATGCTCGGTCGAGAAGCTCTCGTCGACCGCGAGGCTGGTGTGCGAGACGTCGTCGTCGATGCCGACGGTGAAGTGGTTCTTGGGCGTCGCGCTCGACAGCTCGTCGAACACCGCCTTGGCCATCGCCGGGGTGAACTCCTTGGACGACAGGCCGTAGCGGCCGCCGATGATCCGCGGCATCGACGTCGCGGCGCCCGACGAGACGCGCTCTGCGAAGGTCGTCAGGACGTCCTGGTAGAGCGGCTCACCGACCGCGCCGGGCTCCTTGGTGCGGTCGAGCACGGCGATCGACGTCACGGAGGCGGGCAGGGCGGCGAGGAAGCTCTCCGTCGCGAACGGGCGGAACAGCCGGACCTTGAGGACGCCGACCTTCTCGCCGGCGGCGCGCAGCGCCTCGACCGTCTCCTCGACAGCGCCGGCGCCGGAGCCCATCAGCACGATCACCCGCTCGGCGTCGGGTGCGCCGACATAGTCGAACAGGCCGTAGCGCCGGCCGGTCTGCGCGGCGAAGCGGTCCATCGCCTCCTGCACGATCGCCGGGCAGGCACGGTAGAACGGGTTGCAGGCTTCGCGCGCCTGGAAATAGACGTCCGGGTTCTGCGCGGTGCCGCGCAGCACCGGGCGGTCCGGGCTGAGCGCGCGGGCGCGATGCTGGCGGACCAGATCGTCGTCGATCAGGGCGCGGAGGTCGTCGTCGGTCAGCGGATCGATGACGTTGACCTCGTGCGAGGTGCGGAAGCCGTCGAAGAAGTGCAGGAACGGCACCCGGGCCGACAGCGTCGCGGCCTGGGCGATCAGGGCGAAGTCGCTCGCCTCCTGCACCGAGGCCGAGGAGAGCATGGCGAAGCCGGTTTGGCGGGTCGCCATCACGTCCGAATGGTCGCCGAAGATCGACAGCGCGTGGGTCGCGACCGTCCGGGCGGCGACATGGATCACCGCCGAGGTCAGCTCGCCGGCGATCTTGTACATGTTGGGGATCATCAGGAGCAGGCCTTGCGAGGCCGTGAAGGTGGTCCCGAGCGATCCGCCCTGCAGCGCGCCGTGGAGGGCGCCGGCGGCGCCGCCCTCGCTCTGCATCTCGATCACGTCGGGGACGGTGCCCCAGATGTTGGTCGCGCCCTCGGCCTTCCACTGATCCGCCCACTCGCCCATGTTGGACGAGGGGGTGATCGGGTAGATGGCGATCACCTCGTTGAGCCGAAAGGCGACCGATGCGGCCGCTTCGTTGCCGTCCACGATCGCGCGGGTGCGATTGGTCTGGCCTGTGGAAGGCTCCGCCAGTCCGTGCATCGATAGTCTCCTCAGCAAATTTGCGGCCACCCTAGCCCAGTGGGCGGCGGCTGCGCTTGACCTTTGTCATGCTGCCCGAAAGTCCCGCAGGGCGGAGAGGCTTTTGCCTTGAATGTCAGCGGGATGCCGGATGCGGGGTCAGCCTGCGGCCCGCCGGCCGGGCAGCGATCGCGCAGGGCGTGTCCCGCGCCTGCGTACACCCGAATCGCGGCACCGCAAAACGGCCGAATCGCCGCAGGGCGGGCGTATTCGGCGAGACGAGCGGGGTATGGCGGTCCGGGTCGACGGTCTCGGATCGCGCGACGATCGGCCGGTCTCGGTCGACGACCGATCAGCATCAGCATACTTCTTTAATAACACGAATCTACACTGTACTAGGAATTTTCTTCCTAGTGATCGGCAGAAAGTTCCCAGTAAACAATCGACGATTTGCCCAGGAAGACCGAAATTTGTCCGCCCGAATAGTTCGCCCGGCCCGTTCAATGGTGGACGGCCCGCATCGGGAACGGCCCCTCCGGGGCGCCCCGACGGACCGTCCCCGAACGGGGGCGGAGCGGCACGGGTCGGCAGCGGTCGCCGGGGAGAGACGCGATGACGTTGGCGTGCGTGGCCTTGAAGCAACCTTCAGTTGAAGGTATGCCGGTGGGTGACGAGAGCAGGCAGGTCCCCACTGTGGCGCCCTCGAGCGAGCCCGATGACGACGAGCTTCTGCGCCGGATCGGCGAGGACGACCAGGCCGCCTTCCGGATGCTGGTCGAGCACCACGTCGACCGCGCCTATGCGCTGGCGCTGCGCATGCTCGACAACCGCGCCGACGCCGACGACGTGGTGCAGGACTCGCTCCTGAAGGTGTGGACCCATCGCCGGCGCTGGGAATTCGGGCGGGCGAAGTTCTCCACCTGGCTCTATCGGGTGGTCACCAACCGCTGCATCGACCTGCACCGCCGGCCGCGCGGCGAGGACGTCGAGGCGGTCGGCGAGCTGGCCGATGAGCGGCCGGACGCGATGACGACGCTCTACCGCTCCGAGATGAGCGACCTGCTGGACGCCGCGATGAACCGGCTGCCCGACCAGCAGCGCATCGCCATCATCCTTTCCTACCACGAGAGCATGAGCAACGCGGAGATCGCCGAGGTGATGGAGACCACCGTCTCGGCGGTCGAGTCGCTGCTCAAGCGGGCGCGCCAGCAGCTGCGCAAGCTTCTGCGCCGGCAGGAGCGCGACATCCGCCAGTCGTTCACCGACGATTAACCTCGATTTTTGCGCGCCGGGCTGTTTCGCCGCCCGGCTCCGGCCGCCCCTCCCGTTGAATCTGCAGTCGCGGATGCGCCGCGCCGCCCCGCCGCCCGTCTCGCGCGGCGCGGGACCAGGATTCAGTGCCAGGAGACCGACATGCCCGTCATTTCCACCAACACCGCCGCCAACACCGCCGTCCGCTACCTGAACTCGAACTCGAGCCAGCAGTCGGACTCGCTGTCCAAGCTCGCCAGCGGCTCGCGCATCACCAAGGCGTCCGACGACGCCGCCGGCCTCGCGATCTCGACCCGCATCTCGTCCGACGTGACCGCGCTGTCGCAGGCCGCCACCAACGCCTCGCACGGCATCTCGGTGCTGCAGACCGCCGACGGCGGCGCCGCCAACATCTCCGACATCCTCACCCGCATGAAGGCGCTCGCCTCGCAGGCCGCCTCCGGCACGGTGACCGATACCGAGCGCGCCTATATCGACGCCGAGTTCTCGCAGCTCAACGACGAAATCGACGGCATCGCCTCCTCGACCCGCTACAACGCCCAGAGCCTGCTCGACGGCACCAGCGACTTCGGCGGCGCCTCGGGCGTCAGCGTGGTGGTCGGCTCGAGCTCGGCCGACACCATCACCGTGTCGATCGCCAACCTGACCTCGTCCTCGCTCGGCGTCGACTCGCTGTCGGTCACCTCGCAGGCGAACGCCGAGAGCGCGCTCGACGCGCTCGACGACGCGATCGACTCCGTCTCCAAGGCGCGCGCCGACATCGGCGCCACCATGTCGCGCTTCGAGTTCCGCTCCGACTCGATCGCCACCCAGCAGGAGAATTTGGAGGCGGCGAACTCCGCGCTCGCCGACGTCGACATCGCCGCCGAGCAGGCCAAGCTGTCGTCGGCCGAGGTGAAGACCCAGGCCGCCGTCGCCGCCGCGGCGCAGGCCAACCAGATGCCGCAGGAGCTTTTGAAGCTCCTCCAGTGACGTGATCACCTGAGCCTCGGGCCGGGGCACGCCCCGGCCCGTCGCGACCACCGAAAGCACGGCGACCATCATGACCAGCGTCTCGAGCTCGACCGTCGGCACCTCGCTCGGCGCCGCCGGCACCACGGTCGACTGGAGCGGGCTGATCGAGGCCGCCGTCCAGCAGAAGCTCGACAAGGCCGACGCGATCGACCTGAAGATCTCCGACAACGAGACCACCATCGCCGCCTATGGCGAGATGCAGTCGCTGCTGCAGGATCTCGCCGATGCGGCGAACGCGCTGCGGGCGCCCTCCGGCACCTCGTCGGCCGGCGACGACGTGTATCTGGCGCGTGCCGGCTATCTCACCGGGGTGGGCGTCGACGACGCCACCGACGCGCTCGCGGTGACGATCGAGGACGGCGCCGCTCTCGGCAGCTACGACGTGAAGGTCCTGCAGCTCGCCACCGCCCACAAGGTCGCCTCCGGCACGGTGGAAAGCCGCACCACCGATCTCGGCTATGCCGGGGTGATGCGGCTCGGCGTCGGCGACGAGACGGTCGACATCGAGATCGACGCCGACATGTCGCTCGACGAGATCGCCGAGGCGATCAACAATACGACCGACGACTCCGGCGTCCAGGCCTCGGTGATCAAGATCGCCGATGCGCAGTACGAGCTGGTGCTGACCGCGGCCGACACCGGCCAGAGCATCGTCGCGCGGGCGGTGTCGGGCGACGACGTGCTCACGAGCCTCGGCATTCTCGACACGAGCGGCGGCTTCGCCGACGAGCTGCAGGCCGCGCAACAGGCGATCATGACCTTCGACGGCGTTCAGATCACCCGCGACACCAACGACGTCGACGATCTGATCGACGGCATCACCTTCCATCTCTACGAGACCACCGGCGACGGCTCGATCACGCTCGAGGTCGGCACCGACTTGTCCGAGGTGAAGGAGGCGATCCAGACGCTGGTCGACGCCTACAACGCCTATCGCGAGTTCGCGCTGACCCAGCAGGCGACCACCACCGCCGGCACCGCTTCCGACGACGCCGTGCTGTTCGGCGACGGCACGCTGCGCAACGTCAACGGCCAGATCGGCGACGCGCTCAACACCATGGTCGAGCGGCTCTCGATCGCCGACATCGGCCTGTCGTTCGACAGCGACAACACGCTGGTGCTGGACGAGGACGTGCTGGACGACGCGCTGCTCGACGACCTCGACGGCATCCGTGATTTGCTGGCGTTCGACTACGACGCTTCGTCGAGCGATCTGATGCTGCTCGCGCGCGGCGATTCCGCGCCGTCGTCCTTCACCGTCGACGTCACCGTCGGCGACGACGGCAGCATCGCCTCCGCCGCGGTCGGCGGCGACACGTCGCTGTTCACCATCAGCGGCACCCGCATCATCGGCGCCGCCGGCACCGCCTACGAAGGCTACACCTTCGTGTTCGTCGGCGACCAGTCGGCGTCGATCGACGTGAGCGTCGGGCAGGGCGTCGCCGAGCGTCTCTACAATGTGTCCGACGCCGCCGCCGACACCAGCGACGGCACGCTGCAGCAGCTGATCGACGGGCTCGAGGATCAGAACGAAGCTCTGCAGGAGCGCAGCGACACCATCACCGACCGCGCGGCGGCATATCGCGAAACGCTCACCACGCGCTACGCCTCGTACCAGGCGAAGATCGCCGAGGCGGAATCGACCCTGAGCTATCTGCAGGCTCTTCTGGACGCCGAGGACGACTGATGACGGACCGACGGAATGCCCATGCGGCGGCGCTCGCCTATTCGCGCGCCGCGGCCACCGTGCCACCCTCGCGCGCGGTGGTGCTGTTGTACGATCGCGTGCTGGTGTTGCTCGAGCGCGCCGGCCGGGCGATCGAGGAACGGCGGACCGACGCGGCGCTGCAGGACGTGCTGAAGGCCGCCGCGATCCTGCGCGGGCTCGGCCACATCATCGACTTTCAGAAGGGCGGGGCGCTTGCCGAGCGTCTGTACGCCATGTACACGACCAATGTCCTGGTGGTGCTGCAATCGTTCCACAAGCCGGATGCGCCGGAGCGCTACCGCCGAATTGCCGCCGGCCTCGCCGAGCTGCGCGACGCGTGGGCGACCATCGCCGGCCTGCCGACGCGGGAACAGGATCTCGGCGCGCGCGGCGGCCGTGCGGCGCGACCGATCGAGGCGGCGCCGCGGGCTTCGGTCGCTCGCTGACCGGTGGTGCGTCGTTCGGGGCGCGCCGGTCGACGAGGCGCGCCGGTCGACGAGGTGCGCCGATCGACGAGGCGCGCCGAGCGACGAGGCGCGCCGAGCGACGTGGTGCGAGAGTGTGGGCCGGTGGGTACCGATCCACCGCATTTTACGAGAATCTTAAGGAGCACGTGGGAACAAGGATGCTCCGACCGAGGCTGTTCCAGGATGGAAGAGGCCGAATGACGAACGACGACTTCGAGGATTTGGTCGACCGCTGGGGCGAGAACGTCTCGGCATGGCCAGAACCGCAGCGTGCCGCGGCGCGTGATCTGCTGGCGCGCTCGGCCGAGGCGCGGGCGCTGCTGGCGGAGGCCGTGGCGCTGCGCCGGGCGCTGGCGCCACGCGATGCGGCACGGGCGCCCGCCGACCTCTCCGCGCGTATTCTCGCCGCTGCGCTGGACCCACCCGCCGCCGATACACCTGCAGCCGACACACCTGCAGCCGCACCCGCCGCCGGTGCTCCCGCTGCCTCCGCTCCCGTCGCCGCTCCAGCCGGGCGCCGCCCGATCGATCCGCGTGCCGTGCCGGCGCCGCGGCGTCGGCGCCCCCCCGGCGTCGCCTGGCTCGGCCGCCCGTTGCGGCCGGCCGTCGTGCTGTCGCTCTGCTTCCTGCTCGGGCTCGCGACCAGCTTCCTCGTCGGCGCGCCGCCCGCTGCCTCCCCGGACACCCTGCCGGGGTCGATGCTCGGCGAACTTCGATAGGCCGCAGTCACGATGAAAGACGATGGCGCGCCGATGCGCACACGCACGCTCCTGACGACGGTGCTGCTGGTCTCGCTCGGCATCAATCTGTTCCTCGCCGGCTCGTTCGTCGGCACCGTGCTGCGGCCGGCGTTCGACCGGCCGCCGGGGCCGCCCGGCCTGCAGCGGATCGTGCGTGATCTGGACGGGCGCCTGTCGCCCGACGCGATGACGAAGATCCGCGATCTGACACGCGAGATCGACGAGCGGATTCGCTCGGGCCCGGCCGATCCGCGTCGGCTGCACGACGAGCTGCGCGGCCTGCTCGAGGCGGAGAATTTCGATGCCGCCGCATTCGTCGGCAAGCTCGATGCCTTCGTGAGCGCACGCATCGTCAACGACCGGGTGATCATCCACCGGATCGCCGAGGTGGTCGCCGGTCTCTCGCGCGCCGATCGCAAGGTCTTGGCCGAGGTCGCGCTGCGCCCGCCGCCGCACTGATCGCGCCTTCCAATTCGATTTCGGTTCTCGTCCCGGCCCGCCGCGGTTCTGCCCGGCGGGCTTTTCGCGCGTCCGCGAGGGGCCACCGCCCAGGGCCGCCAGCGCTTCTGGGAGCCGCATGAGAATTTCCAGCCGGAAAACGCCGCCTCGGCCGTTCTAACAAGCGAACGCGGTTCAATCGGACATCGCGACGCCCACCCAAAAGTCGGCCGCCCAGCGGCACGACGACGGTCGAGGTTTTGTCATGAGCGTCTCTTCGGTCGCCTCCACGGCCACGACGACGGCCACCACCAGCACCACCAGCACCACCAGCACGACGTCGACCTCGAGCTCGCTCGACACCGACGACTTTCTGACGCTGATCACCACCCAGCTCCAGAACCAGAACCCGACCGATCCGGTCGACGCCACCGAGTTCCTCGGTCAGCTGATGTCGTACGCGACCTTCAATCAGCTCTCCGACATGTCGACCACGCTCGACGGCATCAGTGACAGCATCGGCGAGCTGACCAGCACGGTCGCCGACATCTACGCCCAGGTCGGCGCCACCACCTCCGCATCCTGAGCCTCAGCGTATCGAGAGCGTGTCATGAGTCTGTCCGGTGCACTTTCGTCCGCCGTGTCCGCGCTCAATGCGCAGAGCCAGGCGATCTCGATGATCTCCGACAACATCGCCAATGCCTCGACCACCGGCTACAAGTCGGTGTCGGCCAGCTTCGAGAGCATGCTGTCGAGCTCGACCGCCACCAGCAGCTACTCCGCGGGCGGCGTGTCGGTGTCGACGCGCTACAACATCTCGGAGCAGGGGCTTCGCACGTCGAGCAGCAACGACACTGCGATCGCGATCGAGGGAAACGGCTTCTTCTGCGTGTCGGACGGCAAGACGGGGAGCGCGAGCTACTACACCCGCGCCGGCGACTTCACCGTCGACGACGACGGCTATCTGGTCTCCAACGGATATTATCTGCTCGGCTGGCGGACCGACGCCGAAGGCAACGTGACGAGCGGCGAGAACAGTGCCTCGCTCGAGCGGATCGACACCGGCACGGTGCAGAGCATCGCCAAGGCGACCACCACCGAGACGGTGGAGGCGAACCTGCCGGCGGACGCCGCGGTCGGCGACACCTTCACCAGCACGCTGGAGGTGTACGATTCGCTCGGCACCGCGAGCAACGTCACCGTCACCTGGACCAAGACCGCGGAGAACGCATGGAGCGCGACCTATTCCGATGCGACGCTCGCCTCCGATCCCTCGGTGGTGACCGGCACCTCGAGCGGCACCACCACCATCACCTTCGACGGCGACGGCAATCTCGCGAGCGTCACCGGCAACACGCTGGCGATCGACTGGACGACCGGCGCGAGCGACAGCGCCATCACCATCGATGTCGGCACGATCGGCGGCGCGGACGGGCTGACCCAGCGCGCCTCCGGCCTCGCCACGCCGGCGGTCGATCTGAAATCGATCGATCAGGACGGCCTCGCCTACGGGAGCCTCACCGGCGTCTCGATCGCCAATGGCGGCGACGTCACCGCGACCTACTCGAACGGCGAGACCCTGGTGATCTACAAGGTCGCGGTCGCGACGTTCGCGGATCCCAACGGGCTCACCACGCTGTCCGGCGGCATCTACGAGGAGAGTCTCGCCTCGGGCGGCGCGACGCTGCACGAGTCGGGCGTCGGCGGGGCCGGCGACATCTACGGCAGCCAGCTCGAATCGAGCACCGCCGACACCACCGAGGAGTTCAGCACGATGATCACCGCGCAGCAGGCCTATTCGGCCGCCGCACAGGTCGTCTCCACGGTGAGCGACATGTACGACACGCTGATGAGCGCGGTGCGGTGACGACGATGCGCCGCCGCCCGCCGCCCCCGGTCGACGATCCGCTGCTGCATCGGGCGCGCCGCCTCGGACGGCTCGCCGCGGCGCTTCGCGAGACGCGCCCGGCGGATCCGGCCGAGGCTCGGCGATTGCTGCAGGGCGCGGTCGCGGAGCTCGCCGGCGTGCTGCGGAGAATGCGCAGCGAGCGCGACCGGATCGCCCGCGAGCTGGAGGCCGCGGCGCGCGGCGCGCGGGCGTTCGCCGCCTATCGCGCCGCCGGCGGGCCCGGTGCGCGGAGTGTGCGGGGGAGGAGGTCGTGATGAACGAGGAGAGTGTCATGTCGACGGCAGCGTGCGAGGGGCGCACGGAGGCGAGCACGCCGGATGCGGTGGTGGCCCGGGTGATCGGCGTGGTCGACGAGCTGATCGCGCTGATCGAGGACGAGAACCGCAATCTGGCGCGCGGCCTGCCGGCTTCGCTGTCGGGCTCGGCCGAGCGCAAGAACGCGCTGGCGACCGGCCTCGAGGTGTGGGTCGCCCACGTGGAGCGCCACCGGGTGTGTGCGGCGGTGGCCGATGCCGCGCTGCGCGAGCGGCTGGTCGAGCGGGTCGGCGTGCTGCGGGTGGCGATGGACGAGAACATCGCGCGGCTGAAGCAGGCGATCGCCGCCAGCCGGCGCCGGGTCGACGCCATCATGCGGGCGATCCGCGACGAGGTGGCGACGCGCGCCACCTATGGCGACACCGGCCGCATGGGCCGGCCGATCGAGGCCGGCGCGTTCTGCAAGGGCATCCGGGCCTGACGGCCGTAAGCACGGGAGGTCTTTCGTGTCGCTCATGGTCGCCCGCAGCATCGCGACGAGTGCGCTGATCACCGCCCAGACGCGCATGAGCGTCGCCGCCGCCAATGTGGCGAACGCCGACAGCGAGGGCTACACCCGGAAGGTGGCGACCCAGACCGCGCAGTCGACCGCCGGCGTCGGCACCGGCGTTGCGGTGACCAGCATCGCCTCGACGGTCGACAAGTATCTGCTCGCCTCGCTGGTCGCGGCCGACACCCGGCTCGGCGCCGCCGAGACGACGGCGAGCTACACCGATCGCCTGCAGGCGCTCTACGGCACGGTGTCGAGCACCGACGACGAGACGACCGGCACCTCGCTCGCCAACACCATCGCCGATCTCACCGATGCGCTGACCCAGCTCTCCGGCACGCCGGAGAGCGCGACGCTGCAGGCGCAGGTGGTCGACGACCTCGATGCGGTGGCCTCGCAGCTCCGCAGCACCTCCGACGGCATCCAGTCGCTACGCTCGGACGCCGATCAGGAGATCGAGACGACCGTCGACGAGATCAACGAGGCGCTCGCCACCATCGACGATCTCAACGACCGCATCGTCGCTGCAAAGGCGGCCGGGGTGCCGACCGGCGACCTCGAGGATGCCCGCACCACCGCGCTCGAGACTGTCGCCTCGGCGATGGACGTCACCTCCTTCACCGACCAGAGCGGCGCGCTGAAGATCTACACCGCGAGCGGCCGAACCCTGCTCGACGGCACCGTGCACGCGCTGTCCTATTCGAGCGCCACCGCGGTGACCGCCGACACGCGCTATCCGGGCGGCTTCGCCGGTATCGTGGTGGACGGCGTGGACATCACCGCGCAGATCTCGGGCGGCTCGATCGGTGCGCTGATCACGCTGCGCGACGAGACCTTGCCCGATGCCCAGGCCGATCTCGATGGGCTGGCGGTGTCGCTCGCCGATGCGCTGAACGCCGCTCACAACCAGGGCACCGCGGTGCCGGCGCCGTCGAGCCTCGGCGGCACGACCGTGCTCGACGCCGGCGACGGGTTCTCCGCCACCGGCACGGCGCGGTTCGCGGTGGTGGATGCCGACGGCAAGCTGGTCGCCTCCGCCGACATCGACCTGTCGACCATCACCACGGTCGGCGATCTGGTCGACGCGATCGATGCGGTCGACGGCTTGTCGGCCTCGCTCGATGCGGACGGGCATCTGGTGGTGACCGCCGACGATGCCGACACCGGCGTCGCGGTCGGCACGCTGACCAGTTCGGTCGGCGACGGCGGGCAGGGCCTGTCGGACTGGCTCGGGCTGAACGATCTCGTCACCGCCACCGGCGCCTCGGATTTTTCGGTGCGCTCCGACATCCTGGCGAACGAATCGCGGCTCGCCGTCTCCACGCTCGACGAATCCGACCCGCTCACGGTCGGCGATACCGTGCTGCCGACCGGCTCGATGGCGGTCGCCGATGCGCTGGTCGACGTGTTCGAGACCACCCACGACTTCGCCGCCGCCGGCAATCTCGGCAGCACCACCACCACCTTCGCGAGCTACGCCTCGCAGCTGGTCGCGGCGGTCGCCTCCACCGCCGCCTCGGCGGAGAGCGAGCTCGGGGTCGCCACCTCGGTGCATGCCTCGGCGAGCGACGCGGTGTCGTCGCAGTCGGGCGTCAATGTCGACGAGGAAACCGCGCTGATCGACGAGCTGCAGTCCGCCTACCAGGCCGCCGCACAGATCGTCTCGGTTCTCAACGAGATGTTCGAGGCGCTGCTCGACATGGTGCAGTGAGGGAGGGCGATCATGATCGGCCGCGTCGCGACCTTCGCGCTCAACGATCGGATGATCTCGGCGGCGCTCCAGGCGCAAGCCGAGACCGCATCGCTGCAGCTTCAGCAGGCATCCGGAAAGATCTCGGAGGATTTCGGCGGGCTCGGCGGCACCAGCCGCCGGGTGCTCGACCTGCAGACCTCGATCCGGCAGTCGCAGAGCTATTCCGCCGCCGCCACCGGCGCGCTCGGCCGCATCGAGGTGATGTATTCCGCCGCCTCGCAGATGACCGACCTGTTGACCAGCCTGCGCGCCGATTTGACCGCGGCGAGCACCGCGACCGACGAGGCGTCGGTGTCGACGCTGGCCTCCTCGGCGTCGCAAGGGCTCGCCGAGCTGGCGGCGCTGCTGAACACCAATTACGAGGGACGTTATCTGTTCGCGGGCGCCGCGACCGACACCGCCCCGGTCGATCTCGATGCCGCCGACTGGCCGACGCCGACCACGCCGTCCACCGCGAGCACGGCCTATTATCGCGGTGACGACCAGATCGCGGCGGTGAAGGTCGGCTCCGAGCAGACCGTGCAGTACGGCGTGACGGCCGATGCCGCGCCGTTCGAGCAGGCGCTGCGGGCGTTCTCGCTGGTCGCCGGGCTGTCCGGCTCCTCGGTCGATCCCGACACGCTGACCGAGGCGCTCGACCTCGCGCTGTCGGCGCTCGACGGCATCACCGCGATCCAGACCAAGCTGTCGTTCGATGCGGCGACCATGGAGCGGGCGGTCGACACCCAGACCGAGTTCCAGGACCAGGCGTCGGGGCTCGCCTCCGACCTCACCGACGTCGATCTCGCCGCCGTCACCGCCGAGCTGTCGGTGCGGCAGGCGCAGCTCGAGGCGTCCTACTCGGCGCTCGCCACCATCCAGAAGCTGAGCCTGCTCGACTATCTGCGGTGATTGGTTACGGCCGCGAGGGTTGGGGCAGGGGTTTCGGTGGCCGGCGGAGGTGGCTGCGTGCGGGCCGTTCGAGTCGGGGGTGTTTCGAGCCGGAAATCCGCCACGATGTGTGGAAAAGGATTCGGCCAGGGGTGGCGACGGGTTGTGACAACCGATAACATCCCTCACGACGAGATGCGGCGAGGCGGGGGGACTGGTGCCATGCGGCGATCACCGCGTGCCATGCTGCTCGATCCCGAGCGGCACAGGCGCAATGCGACGAGCTTTTTCGATCAGGCTCGAACGACCGGCTCGGCTCGGGAGCAGGAGCATTTTGCCCGGATGGCGCGGACCTCCGAGCTGCTCGCCAAGAATGCCGACTGGGTGCGCTCGCTCGACGTCTTCCTTGCCGATCTGCGGGCGAAGTGACGTCGGCGTGATCCGAGCCGCCGGAGCCGGAGGCGAAACGGATCGCTTTCGGCCGGATCCGAAGGAAGCAAAAAACTCGGGGGCCGGCCAAGTGGGCCGGCCCCCGTGAGACGCTGCGTTTTTCGGTGCTCTCGTGCGAGCGCATCGAGGACGGCGGTCTGCTCCGGCGATCGTGTCGTCCGACGATCACACCGTCCGACGGTCACATCTTCCGACGGTCACATCTTTCGATGATCACATCGTTGGTGATCACATCGTTGGTGATCACATCGGCCAGCGGTCGCTCCGATCAGTAGTCGGAGACGTCGCCCTTGGCCGGGTCGAAGCGTGCGGCGTCGGCGCGGCCGAAATGGCCGGTATAGGCCCACGCATTGTACGGGTTCTGCACCGCGAGCGGCGTGAAGGCGAGCGGCGCGGTCGCCGCGGCATAGGCGCCGTAGGCCAGCGGGTCGAGCACGGTCGCGACCGGCTGGTTGCGCGCTTGGTGACGCGGCGCAGCGGAGGCGCTGGTGACGGCGGTGCCGGCGACGGTGGCGAGCGCGAGGGTCGCCGCGAGAGCGGTCTTGGTGAAGGTCGACATGAGAAAGCTCCTGTCGATCGGCAGCACAGGCGGACCGTGGGGGTGGAGGCTGCCGACGGGGGGAAGGGGTGTCCGCCGTTCCGACATGTGCGGTGCAGCACCCCCTTTCGCCAATCAACAAAGAGTGCTCGGCTGCGGGATTGAAGACGTCGTGGAGCGAACTATCTCGTACGGCGGTATGGCCGGCGTCCGCGATCGTTTCGGAACGTTTCGGATATCGCGAAACCCGGCCGCCGTCGTCCCGAAGTCTTTCCGAAAACGTCCCGACGTCTTTCGATGCGAGATCCGGCCTCCCAAAATCGGGGGCGGATACGCACGGCCGTGGCGAAAACAGAATTCTCGGACAAAACGTCTCGGCGAATACACTCTTCTTCTGTCGAGCGTGTCGGGAGAAAATTTGCTGCGGTGCCGTGACGCTCCCGCAGCAAATCTCCTGTCGTGGGCGGGCGGAAGACGGGCGCGCCCGTCACGCCTCGAAGCGGGTGACGAGGTCGTCCAGCACCGGGCGGGTGCGGTCCTCCACCGTGCCGTCGTGCCGGCCGATATGCACGAAACCCGCGAACTTCTCGTCCTCGTCGAGCCCGAACGCCCGCATCACCTGCTTGTCGTAGGCGTACCACTCGGTGATCCACGAGGCCTTGTAGCCGAGCGCATTGGCGGCGATCAGCAGGTTCATCGCGGCGGCCCCGGCCGACAGCACCTGCTCCCATTCCGGGATCTTCGGGTGCTTCGTCACCCGGCTCACCACCGCGATCACCAGCGGCGCGCGGGCGAGCCGGCCGGTCTCGCGCACCAGGTCGTCGCCGGTCGCCTCGGGGTTCTTGGCCGCATAGGCGGAGGCGATCGCCGCCCCGGCCTCCTCGCGATGGTCGCCCTCGAACAGGATGAAGCGCCAGGGCGCGAGCTTGCCGTGGTCGGGCACCCGCGCGGCGATCGCCAGCATGGTGGCGATGTCGTCGGCGCCGGGCGCCGGGCCGCTCAGCTGCTCGGGCTTCACCGAGCGGCGCGTTTTCAACAGGGCGAGCGTATCGGTCATGAAAACCTCCGGAACGACGCGCGCGAGCGCGGAAAATCCGTGACGGGCAGGGCGCTAGCATACGGGAAGCACCGGATAAAGAGTTACCTCGGCTTGAAAATGCCCCAAAGCCACGCGTATGTGTCCGGCATGATCAGGGCAGGGGGTGGCTCGATCCGAGAGGGAACGAGGTCGGGTTGGTCGGCGCGGCATGCGGCGACGGCTCGCCCCTGCGCGACGTCCCGCGGTCTTTCGGCCGCGCCTCCTTCGTCCGCGCCTCCTTCGTCCGCGCCTCCTTCGCTCGCTCGGTTCCGCGCGGCTCTTCCCGCAGTGGTCCGGCTCGCCGCGGCGGTGCTCGCGCTTCTCCTGGTGCTGGCACCCGACCAGAGCTTCGCCCAGAACCGGCCCGAGCAGGCGATCGTCGGGGCGATGCAGCGCTTCGTGAACTCGCTGCCGTTCGGCGGGCTTCTGTCGCCGTCCCCGCCGCCACCGCCCTCGCCGCATGCGCCGCCGCCCGGTGCCGCCCGCTTCGTCCCGCCCGGCGACCTGCCGCCGACCCCGCCGGCCCCGGTGCTGCAGAGCCTGCTGCCGCCCTCGACCCCGGTGCCCTATGCGCCGACGCCCGACCAGAGCGGCATGCCGGCGATCGAGCAGCCCGGCTCCACCACCACCATCGGCCCGGCCGCGCCGCGCGAGACCGCGCTGTCGCTGTCGGCCCGCTACGGCGCCGAGAGCCCGTCGATCACCGGCGGCATCGTCTGGCGGGTCTACCCGGTCCGGCCGGACGTCACCGGCAGCTTCCGCCCGCTGCGCGAGGAGCGCACCGCGAGCCCGGTGCTGCAGCTGCCGCCCGGCGACTACGTGGTGCATGCGAGCTTCGGCCTCGCCAGCGCCGCCAGGACGGTGCATCTCGGCGACGTGCCGCTGCACGAGACGTTCGACATCCCGGCCGGCGGCCTGCGGCTCGAGGGCCGCGTCGGCGACGCCCGCATTCCCAAGGGCCAGATCAGCTTCGACGTCTTCCGCGGCAGCCAGTTCGATCCGGGCGAGAAGCAGAAGGTCGCCGAGGACGTCCTCACCGGCGACGTCGTCGTGCTGCCCGAGGGCACCTACCACATCGTCTCCAACTACGGCGACTCGAACGCCGTGGTGCGCTCCGACATCCAGGTGCATGTCGGCAAGCTCACCGACGTGACGGTGACCCACCGCGCCGCCGTGATCACCCTGAAGCTCGTCACCGACGACGGCGGCGAGGCGCTCGCCAACACCAGCTGGACGGTGCTGACGCCGGGCGGCGACGTGATCAAGGAGTCGGTCGGCGCCTTCCCGCGCGTCGTGCTGGCCGAGGGCGACTACCGCGCGATCGCCCGCAACGACGGCCGCACCTTCGAGCGCAACTTCAACGTCGTCACCGGCGTCGACGGCGAGGTCGAGGTGGTCGCCCGCTGAGGGGGACTCGTCCCCGGGGGACTCGTCCCAAAGGACTCGTCCCGGGGGACTCGTCCCCGATCCCTCCGCTCCAGGCATTCTCTTTCAGCCGTTCTCTTTCCGGCATGCGTGCGCCGGCGCGCGCGTCGTCGCCTCGGCCGGTTTTTCCGCGATACGACCGCGAATTTCACGCGACACGCGTGGCGTTTCGCGCGATCCTGACGGGCGTTGCGGATGGGGATCGCGCATGACCGAGTCGTTTTCGAGTGTGCGTGCGGGGGCTCGGCCCCTGCCGTTCCGGCGCCCCGGCCGCGCCGTGCCGGTGTTCTGCCGGGTGCTGCCGCTCGTCGCGATGCTCGCCGGTGGTACTTCTCTCGCAGCCGCCGCCGAGGCGGATGCGGAGCACGGCGCCCTGCTGGCGCGGCGCTGGTGCGCGCCCTGCCACGTGGTGGCGGCCGATCAGGTGCAGCCGACCTCCGAGGCCGCTCCCTTCGCCTCGATCGCTTCGCGAAAAGGGTTCGACGCCGGCGATCTCGCGCTGTTTCTGCTCGATCCGCATCCGAAGATGCCGAGCATGAATCTGACCCGCGCCGAGGCCGCCGACCTCGCGGCTTACGTCAAAACCCTCGCGCCGTAGCGCGAGGGTTTTTCCGTCGAAGCAATCGACGAGATTCGTGCCGACGGCGGGAGACGACGACCTCGTCCTTCGAGACGCACTCCTGCGGAGTGCTCCTCCGGACGAGGTCGAGCTCTGTCGCCGTTCGTCTCACGCCGCCGCGGCGTCCTCGGCGGCGGCGCGCTTCAGGTCCGGCGGCACCGCCTCCTCGACCATCGCGGCGAGTGCGGCGTCGAGCGGCGTCACCTGCTGGCGGTCGCTGCCGAGCCGGCGGATCGAGACGGTGCGCTCCGCCGCCTCCTTCTTGCCGACCACCAGCAGCACCGGCACCTTTGCCAGCGAGTGCTCGCGGACCTTGTAGTTGATCTTCTCGTTCCTGAGATCGAGCTCGACCCGCAGCCCCGCGCGCCGCGCCTTTGCGGCGACCTCCTTGGCATAATCGTCGCCGTCCGAGGTGATGGTCGCCACCACCGCCTGCACCGGCGCGAGCCACAGCGGAAAGTGCCCCGCATGGTGCTCGATCAGAATGCCGAGGAAGCGCTCCATCGAGCCGCAGATCGCGCGATGCACCATCACCGGCGTCTTCTTGGCGCCGTCGGCGTCGATATAGAACGCGCCGAACCGCTCCGGCAGGTTGAAGTCCACCTGGGTGGTGCCGCACTGCCAGTCGCGGCCGATCGCGTCGCGCAGGACGTACTCGAATTTCGGCCCGTAGAACGCGCCTTCGCCGGGATTGACGGCGGTCTTGATCTTGCCGCCCGACTGCTCGGCGATCTGCTCGAGCACGCGCGACATCACCGCTTCCGCGTGATCCCACGAGGCGTCCGACCCGACCCGCTTCTCCGGCCTCGTCGACAGCTTCACGGTGAGATCGCCGGAAAAGCCGAAGTCGGCATAGGTGGAGAGGATCAGGTCGTTGATCTTCAGGCACTCCTCGGCGAGCTGATCCTCGTTGCAGAAGATGTGTGCGTCGTCCTGGGTGAAGCCGCGCACGCGCATCAGCCCGTGCATCGCGCCGGACGGCTCGTAGCGGTGCACCACGCCGAACTCGGCGAGCCGGATCGGCAGGTCACGATAGCTCTTCAGCCCGTGCTTGAAGATCATCACGTGGCCGGGGCAGTTCATCGGCTTGATAGCGAACCAGCGCTTGTCCTCCGCCTCGTCGCCGGCCGACTGCGCCGCGAACATGTTTTCGCGGTACCACTCCCAGTGACCGGAGGTCTCCCACAGGACCTTGTCGAGCATCTGCGGGGCGTTGACCTCGTCGTAGTCGGCGGCG
Source organism: Rhodovulum sp. PH10 (assembly GCF_000293785.1). Classification (GTDB taxonomy): domain Bacteria; phylum Pseudomonadota; class Alphaproteobacteria; order Rhizobiales; family Xanthobacteraceae; genus Rhodoplanes. The sequence goes on along the minus strand of NZ_AKZI01000045.1, from coordinate 51,232 downwards.
AGCCGACGACGCATATAGGCGATCACCGACTGGAACATCGACCAGCCCTTGGCGTGCCAGAACACGACGCCGGGACCTTCCTCCTGGAAGTGGAAGAGGTCGAGCTCGCGCCCGAGCTTGCGGTGGTCGCGCTTCTCGGCCTCCTCGATCTGGTGCAGATAGGCGTCGAGGTCCTCCTGCTTGGCCCAGGCGGTGCCGTAGATGCGGGTCAGCATCGGATTGTTGCTGTCGCCGCGCCAATAAGCGCCCGCGACCTTCATCAGCTTGAAGGCGGTGCCGATCTTGCCGGTCGAGGTCATGTGCGGGCCGCGGCACAGGTCGAACCAGTCGCCCTGCTTGTAGATGCGGATGGTCTGATCCTCGGGGATCGCGTCGACCAGCTCGACCTTGAAGCCCTCGCCCTTCTCGTGAAAGACCTTCTTGGCCTCGTCGCGGGTCCAGATCTCCTTGGTGAAGGGTTTGTCGCGCGCGACGATCTCCTTCATCTTCTTCTCGATCGCGGCGAAGTCGTCGGGCGTGAACGGCTCGTTGCGGAAGAAGTCGTAATAGAAGCCGTTCTGGATCACCGGGCCGATCGTCACTTGCGTGCCGGGCCACAGGCTCTGCACGGCTTCCGCCATCACGTGGGCGGCGTCGTGGCGGATCAGCTCGAGCGCGCGCGGGTCGTCGCGCGAGACGAACTCGATTTTTGCGTCGGTGGTGATCGGGTCGGCGAGGTCGGCGAGCACGCCGTCGAGCGCCATCGCGACGGTGCGCTTGGCGAGCGAGGGCGAGATGCCCTTGGCGATGTCGAGACCGGTGATGCCGTTTTCGAACTCCCGACGCGCGCCGTCGGGAAAGGTCAGGGCGACCATTCTTCAGCTCCTGTTGCTCACTCGCTGCCTACGAACGCAGGTAAGCGGATTTTTTCGGACGGCCGTGGATACAGCAGGGGAGCGCGTCGACGCAAGGCGGTGGCGCAGCCCGTGAACGCGGCGGTCGCCGGAGGCGGTGAGCGCGGCGACGAATCGAAGAAGAAGCCGGTCGACAATTCATAAAATTCTTAACGAAGTCTCGAGATCGACCACAATGACGACAAATTGACTCGTCAACTTCCCGTGTAGGGATGGGGATCAGCGCACGGATTCGGCACCCCGACCGGACCATCGTCGCGACGACGCCGTGAAAGTCAGGCGTAGCGTCGGCGTCGTGAGTTCGCGCGAAGCCGGTGATCATACGACGTGCGTGCAACGTTCGCCGCGAGGTCGTTCGTTCTGAGTCGCTCGCGGCGCGGGAAGCGCGTCATGGCTGAAGGCCTGCAGCGGGATCGCTGGCGATGTGTCAGTGACGGCGTCGAAGCGCCGGCGGCCGCTGCGGCCTTCTCCACGGCGCGCGACGCCTCGGTGTGCGACGCCTCGGTGTGCGACGCCTCGTCGATCCCCGAGCTCCTCGCCGTTTCCGAAATCCTTTCGCCGGCCACGCCGGACGAAATCCGTCCGCTCGCTCGCCCCCTGTTCGATCGACGCCCGTTCGACGGGGAGGTCGACGCCGAGGCCGCCCGCGCGCTGTCGCGCGTCGCGCCGACGCTGGCGGCGCTCGCCTTCGGCGCGCCGAGGCCCGGCGATTCCGGGCTCGCCCTCGTGGCGCCGCCCCGTCCGGCACCGGCGTCGGCGACATCGCCGAGGACGCGTCCTCCGAGCGCTCGTCCGGCCCCGGTTCTTCCGGCTTCCCTGCTTCCGGCCTCGCTGCTTCCGGCCTCGCTGCTGCCGGTCGCCGAGCCGACGACACTGGTGCCGACGACACTGGTGCCGGCGACACTCGTGCCCGCGACACTGGTGCCGACCACACCGCTGCCCGTGCCCCGGGCGCAGTCCGCTCCGATGTCGCGTGTCCAGATGTCGGCCCGAGAGCCCGACATCGCCGGCAAGGTCGCCGCGGGACCGGCGCTTCCGGTGAGTTTGTCCACGTCGTCGTCCGTCCCGGCGCTCCGCCTCGCCGTCGAGACCGTGCCCGAGCCGGCGCCGCAAACCGCTCCGGCGCGTCCGGCGCTGCGCCGGTTTGCGCGCGGGGCGACGCTGGTCGTTGCGGTCGCGACGGTGGCGGCGGCGATGGCCTTTTTCGGTGCGCCCGGCGCCCGGCGGGCGCTCGTCACGGCCCAGCCGCGGCTGGTGGTGCTCGAGAGCCGGCGCGTCGCGCCCGGCGAGCGGGTGCCGCTCGGCGTCGGCCTCGCCGTGCCGAAGGGGCAGGCCGACGGGGTGGTGGTCGAGGGTGTCGCGCCCGGTGCGATCGTCACCGGCGCGGTCTTCACCGGCGCGGTCTCGACCGGCGCGGTCTTCACCGGTGGCACCGAAGGCGAGAGCGGCCGCTGGCAGCTCTCGCGGAGCGCGCTCGCGAGTGCGGAGATCGTGCCGCCGCCGGGCTTCATCGGCCCGATGACGCTGCACGTGTCGCTGCGCGATGCCGCCGGCTTGGTGCTCGACCGGGCGACCACGGCGGTGCGCTGGGGCAGCCCGGCGATCGTCTCGGCGGACGCGTCCGCCGAAAAGTCCGCAGACTCGTCTGCCGCCTCGTCGACGGACGAGTCCGTCGGCATCGCCGATACGACCGGGCAGGGGACCCCGGCCCAGGAGGCCGCCGCGGCGCCGTTCGCTGCCGGGATCGACCGCGACGAGGCCGAGCTTCTGCTCGCCCGTGGCCAGGATTTTCTGCTCGACGGCGATCTCGATGCCGGGCGGCTGCTGCTGCAGCGCGCGAGCCGCGGCGGCGACGCCCGAGCGGCGCTGCTGATCGGCGCCACCTTCGATCCCGACCTGCTGCCGCGCCTCGATCTCGCCGCGACCCCGGATCCCGCGCAGGCGCGGGCCTGGTATCGCCGCGCCGCCGCCCTCGGCTCGCCGGTCGCGGTGTCTCAGCTCGGCCGGCTGGACGCCGCCCGGCGCGAGGAAGCGTCGGCCGCCTCCGACGGCGCCGTCGCGGCGCTCTCGCCGTCGCACTGATCGCCGCGAGAAGCCGGCCTTTCGGGCGGCGTCGGGTCGGTGCCGCGCCAGCGCCCGTAGCGCCACGGCAGGAACCAGCGCGCCTCCGCCGGCACCACGACCGGCACGAAGTCGAGCCCACGAGTGCCGAGCGGATGGCAGCGGCAGAACCGCGCCAGCGTCATCCAGCCGCCCGCCCACAGCCCGAACCGCGTGATCGCCTCCTCGCCATAGGCCGAGCAGGTCGGCAGATGCCGGCACTGCGTGCCGACCCACGGCGACAGCACGAGGCGATACAGCCGGATCACACCCACGCCGAAAAAGCGCGGTAGGCGACTCGCAGCAGCGATATGTCGGGTGACTGGCATCGTCCTTGCTACATAATTCCTCGCGAAAGGGAGGAAAAGGCTCGCCGACGGCGTGCAGGGCGGTGCGCGGCAAGGTTGCCTAATTTCGCCGCAAAAGTGCCGCTTGCGACTTACAACTGCGTACGTAATCATCACAGTTGTGTCATGCCGCCGTCTCATGGCCTGATCGAGCTGGCGAAAAGCCCAACAATAAAAGGTAAATAAAAGGTTAATCGTAAGTAGAAGGCGCGTTGCGAACTGGCAGCACGGGGAACTTCGATGACTCGGTCCTGGCTCGGCGGCCTCGTGCTCGCCGTCTGCGCTTTTCCAGTGGTGGCGGCGACCCCGGAGTTGCCGGCCAACCCCCGTGCGCTGCCGATGCAATTTTCCATGCAGGCCGCCGCGTCCGGTTGTGACGCCGGGTCGACCTCCGGCGCGTGCCGGCCGCTTCTGTTCGCCTCCGGCATGATCACCGCCGACACGCCGCAGAGGTTCGAGACGTTCGCCACCGACAATCGTGTCGCGAATGCGACGGTTGTGCTCGATTCCGACGGCGGCTCGGTGCTCGGCGCGCTCGCCTTCGGCCGCGCCATCCGCCGGCTCGGGCTCGACACCACGGTCGGCCGCGCCGATCGCGGCGCCGCCGGGGCGCCGGCCGGCATCGCGCCGGCGAGCTGCGAGTCGATGTGCGCCTTCGTGCTGCTCGGCGGCGTGCATCGCGCGGTGCCGCCGCGCTCGCGCGTGCTGGTGCACCAGATCTGGCTCGGCGACCGCCGCGACGACGCGGTGGCGGCGAGCTACTCGGCCGAGGATCTCGTGCTGGTCCAGCGCGACATCGGCTCGATCGTCCGCTACACGGCCGACATGGGCGGCGGCGCCGAGCTGATCGAGATCGCGCTGCGCATCCCGCCGTGGGAGCCGATGCGCCAGCTCACCCGCGCCGAGATGCAGCGCGCGCATCTCGACGCCTCCGCCCAGACGGTCGCCTCCGACCGCACCGCGGCGGCGGCGACGCCGGTGGCGCTCGGCCCCGGCCGGGTGGGGCGGGGCGGCGAGCGCGGCTGGACGCTGATCGACGGCCGCGCCGGCACGCTGCTGGTGCGCCGCCATCCGCTCACCGTCGAGGGCGAGCGGCTCGGCAGCTTCGACCTCACGCTCGAATGCGGCGACACCGCCGGCACCTATGCCCTCAGCTATTCCGAGCGGCGCAGCACGTCGCGCACCGGCGGCGACGCGGCGATCGAGACGGTGCGGCTGTGGATCGAGCAGGCGGACGTGCCGTTCCGGCTGGTCTCGTCGCGGATCGGCGAGGACGGCGGGGCGCTGGAGACGTTTGCGGTCGCCACCGTGCCGGCCGGGCTGGTGCAGGCGTTCGCCGACAATGCGAGCCACTCGATCTCGGTGCAGGCGAGCGGCGTCGGCTCGCCGGCCACCCAGATCCGCATCGGCAATGCGGGGATCGCCCGCTATTTCGGCCAGCTCCAGGCGAGCTGCGGCAGCCGCGCGCCGGTCACCCGCGACGCCCACGCGCTGCTCGAGCCGGGGCGCTGACCCTCCGGCGATCCCGTCTCGCTCACGGCACGGACGGCCCGCCTCGGCGGGCCGTTCTCTTTTCGCCGGGCGGATCGCTCGCTCAGGCCGAGGCGGCCGTCGGCGCCGGAGAGGCGGGCGGCTCGCCGCGATTGGCAAGAATCTCGTCGATCGCCTGCACCACCGCATCGAAGGTGAGCAGCGTGGAGGCGTGGCGTGCCTTGAAATCGCGCACCGGCTCCAGCACCGCGACGTCGGCCCAGCGGCCGTCCGGCGGCGGGCCGTTCTCCTTCAGCATCCGGCGCACGGTCTCGCGCAGAGCGCGCAGCTCGTCGGCATGGGCGCCCACCACGTGGCTCGCCATGATCGCCGATGACGCCTGGCCGAGCGCGCACGCCTTCACGACATGGGCGAAGTCGGTCACCACGTCGCCCTCCATCTTGAGGTCGACGGTGACGGTCGAGCCGCACAGCCGCGAATGGGCGGTGGCGGTGGCGTCGGGATCGGGCAGCCGGCCGAGCCGCGGGATGTTGCCCGCGAGCTCGAGGATCCGGCGATTGTACACGTCGTTCAGCATGGCTCGATGCGATCTGCCTCGGTGGGCGCGGGGGCGGCGCGATTGCCTCGCCCCCCGAGCGGGACTATATCCCGTCATATAGGATGTCGGCCGGGTCGGGCGAGGGTCGCTTGCACACGGCGCATTCGATCCCACATCGAAGGGGCCGGGAAAGAAGTCGCCGTCCATTCGTTCCCTCGGACGAGAGCCGTCGGAACGCGCGACGTGCGGTCCGTGGATCTCGTGCCGGACGTTTGTTTGGGATAATCCGGCCGAACGGAGCATCGCTCGCGATGGACAAGCCGACCAAGACCCCCACCCTCGTCCAGTCCGACGGGGGCGCCGCCACCGCTCCCTCCGCAGCGTCCGCGCTGCGGCCGCTCGCAGCCGACGGCGCGGCGAAGCCGAAGCGCCCGTCGCGCCGCGAGGCCGAAGAGGCGGTGCGCCTGCTGATCGCCTATCTCGGCGACGATCCCTCCCGCGAAGGGCTGCTCGACACGCCGCGCCGCATGGTCGCCGCCTATGACGAGCTTTTTTCCGGCTACGACCAGCGGCCCGAGGAGCAGCTCGAGCGCACTTTTTCGGAGATCGACACCTACGACGACATCGTGCTGGTACGCGACATCCCGTTCAGCTCGCATTGCGAGCATCACATCATGCCCTTCGTCGGTCGCGCGCATGTCGGCTACCTGCCGGTCGAGCGGGTGGTCGGCCTGTCGAAGATCGGCCGGCTGATCGACATCTTCGCGAAAAGATTGCAGACCCAGGAGCGGCTCTCCTCGCAGATCGTCACGACCATCGACCGGGTGCTGAAGCCGCGCGGCGTCGCCCTGATGATGGAGGCCGAGCACAGCTGCATGGCCTTGCGCGGCGTCGCCAAGGCCGGCAGCCGCACCATCACCACCCAGTTCACCGGCGTCTTCCGCGACGATCCGCGCGAGCAGGCGCGCTTCCTCAATCTGGTTCGCAGCGGCGACCGCTGACCTCTCCGCTGCGCGCATCCGCCTCTTTCCACCGCCGCGGCCGCCCCTTGGCGAGGGGGCAGCCGGCGCGATCGGCGCCCGCCGCGCCGATCCGGCAAGACGCTCGCCGGACTTTTTTGTCGATGGACACCGTTTTCGCACCCCGGGGCTCGGCCGAGCAGATCGAGGAAGGTCGTGTTTTCTGCCCGAAATTCGACGAAGCCGGGCTCATCCCGGCGATCGTCGCCGACGCCTGGTCGGGCGGCGTGCTGATGTTCGCCTGGATGAATCCCGAGGCGCTCGCCCGCTCGATCGAGACCCGCGAGGCTTGGTTCTACAGCCGCTCGCGCAAATCGCTGTGGAAGAAGGGCGAGAGTTCCGGCCACGTGCTGCGCATCGTCCAGATGAAGGTCGACTGCGACCAGGACGCGATCTTGCTCGAGGTCGAGCAGACCGCGCCCGGCGTCTGCCACACCGGCCGCGCCTCGTGCTTCTACCGCGCGGTCTCGCTCGGCGAGCCGGCGGGCCACACGCTGGTGCTGAGCTTCAAGCGCGCCGAGCGGGTGTTCGACCCGGCAAAAGTCTATGCGGACGCCGGGAAGGCCGGGTCCACGCCGTCGGACGCCGCACCGGACGAGGGCGGACCGGACGAGGGCGGCGGCACGCCGGGCTGATCGCCGCTCGGGACGCAGGGCCGAGGGCGACACGCCGATCCGGCGCGAGAGGACGAGACGAGGAAAAAAAAGGGCCGCGGAAAACGCCGCGGCCCTTTTCGTGTGTCTCGTCCGGCGCCGCACTTCGGCCTGCCGGCTGCCGGGAGGATCAGGCCTCCTCGGCGGGCTCCTCGGCGGCCGGGGCCTCGTCCTCGACGTCCTCCTCGGAGGTCGCGAACATCGCCTCGACCTCGGCTTCCGCCTCCTCCTCGTCGAAGTCGCGGCGCGCCGTCACGTCCTCGCCGCGGGCGATGCGCTCGGCCTCGTCGGCGTTGCGCGCGACGTTGAGGGTGATGACGATCTCGAGGTCGGGGTGCAGCGCGAGCGGCACCTTGTGGGCGCCGACCACCTTGATCGGGGCGTTGATCGCGACCTGGCTGCGATCGACCGTGAAGCCGGCGTCGACCAGCATGTGGGCGATGTCGCGGGTGGTCACCGAGCCGTAGAGCTGGCCGCTGTCGGCCGCCTGGCGCAGCACGGTGAAGGTCTGGCCGTCGAGCCGGGTGCCGACCTTCTCGGCCTCGGCCTTGCGCTCCAGGTTGCGCGCCTCGAGCTGCACCTTCATGCCCTCGAACTTCTCGAGGTTCTCCTTGGTGGCGCGCAGCGCCTTGCCCTGCGGCAGCAGGAAGTTGCGGGCGAAGCCGTCGCGCACGCGGATGACGTCGCCCATCTGGCCGTGCTTGCCGACACGCTCCAACAGAATCACTTGCATTGCGGTGGTCTCCTCGTTCGGGATCGTTATTCGGGGTCGTTGGCGGGATGACGGGGTGGGGCGCCGGGCGGAGGCCCGCCGCGGCGGTCGCGGGCGACACGCCCGCGCAGATCGATCAGCGAATCGGCGAGGCCGACCAGCGTCACCGCCAGGATCGGCCAGCCGAGCAGCAGAATGCCGGCATAGAGCACCGACAGCACCAGCACGCGGCCCTTCATCGGGGCGGCGAGCGCGTGCAGCACGGCGAGGCCGAGCGCCGCGAAGGCGATCGACAGCGTGGCGGCGAGCAGGCCGGCGGCGAGCCCGGCGAAGCCCGGCAGGAACGAGCCGGCGACCGAAAGCGCCAGCAGCACCGGGCTCGCCATCGGCAGCCTCAGCGCGGACAGCACCGGCCACGGCCGCGGCAGCCGGCCGGACACGCTCACCGCGCGGCCGGCGAGCCACAGATTGAACAAGAGGGTGACGGTGACCAGCGAGGCGAGCGCCGGCGGCAGCGCGGCGGCGAGCGCATCGAGCACCCGCTCGGGATCGGTGACGCCCGGCAGCACCAGCGGCGCGTCGGCCGGAGTGCCGGTGTTTTGGCGGATCATCCGCTCGAAGCCGGTCTTCAGCGTCGCCCGCACGCCGTCCGGATCGATGCCGAACGCCGGCACCGCGAGCGCCACCAGAAGCGCGCCGAGCAGGGCGGCCCACAGCACCAGCCGGCCGGGCGGATACCAGTCGAGCGCCGGGCCGGCGGCGATCGTCGCGGCGCCCGCCGCGGCCGGCCGCGCGAGCAGCGCCAGATAGCCGAGCCACCACGCCGGCAGCGCGATGCCGACCAGGAAGACGAGGACGACGGGAAGATTGAAGCCGAACGAGACGGCGAGCGTGCCGGACAGCGCGGCCAGAAGGCCGGTCCAGTGGCTCCAGCCGAGCGCCGCGATCATCACCGGCAGCGGCGCCAGATAGAACAGCAGAAGCGCGATCGAGGAGCCCGACGCCAGCACCGAGAAGGTGACGGCCGCGACCGCTCCGGCCCCGAGGCCGACCGTGAAGAACTGCACCATGCTCGCTGTCCCGCTCGTCGAGCGGTTAGAGGCGGATCGCCGGCGAGTTCGCCCGTCCGCCCCAACCCGGTGATGCCGGCCGCCACGGCGGCCGGTCGCTCGTCGTTCAGTGTGCCGCGATCAGCGGATCACGTAGGGCAGCAGCCCGAGGAAGCGCGCGCGCTTGATCGCCCGGGCGAGCTCGCGCTGCTTGAGCGCCGACACCGCGGTGATGCGGCTCGGGACGATCTTGCCGCGCTCGGAGATGTAGCGCTGCAGCAGGCGTACGTCCTTGTAGTCGATCTTCGGGGCGTTGGCGCCGGAGAACGGGCAGGTCTTGCGGCGACGGAAGAACGGCCGGCGGGCGCCGGCGGGAGACATGGCCATGGTGCTCACTCCTCGCTGGCGGTGGCTTCGACGTTGCGGTCCTCGCGCGGCGGACGCGAATCACGGTCGCGCGGACGACGGTCGCCGCGATCGCCGCGGTCACCACGATCGCCCGGGCGGCGGTCGCGATCGCGGTCGTCGCGGTCCGACTTGCGCATCATCGCCGAGGGGCCTTCCTCCAGCTCGTGCACCTTGATGGTGAGCGAGCGCAGCACGTCCTCGTTGATGCGCTGCTGGCGCTCGACCTCGGTCACCGCCGCCGCCGGGGCGTCGATGTTGAGGAGCGTGAAGTGCGCCTTGCGGTTCTTGTTGATGCGATAGGTGAGCGTCTTGACGCCCCACGACTCCACCTTGGTGACGGAGCCGCCCATCTGCTCGATGACGCCCTTGTATTGGGTCGTCAGCTCTTCGACCTGTTGCGCCGAGAGATCCTGGCGCGCGAGGTACACGTGCTCGTACAACGGCATGAGTGCCTTTCCTCGTTCGTGACGGCCGCTCCGGCGCAAAGCCCCTCGTGCCCTTCGGGAAAGGCGCGAAAGCTTCAGAAGGCGGGAACACCGGACACCGGATCCGCGAAGGATCCTGCCGTCACCGCCGCCGCCACGTGGACGCCTGCGGGCACGACCGTCCGTTCAGCCCCCGGCCGAAGCCGAGCCGAAGCGCGGCTTATCCCGGATTTTGCCGGGAAACGCAAGCGGGGGAGACGCGGATGAAACCACTCGGGACGGGTGGGCGGGAACGGCGATCTGGATCGGCAGGCCGAAGCCGAGCAGGGCGGCGATCAGTGCGACCGTGAGGAGGACCGCGGTGAAGGCGACGGAGGCCCAGAAGGACGGCCAGAACGATCGGGAGAAACTGCCCTCCAGCACCTCCTGAAGGATTTTCGGCCGCTCCTCGCGGATCACCGTCTGCGCGTAAGTGCCGAGAATCTGGTCCGCCTGGGCGACGTAGGCAGCGAGATGGCGTCGGTCTGAGACGCCGAGTGCGACCGATACTCGTCGTCGGTCGGGCGGCGGCCGTGGGTCGCGCGAAACGCCCGCATCCATTCCCGCTTGGCGTTCTTGTACAAGGCGTAGGCGATCGCTCCGGTCAGCGGGCCACTCGGGGTTTCCGACAGCTTCTCGAAAGTCCGATTGTAATAGTCGTCGGGGTCTTCAGCTCGCGCTGTCGTCTCGTCTGGCGGGGGCACCGTGTGCTCTCGAGTGCTCGACGGCCTTCTGAAATTCGTGATCGGCGGCCCGCAGGGCGGTCCGGAACGTCTCGCTGGCGAAGGGACGCGGCTCCGCCTCGCCACGATTCGCTGCGGCAAAAATGTCTTCGAGAATTCGATCGTGGACGTCGTTTGCAGCCACGGCAGTCTCCCGCGCCGACGAGGGGAAATGCCCTGGTCGGAACACCCCGCAAAATGGGTGTTTCGGCGATGCCCGTCAATGGCGCAATCGACGCGTGTGTATGCCGTCCGTGTGCGCCATCACCGGCAGTATCGCCGCATAAGGGTCCGTCCCACTTGACTGACACGGCGTGCCCGGTGTGTGTCGCGGCGATGTCAAAGGGGACGGTACGTCATGACGGTCGCATTCGTGTTTCCGGGCCAGGGCAGCCAGGCCGTGGGCATGGGCAAGGCCCTGGCCGGTGATTTTTCGGTCGCGCGGGCGGTGTTCGAGGAGGTCGACGACGCGCTCGGGCAATCGCTTTCTTCATTGATGTTCGAGGGTCCGGGCGAAACGCTCACTTTGACCGAGAACGCGCAGCCGGCCTTGATGGCGGTCTCGCTCGCCGCCCTGCGGGTGCTGGAGACCGAGGCGGGGGTCGACCTCGCCCGTGACGCGCGCTTCGTCGCCGGCCATTCGCTCGGCGAATATTCCGCGCTCGCCGCCGCCGGCGCGCTGTCGGTCGCCGACACCGCGCGGCTCTTGCGCATCCGCGGGCAGGCGATGCAGAAGGCGGTGCCGGTCGGGGTCGGAGCGATGGCGGCGCTGATCGGGCTCGAGTTCGACGCGGCCGCCGAGGTCGCCACCCAAGCCGCCGAGGGCGCCGTCTGCCAGGCGGCGAACGACAATGGCGGCGGCCAAGTGGTGGTGTCCGGCGACAAGGCGGCGGTCGAGCGGGCGGTGGAGATCGCCAAGGGCCGCGGCGCCAAGCGGGCGATGCTCCTGCCGGTGTCCGCCCCCTTCCACTGCACCCTGATGGAGCCGGCCGCCGCTGCGATGGCCGAGGCGCTCGCCGCCGTCGCGGTGAAGGCGCCGGTGGTGCCGCTGGTCGCCAATGTGCGCGCCGCGCCGATCACGACGCCGGCCGAGATCGTCGAATCGCTGGTCGCTCAGGTCACCGGCACGGTGCGCTGGCGCGAGTCGATCGCCTTCATGGCGGCCGACGGCGTCGACACCTTCTACGAGATCGGCGCCGGCAAGGTTTTGTCGGGCCTCGTCAAGCGGATCGCTGCGGGCGCGACCGGCAGCGCGGTCGGCACGCCGGCCGACGTCGCGGCCTTCGTCGCCGCTCGCACGGCACTGCAGCAAGGGGCGGCATGATGTTCGATCTGACGGGAAAAAACGCCCTCGTCACCGGTGCGACCGGCGGCATCGGCGGGGCGATCGCCCGCGCCCTTCACGCACGCGGTGCGACGGTCGCGCTGTCGGGCACCAAGACGGACAAGCTCGAGGCGCTCGCCGCCGAGCTCGGCGAGCGGGTCCATCAGGTGCCGTGCGACCTGTCGGTGCGAGCCGAGGTCGAGGCGCTGGTTCCCAAGGCGGAAGCCGCGATGGGCTCGCTCGACATCCTGATCAACAATGCCGGGCTCACCCGCGACAATCTCTTCATGCGCATGAAGGATGCCGAGTGGGACGACGTGCTGGCGGTAGATCTCACCGCCGCCTTCGTGCTGATGCGCGCGGCGCTGCGCGGAATGATGAAGCGGCGACAGGGCCGAATCGTCTCGATCACCTCGGTGGTCGGCGCCACCGGCAATCCCGGGCAGGGCAATTACGCCGCTGCCAAGGCCGGGCTCGCCGGCATGACCAAGGCGCTCGCCCAGGAGGTCGCGACCCGCGGCATCACGGTGAACTGCGTGGCGCCCGGCTTCATCGCCACCGCGATGACCGACGTGCTCAACGACAAGCAGCGCGAGACGGTGCTGGCGCGAGTGCCGGCCGGGCGGCTCGGCTCGGGCGAGGAGATCGCCGCCGCAGTGGTTTATCTGGCCTCCGACGAGGCCGCCTACACGACCGGCCAGACGATTCACGTCAATGGCGGCATGGTCATGATCTGATTGGGTTTTTTCGAACGTTCCAAGGGTCGTGGAAGGTCGTGCCGGGCCTTCTGGTCAAGCCTGAGGAAGTATGGTAACCGATCGGTCGGGCTGGACGAAACAAATGCAACGGGGCTGGGGCGACGGCACGAACCCCTTGACCGGATGAGCGTTCACGGCGTCCATCAAGACGAGGTCGCCCCGACGATGTTCGTGATTCAGCGAACGCAGGGGCATGATGCCGAAAGCACGAGGTTGGCAATGAGTGACATTGGCGAACGGGTCAAAAAGATTGTCGTGGAGCATCTTGGGGTCGAGCCGGACAAGGTGACCGAGACCGCGAGCTTCATCGACGATCTCGGCGCCGACAGCCTCGACACTGTCGAGCTCGTGATGGCGTTCGAGGAGGAGTTCGGCTGCGAGATTCCGGACGACGCGGCGGAGACCATCCTGACGGTCGGCGACGCGGTGAAGTTTCTCGAGAAGAACGCCAAGAGCTGAATTTTCCGACGCTGCCGGCCGCAGGGCCATCCGGTCCTGCGGCCCGTCCCGCCTGAGGCTCACGCCGCGTATCGTTGGTCCCGCCGGTCGCATCGCATCGGGTTTCGTCCCGGTGCCGATCGGGCGGGCCGCACTGTCCAACGGTGCCGTAACCTGTTCGGCACCGCAGCCGGTGACGGCGACTGGCCGTTCGATCGCTCGGGTTCGGGTGTGACGGATCGCGGCGCATCGGCCGGTGCGGGACATTGGTCATGAGGCGTGTAGTCGTCACGGGATTGGGCATGGTGACGCCGCTGGGATGCGGCGTCGACACGTCCTGGCAACGGCTTCTTGCGGGCGAGAGCGGGGCCCGCAAGGTCGAGAAGTTCGACGTGTCCGACCTGCCGGCGAAGATCGCCTGCATGGTGCCGCGCGGCGACGGCTCCGACGGCACCTTCAATGCCGATCAGTGGATGGAGCCGAAGGAGCAGCGCAAGGTCGACGACTTCATCGTCTATGCGATGTCGGCGGCCGGACAGGCGCTCGCCGATTCGGGCTGGAAGCCCGCCACCTACGACGAGCAGATCCGCACCGGCGTGATGATCGGCTCCGGCATCGGCGGCCTCGAGGGCATCGCCGAGACGGCGATCGTCCTGAAGGAGCGCGGCGCCCGCCGGGTGTCGCCGTTCTTCATTCCCGGCCGGCTGATCAATCTCGCCTCCGGCTACGTCTCGATCGCCCACGGCCTGAAGGGTCCGAACCACGCGGTGGTGACGGCCTGCTCGACCGGCGCGCACGCGATCGGCGACGCCGCCCGGCTCGTGATGCTGGGCGACGCCGACGTGATGGTGGCGGGTGGCGCCGAATCGCCGATCTGCCGCATCGCGCTCGCCGGTTTCTCGGCCTGCCGCGCGCTCTCCACCGGCTTCAACGACGAGCCGACCAAGGCCTCGCGCCCCTACGACCGCGATCGCGACGGCTTCGTGATGGGCGAGGGCGCCGGCGTCGTCGTGCTGGAGGAGCTCGAGCACGCTCGCGCGCGAGGAGCCAAGATCTACGCCGAGCTGATCGGCTACGGCCTGACCGGCGACGCCTATCACATCACCGCTCCGACCGAGGACGGCGACGGCGCCTATCGCTGCATGACGATGGCGATCAAGCGCGCCGGCATCTCCGCGGCCGACATCGACTACGTCAACGCGCACGGCACCTCGACGCCGCTCGGCGACGAGATCGAGCTTTCGGCGGTGCAGCGGGTGATCGGCAACGACGCGGCGCACGTGTCGATGTCGTCGACGAAGTCCTCGACCGGGCATCTGCTCGGCGCCGCCGGGGCGGTGGAGGCGATCTTCTCGATCCTCGCCATGCGGGACGGCATCGCGCCGCCCACCATCAATCTCGACAATCCTTCCGTCGACACGCCGATCGACCTGGTGCCGCACCAGGCGAAGAAGCGTGACATCGACATTGCGCTGTCGAACTCGTTCGGGTTCGGCGGCACCAACGCCTCGCTGGTCTTCCGCCGCACCGTTCAGTGATCGAACGGCCGCGGCGCCTCGGCCGCGGGGCTTTTTTCCGGCGCCCGTCCGCACCGGACGGGCCGCCCGGCCGCGTGTCGTCGCACGGCGTCCTGCCGGCGCGGCTGCGCGCAACGCCGCATCCCGCTTCGGGCACCCGGCCACCGGCCGGGTCCGGGGCGTCGGGCGGGCGCTCGCGGAGCCGATAAAATGGCCATATTGTCGGGGGAAGTGGTCGAGCCGCCGGGACCGACTCGGCGTGCCGCCGCTCCCGCCGTTCTGGCGGGGTCGGGTGCCGGGCGCACGGCCCGCGACCGCCGACGCTGCGACGACCAACGCGAACCCCGATCGCCGCATTCCCGTGCGGCGGCCGGTCCGGAGCGGACGACGCCATGACGAACAACGACAACGACACGGGCGCCGGAGCCCCGCCACCGCCGGAGCCGCGCCGCATCGCCCCGAGAAGCCCGCGCACCGCGCTGGAGCCCGAGCGGGTGCCGCCGCCGGTGCGCCGCCGCTCCGACAAGGCCCGCCACCCGGTGGTGGTGGTCGGCAATGCGATCTTCACGCTGCTCGTGCTGGTCACGATCGTGATCGGCGGCGTGCTGTGGGTCGGCAACAGCCGGCTGACCACGCCGGGACCGCTGGCCGAGGACAAGGTGGTGCTGGTGCCGCGCGGCCTCGGCCTCCGGGACATCGCGGACCTGCTGGTCTCGGAGGGCGTGATCGACCAGCCGCTGACCTTCGTCGGCGCGGTGCTGGTCCAGAAGGCGCGCGACGACCTGAAATCCGGCGAGTACATGTTCCAGAAGCAGGCGACGCTCGAGGACGTGATCGGCACGCTGAAGGACGGCAAGGTCGTCCAGCACTCGCTCACCCTCGCCGAGGGCCTCACCTCCGAGCAGATCGTCGCCAAGCTGCTCGAGACCGATTTTCTCGCCGGCAACATCCGCGAGATTCCCCGCGAAGGGTCGCTGCTGCCGGAGACCTACAAGGTGGTGCGCGGCACCTCGCGCGACCAGGTGATCAAGCGGATGCAGCAGGCGCAGCGCTCCGTGCTGCAGGACGTGTGGGAGCGCCGCGTGGCGGACCTGCCGCTGCGCACGCCCGACCAGCTCGTCGTGCTCGCCTCGATCATCGAGAAGGAGACCGGCATCCCGGAGGAGCGCACCCGGATCGCCGCGGTGTTCGTCAACCGGCTCAAGCAGCGCATGCGGCTGCAGTCCGACCCGACCATCATCTACGGCCTGGTGGGCGGCAAGGGCACGCTCGGCCGGCCGATCATGAAGAGCGAGATCGAGCAGCCGACGCCCTACAACACCTATGTGATCGACGGGCTGCCGCCGGGGCCGATCGCCAATCCCGGCCGCGCCGCGCTCGAAGCCGCCGCCAACCCGGCCCGCACGCGCGAGCTCTATTTCGTCGCCGACGGCTCGGGCGGCCACGCCTTCGCGGAAAACTTCTCCCAGCACCAGCGGAACGTCGCGAAGCTGCGGGCGCTCGAGCAGTCGCAGCGCGACGGCGCCCAAGCGAGCCCGGGGGCGACGCCTGCGGCCGACGACGCCGAGGACACCGCCTCGACCACGCCCGCCCGCCGCTCCGACCGCGGCAACGGATCCACCCGCGCCCGCTGATCCCGTCCCGCGGCACCGCCGGGCTCACCGTCCGGCGAAAAACCCTGCCGGCCGATCCGCGACCGGTGCACCGCCGGCCGGCGTTCCGGTGACTTGCCGGGACTCGGTGCGTCTTCTATGTGGCGGGGGTGGGCGGCATCGGGCCGTCCGTCCTTCGGCGGGTCGCCAGACCCGAGCCAGCGAGCGCACGATGGCCCTTTGCAGCATGACCGGTTTCGCCCGCAGCCACGGCACCAGCGGGCCGTACGCGTTCGCGTGGGAGATCAAGTCGGTCAACGCCAAGGGGTTGGACGTCCGCCTGCGGCTGCCGCCCGGCTGGGACGCGGTCGAGGCGCCGGTGCGGGCGAAGGCGGCCGAAGGGCTCGCCCGCGGCACCGTCTACTGCAATCTCACGGTCGACCGCTCGGGCACCCAGCCGGTGGTGCGGGTCAACGAGGCGGTACTGTCGGCGGTGCTGGCGACGCTCGAAAACCTCGCCGGCCGGGTGTCGGCCGAGCCGCCGCGGCTCGACGGCATTCTCGGCCTCAAGGGCGTGGTCGAGGTCGTCGAGGCCGACGAGAGCGAGGAGGAGCGGAGCGCCGCCGAGGCGGCGTTGGTCGACAGCTTCGCCGCCGCGCTGGCCGGACTGCAGGCGATGCGCCGCCACGAGGGCGAGGCGCTCGGAAAACTGCTCGGGCAGCGGCTCGACGAGATCGCGGCGCTGGTCGCGCGCGCCGAGGCGGCGCCGGGCCGCAAGCCCGCGGCGATCCGCCAAAAGCTCGCCGACCAGGTGGCGGCGCTGCTCGAGACCGCCGAGCGGTTCGACCCCGACCGCCTTCACCAGGAGGCGATCCTGATGGCCGCCAAGGCCGACGTGCGCGAGGAGCTGGACCGCCTCGTCGCCCATGTCGCGCAGGCGAAATCGCTGATCGCCAAGGGCGGCCCGGTCGGCCGCCGGCTCGATTTTCTCTCGCAGGAGCTCAACCGCGAGGCCAACACGCTGTGCGCCAAGTCGAACGATCTGGAGCTGACCGGCGTCGGCCTCGAGCTGAAGAGCGTGGTGGAGCAGTTCCGCGAGCAGGTGCAGAACTTGGAGTGAAGGGGATGGCGGGGCGGATCGAGCCTGCGGACGACCGGGCGATCGGACGCCGCGGCATCATGCTGGTGGTGTCGTCGCCCTCTGGCGCCGGCAAGACGACGCTGACCCGCAACCTGATCGAGACCGAGGAGCGCATCACTTTGTCGGTGTCGGTGACGACGCGGGCGCGCCGGGCGAGCGAGATCGAGGGGGTGCATTACCATTTCATCTCGATGCGCCAGTTCGAGATCATGCGCGATTCCGGCCAGCTGCTCGAATGGGCGGAAGTGCACGGCAACTGCTACGGCACGCCGCGCGAGGCGGTCGAGACGGCGCTCTCGGAGGGTCGCGACGTCTTGTTCGACATCGACTGGCAGGGCACCCGCCAGCTGTTCGAGACGATGCGCAAGGACGTGGTCAGCGTGTTCGTGCTGCCGCCGTCGGCGGCCGAGCTGAAGGCCCGGCTCGAGCGGCGCGCCGAAGATTCCGAAGAGATCATCGTCAAGCGGCTGCGCAACGCGGCGGAAGAAATCGCCCACTGGTCGGAATACGACTACGTGCTGGTGAACCGCGACCTCGACAAGAGCTTTCTCCGCCTGCGCTCGATCCTCACCGCCGAGCGGCTCAAGCGGGTGCACGGCACCGACATGGACGGTTTCGTCGGCTCGCTGCTCGACGAGCTGAAGGCGCTCGCACCGTGACGGCGCTCGCGCCTTAGCGACACCCGCGCGGCCGGCCGCGGTCACTCGCCGGCGTAGCGACCCCGCTTCAGATAGGCGTCCGGAACGCACGCCCGCGCCCTCGCGAGGGCGCGCTCGGCGCGCGACCGGGAGCCGAACGGCTGCTCCGCCACGACGACCGTGTAGCCGCGGGCAAAACCGGAAAACTTGCTGGAAAAATCCCAGAAGGCGGTGACGCCGCAGCGGCGTGCGTCACGCTCGATTCCGCGCGCCGCGGCGAGCGTGTCGTCGGTGAAGCGGTGGTCGGGCGTGGCGATCGAGCCGAGCACCAGCCACCAGCCGCTGTCGGCGGAGAATCCCGGTCCGCCGCTGCCGGCGAGGACAAGAATGGCGACCGCCGGTCCGCGAAGCGCTTTCGGAAAAGACATGGATTGATCCGCTCACGAAAAATGGCCCGCCCGCCATGCTGCACGTGGCACGCGACGGGCCATTGACGCGGATCAATCGAGCGGCACGGATCCGGGCTCCGGAATGCCGTGCTTGGCCCGCCATTTCGGGCCGGGCCCGCGCATATAGTGCAGCTCCGGCCGGTACGGATCGGTCAGCTTGTCGACCAGCGCTCTCAGTTGGGCGGCGAGCCGCCGGCCGAGGCAGGTGCAGCCGGCGACGGTGCGCGCCGCGGCTTCGGCCGCCGCTTCCGTCGCCGCCCCTGTCGGCAGCGCCGGCACCGGCCCGGCGAGCCCGCGTGGCTGCGGCAGGATTTTCGCCCGCGCGACGGCGCCGCTGGTGGGTCTTCGCCGGCCGCCCTCCGTGCTCGTGCGGACGGCCGCGAACGTGTCGATCCCGGAACGGGTCATGGCGTCTCCCCCGATCGCCGACCTCTTTCTTTCAAACACCCGTTTAAATCCGGGTCCGGTGGTTTTTCAGGGAGGAGACGGGGAAATTCGAAGGCCCGATCGGGGAGAAATCAGGGCTGCGGGAGCGCGGCCGGAACCGGCTTTCCACGCACGGCATCGGCCAACGCATTGGCGAGCGCGACGAAGCCGGCGACCGAAATCTCCTCCGCCCGCGCGGTCGGCGCGATGCCGGTCGCCTCGAACAGCGGCGTCGGATCGGCCACCAGCATCTTGAGGCTCTGCCGCAGCATCTTTCGCCGCTGGCCGAAGGCGGCCGCCGTCACCCGCTCGAGCGCCGGCTGCGGGCAGGGCAGGGGTTTTGCACGAGGCACCAGCCGGACCACCGAGGAGGTGACCTTGGGCGGCGGCACGAAGGCCGACGGCGCGATGTCGAACAGGATCTTCGGCTCGCTGCGCCACTGCGACAGCACCGCGAGGCGGCCATAGACCTTGTTGCCGGGCGTCGCGACGATCCGCTCGGCGACCTCGCGCTGGAACATCAGCACCAGCGCGTCGTACCAGGGCGGCCACGGCTCCGCCGACAGCCAGCCGATCAGGAGCGGCGTCGCGATGTTGTAGGGCAGGTTGGCGACCACTCGCACCGGCCCGCCGCCACCCGCCCGGGCGGCCAGCGCGGACAGGTCGAGCGCCAGCGCGTCGCCCGCCACCACCTCGAGTCTTCCCGGCACCCGTTCGGAAATCTCCGCCAGCGCATCGAGCGCCCGTGCGTCGCGCTCGACCGCGATCACCCGCGCGCCTTCCGCGAGCAGCGCCCGCGTCAGCCCGCCCGGACCCGGACCGACCTCCACCACCGTGACGCCGTCGAGCGGCCCGGCCGCGCGGGCGATCTTTCCGGTGAGATTGAGGTCGAGCAGGAAATTCTGGCCGAGCGACTTTCGCGCCGACAGCTCGTGCCGGCGGATCACGTCGCGCAAGGGCGGCAGCTCGTCGAGCGCGCTCATCCGGCCGTCCCGGCGGATCCGGCGCCCTTGGCGGCGGCGTCGGCCGCGGCGAGCCGGCCGGCGAGGCCGAGCGCGGCGATCAGGCTCGACGGGTCGGCCCGCCCGGTGCCGGCGAGCTCGAAGGCGGTGCCGTGGTCGGGCGAGGTGCGCACGAACGGCAGCCCGAGCGTGACGTTCACCGCATGGTCGAAGGCGATCATCTTGATCGGGATCAGCGCCTGGTCGTGATACATGCACAGCGCCGCGTCGTAGGTCTTGCGCGCTGCGTCGTGAAACAGGGTGTCGGCCGGCAGCGGCCCGCGGGCGACGATGCCCTCCGTCACCAGCGCGGTGACCGCCGGCGTCACCACGTCGCGGTCGGCGGTGCCGATGGTGCCGCTCTCGCCGGCATGCGGATCGAGCCCGGCCACCGCGATGCGCGGCTTTGCGAGGCCGAATCGTCGGCGCAGATCGCGGTCGAGAAGCCGCCCCGTCTCGACGATCAGGTCCGTGGTGAGAGCGGCCGGCACCGCGGCGATCGCGATGTGGATCGTCACCGGCACCACCGCGAGCTCGGGCGACCACAGCATCATCACCGGCGTCGCCGGTTTTCCGGTGCGGCGCGCCGCGAGCCTCGCGAGATACTCGGTGTGGCCGGGATCGGGAAAGCCGGCGGCGGTGAGCACGTGCTTGGCGATCGGGCAGGTGACGACGGCCGCAGCCTCGCCCGCCATCGTCAGCGCTACCGCCCGGTCGATCGCCGCGATCGCCGCCGGCGCGCTCGACGCGTCGGGCCGGCCGGGGGCGGTTGTCACCGGCAGGCCGAGATCGACCACCGGCAGGAAGCGGGAGAAGGCGGACGACGCCTCGCTCGGCGCTACCACCGCGATCGGCACGTCGAGCCCGAGCGTTTTCGCGCGACGCTGGAGAAAGATCGGGTCGCCGAGCAGCAGGAAGGGCGGGGTCGCGGCCCCGCGGTTCAGCCACGCGGCGAGCGCGACGTCCGGTCCGATGCCCGCCGGCTCGCCCAGCGTGAGCGCGAGCGGGGCGGGGCGGTCGGTCATTTCCGCTCGATCATCGCCTGGCTGCGAAGCTCCTTGAGGAACTGCTTCGAGCGCTCCTCGAAGGTCTCGACGAACATCTCCTGGCGCACCTTCTTCAGCGCCGGGTCGTCGAGCTTGACCTCGTGGCGGGCGCACACCGCGAACATCTGGATGCCGTTCGGGGTGGTCTCCGGGCCGGTGAGCTTGCCGACCCCGGTGCGGTCGAGCATGTCGCGAAGCGGGTCGGGCAGCTCGGTGGAGTTCTTGAGAATCTGGCTGCGCACCGCGACGTTGCGGAGCTGGCGGGCGAGCGGCAGGCCGCGCTCGCAGTCCTCGAAGCGGGCGCGCAGCGCCTCGGCCTGGCGGCGCTTGGCCTCGACCACCGACGCGCTCGCCCCTTGCGGGACGACGAACAGGATCGGCCGCAGCACGTATTCGTAGCCGGAGATCTTGGCGGCGATCGGCTGGTCGTCCTTCCGCTTCGATTCGGCGGCGGCGATGATGTCCTTGTCGCGGAACTGGAACGACGATTGGAATTTTCCCCGCACGATCTGCTGCCAGACGAGGTCGGCGCGGATCTTCGACTTGAGCGTGCGGTCGGACACCCCGCCGCGGCCGAGCGTCGCGGTGAGCTGGTCGGGCGACAGGTTCATGCGGCTCGCCATGTCGCGATAGGACGAGTTCACGTCGCCGTCGTCGATCCCGACCTTGTAGCGGCTGCCCGCCTGGATCTTCAGGTGCTCGTCGATCAGCTCCTCGAGGATCGTGTTGCGGTCGGCCGACTTGTGCGAGACGAGCTGCTGCAGGCGGGCGCGCTGCTCGATGTCGTAGCTGGTGATCGGCGTGCCGTTCACCATCACCACCACGTTCTGCGCCGCCGCCGGCCGCACCGACGGCCCGGCGATCAGACATCCGAGAGCGATTGCCGCCGCACCCAGCGTGGTCGCCAGCCGTGCACCGATCGTCGCCCGTGCGCTCGTCGTCGTTCGTGCGCGAAGAACCATGACACCTTCGTTTGTCGAGAATCCCCTCGTCACCGTCCCGTTCGCCGTCCGGGCGCGGCCGGGCAGTGCGATCCGCCCACGGGTCGGCAGCCCTAGCCGCCGAAAGGGGCGAATTATTGACTCCCGTCGGCCGAGAGGCCGCTGCCCCCGCCCGACGTGCTGCCCAGCGTCCGCAGCCCCACCTGCAGCATCACCGTGTGGTTGGTCGTGTCGCTGCCGGTGTAGTCGTAGTCGGTGATGTAGTTCAGCCCGATCAGGAAGCAGTCGTCGATATAGCCCAGCCCGACGCGGGTCTGGCTGATCTTGTCGTTGATGATGTCGTAGCGGGCGGCGCCGTTGAACACCCAGTTCTGCGCGACCTTGACCGAGCCCGAGCCGAGAATGCCCTGGCGGCGATCGAGGAAGCCGAGCTCCGGCTGCGCCGCGTAGTCGCCGTACAGCACCGACACGTTCCAGCGGTCGAACGCCGCGCGGCCCTCCACCTCGAGGCGCTGCAGCGTGAAGTCGTCCTCGTCGAAGCGGTAGCGGGTGATCAGGCTGTAGATGCGGTTCGGCGCGTAGGCGAAGCGGGCGACATAGTCCGACGTGTCCTTGTCGAGGCCGCTGTCGAGGCCGGTATTGGTCAGGTCGCCGACCGCGAAGGAGTTCGTGCCGAACAGGTGATAGGACTGGCCGAACAGCATGTTGACCGAGCCGGCCCCGTTCACCTGGGCGGTGTACTGCACGCCGACGTTTGCGCGTCCGCCGCCTTCCACGCGGTCCCAGCCGGAGAACTTGTCGACCCGGAACAGGTTCGAATCGTCGAACACCAGGCTCTGCGCGTCCTCGTTCGGCATCGCGCCGATATGGGTCTCGTTCGGCCGGGCGATCACCTGGGCGATCGGCTCCAGCGTCTGGGTGCCCCAGGAATGCACCGAGATCAGCGGAAAGCGGTATTCCAGGCCGATCGTCGGCATCACCTGGACGTCGTTCGACTCGCCCGTCTGGATGAAGTTCTGGACGCCGGTGTCGTCGTCGATATTGATCCGCTTGGCGTCCGCTCGCACCGAAGCGAACGGGATGAACACCTGGCCGAACGAATCGACGTAGCGGGAGCGCCAGTCGACCTGCGCCGAGAAGCGCGAATAGGTGCCGGGCACGCCGCGCAGAATGCAGTTCTTGGCGGTGTCGGCGGTCAGCGAGGCGCAGCCGATGCTGTTGATCGCGTCGAATTCTGCGGTCTCGCGCGACAGGCTGGTGAGGTTCGCCTTGTAGCTCAGCTCGCCGCCGAACACCGGCTGGTCGACCACCGCGCTGTAGTCCATCACCGGATGGACCACCGGCAGGGTGGCCTGCACGTCGGAGGTCGAGTAGCCGTAGAAGTGGATCGCCCGGATGTCGAAGAAGCTGCGGTCGCCGCGCCCGGAGAGGAACAGCTGCGAGACGCCCTCGGTGAGGTTGCTGAAATACTCGTTGCCGGTGGTGCTCTGCAGCGAGCGGACCTTGTAGTCGCTGAAGTACTTCTCGTCGGAGACGAGCACGCCGTCGAAGCCCCAGGTCCATTTCGGCGACAGGTTGAACCGTCCGGTCGCCTCGACGCTGCCGCGGAAGTCGCGATAGCCGGCGTTCGGGGTGCCCCGGTCGTCGATGAAATAGTCCTTGTCGGCCTGCGGGATGCCGGACGCGCGGATGGTGTAGTAGCCGTCCTCCAGGCGGTGGCGCCACTCGCCCTGCATCAACAGGCCCTGCTTGGTCATCACCCGCGGCGCGACGGTGAGGTCGTAGTTCGGGGCGAGGGCGAAGTAGTAGGGCGTCTCGATGCCGTAGCCGTAGACCGAGCTGGTGGTGGCGAGCGGCATCAGGAAGCCGCTCTTGCGCTTCACCGACGGATCGGGCGCGGCGAAATAGGGCATGTAGGCGAGCGGCACGCCGAAGAACTCGATCCGCGCATCCTCGAAATAGACCATCTTCTCGGTCTGGTCGTGGATGATGCGGGCGGCCTTCACCTGCCACAGCGGCGGCTTCTCGGGGTGCTCCTTGCAGGCCTCGCAGGCGGTGTAGACGCCGCTCTCGAACACCGTGTAGTTGCCGCCGGTGCGCTTGCCGCGGGCCGCTGCGAAGCGCGTTTGGTCGGGCGTCTCGATCCTCAGGGAATCGATGAAGCCGTCACGGTAATCGTCCGTCAGGTCGATCAGATCGCCGTAGGTGATGCGGCCGTCCGGCTCGGTCAGGCGGACATTGCCCTCGGCCTGCAGGTGCTTGGTCTTCTGGTCGTAGACGACCTTGTCGGCCTCGATCGTCGAGCCCTTGTAGTAGATCTGCACGCTGCCGGAGGCGATCACCCGCTCGTTGTTGTAGTCGTACTGGATCTCGGAGGCCTGGACGAGCATCTGCGGATCGCCGGTCGGCGCCGTCCGGGCGGGCGGGGTCGGGCGGATCTGCGAGCGGAAGTCGAGCGTCTGGGCGTCCGCCGGGCGCACGCCGAGGCCGAGCGCCAGTGCGCCGCCCAGCATGGTGGTCACGGCGAGCGCCGTCGACAGACGTTTCAGCACCCCGCCACGCGAGGACGTGATCCGACGCACCGGCATCAGCCGTCCTCCTGGTAGAGCAGCGGCACGAGACCGGTGAGCACGCCGATCGTCACCGGCAGCCAGGCGGCGACCACCGGGTTCAGAAGCTCGGCCTTGCTGAGATCTTCCGTGACCTTCGAGAGCACGTAGAGCGAAAATCCGGCGAGCACGCCGGCGAGCACCATCTTCTGCACCCCGCCGAAGCGGAAGAAGCGCAGCGAGAAGGCGGCGGCGACCAGCACCATGGCGGCGAGCAGGGCCGGCCGCGAGATCAGCTTCTGATACTGCAGCCGGTAACCGGCGGCGGCGAGCCCCGCATGCTCGGCCATCTCGATGAAGAACGGCAGATCCCAGAACGACACGGTCTCCGGCGTCGCAAAGGTTTCGCGCACCTGGGCGAGCGTCAGGTTGGTCTGGATCTGGTAGGTCGGCAGCACCTGCGGGGGTGCGTCGACCGGGTAGCGGCGGGCCTCGATCAGGCGCCAGTGGCCTTCCTCGAGCACGGCGGCCTTGGCCTCCACCCGCTCCACGAAGCGGCCGGTGTGATCGTACATGAAGACGGTGACGCCGCCGAGCCGCACGCCCTGGTCGGCGCTGGTCGCGGCATTGACGATCGACTGGCCGTCGACGCTCTTCTGGCGCACCCAGAAGCCGGTGCCGGTGGCCTGCAGGCTCGATTGCTGGGCGTTGTTGAAGGCCTGATCCTCGAGCCGCTTGGACTGCTCCTGCAGCGCCGCGGCGACCGGGTTGTAGACCATGGTGGCGAAGGCGCCGATGCCGAGCGCGACCACCACCGCCGGCGTCACGAACTGCCAAGCCGACATGCCGGCGGAGCGGGCGACCACCAGCTCGAGGCGGCGGGACAGATTGAGGTAGCACATCATCGCGCCCACCAGCACGGCGAACGGCAGGATGCGCTCCATGATCTGCGGCACGCGGGTGAGCGAGATGCCGGCGGCGAGCAGGGCGGTGGCGTTCGCCTCGCCGGCCGAGCGGCGCATCAGCTCGATATAGTCGACCAGGACGACGAGCCCGAACACGCCGACGAACACGGTCAAGGAGGCGCTCAGAAAGCGCCGACCGAAATAGCGTGCGAGTCGTCCCCCGATCATCCCTGCACTCTCAGGTCCGCGGCCTGGGCCACGCCACACCGGCCGGCGCGGAGGCGATGGCCCCGCCGGTCCGATCTCCGAACACCATGATGGAACCGGCGTCGCCGGTCGAGTCCGCCATTCCCCCTGGTCCCCCGGCTCCCCCGAGCCGTCCGTCCCGCCCCCGTCCGGTCGCCATGCCGGCGACTCCGGGGGCATCGTCCCCAAGATACGACAACTTGGCGGGCCGATCTGTCCACAAAAAGGCCATCCGCGGTACTCCCGCCTCGCGGCGCGTCGGTCTGGTTAACGGAGTATGACCGGCGCACCCTCCGATGCTATGCCAAGGATTGGGCCTTCGGTCACTACGCCCGCACGGGAATTACGGCCGGCGTGACCACGGGGCCACAGAATCGCGCACGATCGGCGCCACCTTTGCGCAAAGGTTCGCGCGCAACACGAGAGGACATTCGAGTATGGCTGAGAGTTTCCGGGCGAAGTTCGCGACGGTCGCGCCGCCGAGGAAGGGCGTTCTGGTCGTGTTCTGCGACGACGGGCTGCGATTCGGGACCCGGACGCGCAAGATTCTCGGCAAGGCCGCCGCCCAGGTGACCCGCGCCGCCGCGGCGGAGCGCTTCAAGGGCAAGCTCGGCAGCGTGCTCGACCTGGTGGCCCCGGCCGATCTCGAGGTCGACCGGCTGCGGGTGGTGGGAACCGGCACGCCGAAGGAGACGTCGCCGAACGATTCGGTGCGGCTCGGCGGCGTCGCGCTCGGCAAGCTCGCCGCGGCGGGCGGCGAGGTGACCATGCTCGCCGAGCTGCCGGCCGGCCCGATGACGCCGGAGGCGGCAGCCGACCTCGTGCTCGGGGCGCGGCTGCGCGCCTATGCCTTCGACCGCTACAAGACCAAGCGCAAGGAGGGCGAGGAGGCCCCGAAGGCGCTCGCCCTCACGGTGGCGGTGGACGACCCGGCGGCGGCGCGCCGCGCGGCGGTTGCCCGCGAGGCGGTGGCGGACGGCGTGGTGCTCGCCCGCGATCTCGTCAACGAGCCGCCGAACGTGCTGTTTCCCGAGGCCTTCGCCAAGCGGGCGGCGGCGCTGCGGGATCTCGGGGTGAATGTCGAGGTGCTCGACGAGCGGGCGCTGAAGCGGCTCGGGATGACCGCGCTGCTGGCGGTCGGGCAGGGGTCCGCCCACGAGAGCCGGGTGGTCGTCATGCGCTGGAACGGCGGCAAGAAGAGCGAGGCGCCGATCGCCTTCGTCGGCAAGGGGGTGTGCTTCGATTCGGGCGGCATCTCGATCAAGCCGTCGCAGGGCATGGAGGACATGAAGGGCGACATGGCGGGCGCCGCCTGCGTCACCGGGCTGCTGCATGCGCTCGCCGCCCGCAAGGCCAAGGTCAACGCCGTCGGCGTGATCGGGCTCGTCGAGAACATGCCGGACGGCAACGCCCAGCGGCCGGGCGACATCGTCACCACCATGTCCGGGCAGACGGTCGAGATCGTCAACACCGACGCCGAGGGGCGGCTGGTGCTCGGCGACGTGCTCCACCATACCATCACCAAGTTCAAGCCGAAGGCGGTGATCGACCTCGCGACGCTGACCGGTGCCATCATGGTGGCGCTCGGCCAGGAGCATGCCGGCCTGTTCACCAACGACGACACGCTGGCCGCCAATCTCGTGAAGGCCGGCGAGGCGACCGCGGAAAAAGTGTGGCGGATGCCGCTCGGCCCGGCCTACGACAAGCTGATCGACTCGAAGTTCGCCGACATGAAGAACTCCGGCGGCCGGCACGGCGGCGCGATCACCGCGGCGCAGTTCCTCAAGCGCCACGTGGGCGATGCCGTGTGGGCTCACCTCGACATCGCCGGCACCGCGCTCGGCTCGCCGCAGACCGACCTCAACAAGAGCTGGAGCTCTGGCTGGGGCGTGCGGCTGCTCGACCGGTTGGTGGCCGATTGTTACGAAGGGTGAGCGTCAACCGCTCTCCGGCGGCGTCGGGAGATCGAACGGGTCGAGCACGCTCGCCCCGAGGTCTGCGACGTCGCGGAGGTTGCGGGTGACGAGCGTCATCCCGTGCACTTTTGCGCTCGCCGCCAAAAGGGCGTCGACGGTCGGGACGGGGCGGATGGCGATCATCCGTCCCCATTCGTCGGCGACTCGTCGGTCGATCGGCAGAATGCGGCCGGCAAAGTGCTCCTCGACCGCGGCGAGCCACCGCTCGAACACCTCCGCCCGGATCGGATCGGTTCGGCGCGCCCGCTCGATTCCCTTGCGGATCTCGCCCAGCACCAAAACACTGAGATGGAGGTCGGTGCCGTCGATGCCTGCCCACCACGCGGCGACGCGTGGATCGCAGCGCTCGCCCTTGCGGATCTCCGAGACGATGTTGGTGTCGATCAGGTAGCTCACAGCACGACGTCGCGGCCGAGATCGAGACCACGGTCGAGACCGCGGTCCCGGTCGAGGTCTAGATCGGCCGGGGCGGCGGCGAGCAGCGCCTTCAGCGTGTCGCCCGTCGTCGCGGTGCCGAGTTGCCGATGCAGAAAGTGGCGTGTGTCGGTCGCGCGGGCGGGATCGGCGAGCGCACGGGCGAGGTCGCGCAGCAGCGGTGCGTCGTCCGGCCGGACCTGTAGCTCCAACCGCACGAAGCCCTCGAGCGACTGGCGGTCGCGGCTCGTCGGCTCGCCATGGGACGACATCGCGGCTGCCTCGCGCTTTTTCTCCATCCCCGAAACATAACCGTCGACGTGTCCTGCCACAACCACAGGTCCCTCTCGCGCGCGCTGCGACGTCCGGCTATCGTCCGGCTCCGGCGGCCGGACCTCGGGTCCGTGGATGTGAGTGATGACGGAGCTTCTCTTTTACCATCTGCAGCGGCAGCCGCTCGAGCGGGTGCTGCCGACGCTTCTGGAAAAGTCGCTCGAGCGCGGCTGGCGGGTGGTGGTGCAGACCGCCTCCGAGGAGCGGGTCGAGGCGCTCGACGCGCATCTGTGGACTTTTCGCGAGGACGGCTTCCTGCCGCACGGCACCGCCCGCGACGGGCTCGCCGACAAGCATCCGATCGTGCTGACGGTCGACGAGGGGAACCCCAACGGCGCCTCGGTGCGCTTCCTGATCGACCGGGCGCCGGCGCCGCCGGACGCCGCGAGCTATGCGCGGATCGTCGTGATGTTCGACGGCGAGGACGAGGAGGCGGTCGCCGACGCGCGCGTCCTGTGGCGTGAGAAAAAGGCCGAGGGATTTGCGGTAACATACTGGCAGTGCGACGAAAGGGGGCGCTGGCAGAAACGCGGCTGAGAGCGGCCGGCGCAGCCTGTGGGCAGCGCCGCCGGGCCCGGTCGACGCCGCCATCTTGGTGACGTAAAAAGGTGGTGATCAGGCGCCGGCCTCGCCGGGGATGGGGCGTCGCCCACGGCGTGGTACCGCGCCTGCGGTGCGGCATTCTCCGCCGTCCGGCGGATCGCCGCGGGGGCGACGGGTTGCGACGACCGGGCGGCTCGACAGCCGGCAGGGGCGACCCTCGGCCGGCGCGGCCACCGGGCGGCGCCGGGAGCGGACGACGCGACGAACAGGCGGCGGCCGGCGGGCCGGCCGCACGGGTATTTCCGGGGAAGGACCCCTCATGCGGCTCGATCGCATTCTTCACCGCACCAGAATCACCACGACGGCATCGGTGGCGGTCGCCCTGGTGGCGCTCGGCCTCGGCGGCTGCGGCGGCTCGATGATGGTCGATCCCGCCCAGGTGAACCTGGTGCCGTCCTGGCGCTCGATCGTGCCGCCGCGCAACGACGAGTTCGCCAAGAGCCAGGTCAACACCCGCAAGCCGGTGACGCCGGCCGATCTGGTCGATCCGCAGGGCGCCTGCTCCGGCGGCGGCGAGCCGGCGCCGGCTCCCGAGCCGTCGGCGGACGGCCTGATGCTGACGCGCGGCGTCGGCCTCGACATGACGGAATGCCAGGTCGTCCAAATCCTCGGACCGGCGGGCTCGACCGAGATCGGACGCAATCCGGGTGGCGACCGGACCGTGGTGATGACCTACACCAACCACGAGCAGGCCGGCATCTACCGCTTCACCAGCGGCCGGCTCACCTCGATCGAGCGGCTGCCCGATGCCGGCACCTCCGACAAGCCGGCACGCCGCGGATCGCACCGCCGCTCGTGAATTTTGCGCGCCCCGCGACGTTTTGCACGCGACGTCGCTGCCCGTGAGCCACCCCGGCGCAGCGCTGTCCGCCGCGACCATCCCCGGCGGCCGCCTTTTTTTCCCGCGCCGCAACAGACCGGACAGGTTCCGATGCCTCCTGATGCCTACACGTCCTCCAGGACGTCGCCGTCGATGTGCCGCCCGGCGCTGACGGCCGGCGCGGCGCTGCTCGCGCTGGTGCTTCTCCCCGCCGCCGGTCTTGCCCAGCACGCCGGCGGGCGGCACGCCGGTCCTTCGACCGCCGCCGAGGTTTCGGCCGCCGCGCCCAAAGGGGATGCGCCCAAAGCCGATACGACCAAGGCCGATGCGACCAAGGCAGCGGACGACGACGCGGCAAAGAAGAAGGACGACGCCGCGGCGGACCCGAAAAAACTGCCGGCCGACGTCACGACCGACCAAACGGTCACCATCGGCGGCCGGGCGGTGAAGTTTCGGGCGACCGCCGGCTCGATCCCGCTCCTCGATGCCGAGAGCGGCGACCTGCGCGCGGAGGTCGGCTTCGTCGCCTACACGATGGGCGACCCGGCGAGCCGCCCGGTGACCTTTCTCTTCAATGGCGGGCCGGGGGCGGCCTCGGCCTATCTGAACATCGGCGCGGTCGGTCCCTGGCGGCTGCCGCTCGCCGGCGCCACCGCCTCCACGCCCCCGGTGCTGGTGCCGAACGGCGAAAGCTGGCTCGATTTCACCGACCTCGTCTTCGTCGATCCGCCCGGCACCGGCTACAGCCGGATCGTCGGCGGCGACAAGGTGCGCGAGCGGTTCTGGTCGATCGAGGGCGACGCCGATGCGCTCGCCGTCGCGGTGCGCAAATGGATCGTGAAGAACGGCCGCGAGCGCTCGCCCAAATTCCTGGTCGGCGAGAGCTATGGCGGCTTTCGCGTGCCGATGATCGCCCGCGCGCTCGCCCGCGAGGAGGGGATCGGCGTGCGCGGCATGGTGCTGATCTCGCCGGTGCTCGATTTCACCACGCTCGCCAAGCGCGACCATGCGCCGATGGGATGGGTGATGCATCTGCCCTCGATGGCGGCGGCGGCGCTCGAGGCGCGGCACGCGTTCGACGAGAAGGCGCTCGCCGAGGCCGAGCATTATGCGACCGGCGACTATCTCGCCGACCTGTTGCGCGGCGAGCGCGACGCGGAAGCCGTGGCGCGGATGTCCGACAAGGTCGCGGCCTTGACCGGGCTCGATCCGGCGCTGGTGCGCCGGCTCGCCGGGCGGGTCGACAACCGCACCTTTCAGCGCGAGCTGTTTCGCGAGCGTGGCCTGATCGGCAGCGCCTACGACGCGGCGGTCACCGCCTACGACCCGACCCCCGCGGCGGCGCGGTCGCGCTATCTCGATCCGGTGCTCGACGCCACCAAGGCGCCGATCACCGCGGCGATGACGCAGCTCTATCGCGACACGCTCGGCTGGACGATCGACCGGCCCTACGCGCTCCTGAACGACGCGGTGAGCAGCCAGTGGAACTGGGGCGGCGGGCGCAGCGCGCCGGAGGTGGTCGACGAGGTGCGCGATTTTCTCGCGAGCGACCCCAAGACCCGGCTGATGGTCGCCCACGGGGCCGCCGACCTGGTCACGCCCTATTTCGCCAACAAGCTGATCCTGCAGCAGCTTCCGGTCTATGGCGAGGCTTCGCGGGCGACCCTCGAGGTCTATCGCGGCGGCCACATGTTCTATTCCGAGGACGGCTCCCGCGAAAAATTCCGGCGCGATGCCGAGGCCTTCTTCCGCGCCGCGCTGAACGGCGCGGAGAAGACCGGCGAGGCGGGCGCGAAGCCGAAGAAGTAGCGGCTTCAGGCGAGCCCGAACACGCCCCGCACGCGCCGGTTGGTGGCCACGGCGACCGTGCGGGCAGCGTCGGTGCCCTCGCGCACCAGCCGCATCACCTCGCCGGGATCGCTCGCATAGGCCGCCCGCCGCGCCCGGATCGGGCCGAGCAGATCCTGCAAAACGGCGTCGAGCCGGCGCTTGACCGCCATGTCGCCGAGCCCGCCGCGGCGGTAGTGCGCCTTCAGCTCGGCCAAGCCTTCGCGGTCGGGGTCGAAGGCGTCGAGATGGGCGAACACCACATTGCCCTCGACGGTGCCGGGATCGGCCGCCCGCAAATGGTTCGGGTCGGTGAACATCGCCTTGACCTTGGCGGAGATCTCGTCCGCGCTCGCGCCGAGCGGGATGGCGTTGCCGAGGCTTTTCGAGGCCTTGCGCCCGTCGACGCCGGGCAGGCGCGGGGTGTCGGACAGGAGCGCACGGGCGGGCGTCAGGACCGGGCGGCCGGCGAGCCGGTTGACCTTGGCGACCACCTCGTTCGACAGCTCGATCATCGGCAGCTGGTCCTCGCCGACCGGAACCAGCGTGGCGTCGAACGCGGTGATGTCGGCCGCCTGCGCCGCCGGGTAGCAGAGGAAGCCGGCGGGAAGGTCGCGCTGGAAGCCGCGCATCTCGATCTCGGCCTTGATGGTCGGGTTGCGCTCGAGCCGGGCGACCGAGACGAGATTGAGATAGAGCGTCGTCAGCTCGGTGAGCTCGGGCACGCCCGACTGCAGCACGAAGGTGGTCTTGGCGGGATCGAGCCCGACCGCGAGATAGTCGAGCGCGACCTCGAGCACGTTGGCGGCGACCTTCGCCGGCTCGCCGGCATTGTCGGTCAGAGCCTGCATGTCGGCGATCAGCACATATTGCCGGCGCACGATATCCTGCGTCGCGACCCGGCTCGCCAGCGAGCCGACGAAATGGCCGAGATGCAGCGGGCCGGTCGGGCGGTCGCCGGTCAGCACGATGTCGGTCGGGCGGGCGGTGCGGGTTTCGATGTCGCAGGCGGCAGGCGTTTCGCCGGGGGCGGGATCGGCGAGCGTGAGGTCGTCCATGGGTTCGGCTCCTGGGTTCTTGCGGTCGCCCGGAGGGAGCCTGGACGTGAAAAAGGCCGCTCCCGTCCGGGGCGGCCCTTGCGATCTTTTTTCCGATGACGTCTCGATCAGAACGCGCGCAAAAGGCTCCCCTGTTGGCAGGGGCGCCACCACAGCCCGCGAACGGTGTCGATGCACGTCATGGGTTTCTCATGCGCCCGCCGAGCGGCGGACGCAAGGGGCACGTCGCGTGGCGGGACTTCAGGCGGTCACTGCGCCACGGCCGAGCAGCGCGAGATATTCCCAGGCGAACGTGGCGGCGGCGAGCGCGGTGATCTCGGCGTGATCATAGGCGGGCGAGACCTCCACCACGTCCATGCCGACGAAGCCGACCCCGCCGAGCCGGCGGAGAATGCCCTGCACCTGCCAGCTCGCCAGCCCGCCCACCTCCGGCGTGCCGGTGCCGGGGGCGAAAGCCGGGTCGAGCACGTCGATGTCGAGCGAGAGATAGACCGGCCCGTCGCCGACCACGTCGCGGACGTGGCGGGCGATCGCCGCGGGCACCGTCTCGTGCACCTCCTCGGCGGTGACGATGGTGACGCCCTTACCGACCGTCCAGTCGTGGACGTCGCGGCCGAGCGGCGAACGGATGCCGATCTGGATGGTCTTCAGCGGCTGGATCAGCTTCTCCTCGATGGCGTGGAAGAACACCGAGCCGTGCGCGTAGGCTTGGCCGAAATTGTCCGGCCAGGTGTCGACATGCGCATCGAAATGGACGAGCGCGAGCGGCCCGTGGCGCTTCGCCAGCGCCCGCAGGAGCGGCAAGGTGATGCCGTGCTCGCCGCCGAGCGCGACGAGATGCGGGACCGCCGCCGCCTGCTCCTCGATCAGCGCAAGGCTCTTCGCGATGTCGCCGAGCGCGATGGAGAAATCGCCGATGTCGGCGACCGGCATCAGCGCCGGCTCCACCCAGTGGACCGGGTGCGCGCCGTCGACCAGCATGCGGCTCGCCCGTCGGATCGCCGCGGCGCCGTCGCGGGCGCCCGCCCGGTTGGTGGTGCCGATGTCGAGCGGGATGCCGGCGACGCAATAGGCCGCCTCCCGGTCGTGCCGGGTGATGCCCAAAAAGGTCGGCGGCACCGCGAAGGTCGCGGGGCCGCTCATTCGCCGGCCTCGACGGGAGAGAAGCGGAACACCGCGGCGGCGACCGCGCAGGTCCAGCGGCCGTCGTCGGCGCCGGTGGCGGCCGCGGTGAAGGACAGCGTGTCGACGATCAGGTCGGTGGTCTCGTAGAGCTTCTTGCGCTCGTTCCAGGCCGCGTCGGGGTCGAACTCGATGCCGAGCGTCGAGGCCAGCATGCTGGCGGCGAGGTCTTCGGCATAGTCGCCGGCCTCGGTCTCGGTCATGCCGAACCCGTGGTGCTCGGAGATGTAGCCGTAGACGGAAGGGTCCTTCGGCCGGGCGAGGCCGATCGAGGCGGCGATCCGGCGGCCCGGCTCGTTGGTCTCGGTCCGCGCCATCACGCAGAAGGTGATCTCGCCGGGCGCGAGCGTCGGCACGCCCTGCTCGCGGGTGATCAGCCGGCAGCGCGGCGGCAGGATCGAGGAGACGGTGACGAGGTTCTGCTGCTCGATGTCGGCGTCGCGCAGCGCGTACTCGAAGGCGGTGAGCGGCTGCTTGTGCACGCCCACCCCGCGGGTGAGAAAGACCTGCGTCGGAACGGGAAACATGGCGCCTCCTGGGGTCGGTGTGCCGGTACGGACGGTTGCCCGCCCAGGAGGTACGAGAACACGATGACGATTCTCGGACGACGAATTTCGGACGAGCGGTCTCGACCGCCGTCACCCGTCGTGCGAGCCGGGAGGCGGCCGGTCGCCGGCCGAAGCATCACCGCCCGAAACATCACCGCCCGAAGGCGACCAGAAAATTGCGGCGGCGGGAGATCGGGTCCTTCAGCAGCATCTCGCTCTCGCCTGGCTCGTCGGTCAGGAGCCGCACCGACAGCTCCTGCTCGGGGACGGCGGCCGTCGAGGTCCATTCGAACTCGCAGTCGAAGCTCGAGCCGTTCGGCTGCAGCCGAAAGGTCTCGCTGCGGGCGACCGTTCCGGACCGGCCGTGGCGCTCGACCAGCTGGATGTCGACCCCGGTGACCCGGTGGCTCGGCGGATAGACCGCGACCTTCACCGGCGAGGCCTTGTAGGTTCCGGCGTCGTCGCCGAGGAAGAAGCAGGTCCAGGTCACGTCGACGATGGTCCGGTCGGTCCAGCTGGTGGTCTCCCCGGACACCAGCGTCAGGGAGCGCTCCTCCCCGGCGACGATGTCGCTCTCGAACGGCATTGCAACAATTCCCTTTTCGTCGCGGTGGCCCGGTCAGTGGCCGCCTCGAACGTACAACTCGTAGAAGGTGACGAGAACCTCGACGACGATCAACAACACGATGGTCATTTCCAGCCGCACGCTGCGCTCGGTGTCGATGATCTCGGTGATGGCGTGGGCGGTCTCGTCGATCACCTGCAGCTTGCGCGCGAGCGAGGTGGCGCGCTCCTTCAGCTCGTACTCGTCGGCGAGCCGCAGCCACAGCCGCTCGAACTCCGGCTGGTCCCACAAAATGTCGGGCTTGTCCTCGATCTCGACGCGGCCGGCGAGCCGGTGCTGCACCTGCAGCGCCTGGCCGATGGTGGCGAGCATCTTTCGCCGGTTGGAGGGCGACTTGCCGGTGCGGGCGAGGGCGGCCGCGAACGGCTCCATCACCTCGATCACCTTGGAGACCTCGCGCTCGTCGCGCGACAGGGCGGCGTTCTTGGCGAGCACGTCGGCGATCACCAAAATCCGCGAGGGCGACAGCGTGCGCACCGACACCGGCCCGCCCGGCACCACCTGGTCGTCCTGGTCGGGGGTGATCTCGATGACGGTCGATTCGTCCTCGGTGGTGTCGTACCGCCCGTGCAGGCGCGGCCCGAGCGCCCGCACCACCTCGTCCTCCTCGATCGGCGACAGGCCGACCAGCACCGAGACGCCGTAGCGGAACAGCACCGCGAAGCCGGTGGCGCCGGAGCGGAAGGCGAGCGGGGTGGTCGAGAGCAGGTCGCTGCGCTCGAGCCCGGTGGTGTCGATGCGGTCGCCGAGCAGCAGCGTGCGCGCGGTGACGCGCGACTTGGCCGCCGGCATCGGCACGGGGGCAGGGGAGGCGACGGGAAGGGGACGGTCCGACATGGCGGCAGTATAGCAGCGATCGGTGACCGCCGCTGTCGAGCCGCGGCCGGCTTCGGCCCGGATTTCCCGATCGGCGCGGACCGGCGGACCGGTTCGGTTCGTCCGGGTCAGCCGGCCATCGCCTCCTCGTACTCGGCCGACAGCGTCAGCCACTCGTCCTCGTGGCGGGCGAGCGCCTCGGCCGCCGCCGCCCGGTCTTTTGCGAGGCTCGCCGCCTTGGCCGGGTCTCGGGTGTAGAGCGCGGGGTCGGCGAGCGCTTCGTCGAGCGTCGCGATCCGCTTGTGGAGCTTGGCGATTTCCTGCTCGGCCTTGCCGATCTTTCGCTTGAGCGGGGCGAGCTCGGCGCGGCGCTCGGCGGCCGCCCGGCGCTGGTCGGTGCGCGAAAGGCCCTTGCCGTTGCCGCCGCCGTCCTCCTCCTTCGCCGGCTCGCCGGCGAGCACCAGCCGGCGGTAGTCGTCGATGTCGCCGTCGAACGCCGAAACCCCGCCGTTCGCGACGAGCCACAAACGGTCGGCGCAGGCGTCGAGCAGATGGCGGTCGTGCGACACCAGCACGACGGCGCCCGGAAACTCGTTGATCGCCTCGATCAGCGCGGCGCGGCTGTCGATGTCGAGATGGTTGGTCGGCTCGTCGAGCAGCACCAGATGCGGCGCGGTGAAGGTCGCGAGGCCGAGCAGCAGACGCGCCTTCTCGCCGCCCGACAGCTTTTCCACCGCCGTGTCGGCCGCCGCCGCCGAGAAGCCGATCGCGCCGGCCTTGGCCCGCACCGCCGCTTCCGGGGCGTCCGGCATCAGCCGGCGGACGTGCTGATAGACGCTCTGCTCGGGGATCAGCTCGTCGAGCTGGTGCTGGGCGAAATAGCCGATCGACAGCTTGTCGGCACGGGTGACGCGGCCGCCCATGGTGCCGATCTTGCCGGCGATCAGTTTCACCAGCGTCGAC
Source organism: Rhodovulum sp. PH10 (assembly GCF_000293785.1). GTDB lineage: Bacteria > Pseudomonadota > Alphaproteobacteria > Rhizobiales > Xanthobacteraceae > Rhodoplanes. The sequence continues at coordinate 14,700 of NZ_AKZI01000045.1, read as the reverse complement.
TTGCCGTTGCCGTTGGAGCCCAGAAGCGCGATGCGGTCGTCGGTGTCGATCCGCAGCGTCACCCGGCGCAGCACCGGCTTGTCCGCCTCGTAGCCGACCGACACGTCGTCGAGCGCCAGAATCGGCGGCGACAGCATCTTCTGCGGCGTCGGAATCACGATCTCGCGCACCTCGTCGGTGACGCGGGCCGCCGGCGGCGCGAGCTTCGCCAGCATCTTCAGCCGCGACTGTGCCTGGCGCGCTTTCGTCGCCTTGGCGCGGAACCGCTCGACGAACGCCTCGAGCCGGGCGCGCTGCGCCTCCTGCTTCTTGGCGAGCTTCTGGTCGAGCAGCAGCCGCTCGCGGCGAGTGCGCTCGAAGGTCGCGTAGTTGCCGCGATAGAGCGTGAGCTTGCCGTTCTCGAGATGGAGAATCTGGTCGACCGCCTGGTCGAGCAGATCACGATCGTGGCTGATCACCACCACGGTGTGCGGATAGCGCGCGACGTGATCCTGCAGCCACAGCGTGCCTTCGAGGTCGAGATAGTTGGTCGGCTCGTCGAGCAGCAGGATCTCCGGCTCGCGAAACAGCACCGCGGCGAGGGCGACGCGCATCCGCCAGCCGCCGGAAAACTCCGACACGGGGCGCTGCTGGTCGTCGTGCGAGAAGCCGAGGCCGTGCAGGATGGCGGCGGCACGCGCCGGGGCCGAATGCGCGTCGATGTCGGCGAGCCGCGTGTGCAGCTCGGCGATCCTGTGCGGGTCGGTCGCGGTCTCGGCCTCGGCGAGCAGCGCGGTGCGCTCGACATGGGCGGCGAGCACGAGGTCGATCAGCGGCTCCGGACCGTTCGGCGCCTCTTGGGGAAGCGTGCCGATCACCGAGCGCGACGGCGTCGAGACGGTGCCGGATTCGGACGGGTGCACCCCGGTGATGGTGCGGAACAGGGTCGATTTCCCGGTGCCGTTGCGGCCCACGAGCCCGACCCGCGCGCCGGTCGGAATCTGGACCGAGGCGTGGTCGATCAAAAGGCGGCCGGCGATGCGGACGGTCAGGTCGGTGAGCACGAGCATGCGGCCTTATACACGGAATCGCCGCCGGTCCAGGAAGGCCGTCCAGGAAGGCCGTCCAGGAAAGGCGATCCGGGAAAGGCGATCCGGGAAAGCCGCGCGGGAACGCCGATCCACCGACGCCGGTCCCCCAGACCCGGCGCCCATCGGGCGCGGTCGTGGTTCCCCTTTCCGTAGTCGTGCGTAGTCGCCATGCGCGAACCCCCGCCGGCCTCCGTTTCACGCCGACATCGGCCGATGCCACGGCATTTTCGCGGACATCGGCAAACGATGAAAAAACCTGTTGTTAAGCGGGGGCATGTATCCGGACATGGACGGCCGCGTCGCAGTCGTCGTCCTTTCCGAATCCGCTCGCCGGCGGTCCCGTCGGCCGATCCGCTCGGCCGGAGCGCCGGGAGCCCATTGCGAGCTTCCTCGATGAGCAGGTCGGCAGCCGCGCCTCGCCGTGGCATCAGGATTTCCACGTCTCTCTACCTGTTGTTCGGCCTGTGCGCCGTGGTGATGGGCGTTCAGTCGTCGCTGACGCTGGTCGAGGCGTGGAAGAAGGTCCGCGCCACCGATCAGATCGAGGACATCGCGGTCGCCAATCGCGAGCTGTTCGACGTCATTCAGTACACGCTCGGCGAGCGTGGAACGATGTTCAATGCGCTGCAGGCGGACAAGCTGGCCGATCCCAAGCTCGCGGCGCAGTTCTCGGCGGCGCGCGCCAAGGCGGCCCCGGCACTGCAGGCGCTGCTCGTCGCCTGCGGCAGCCTGAAATGTGCCGACGGCGACGTGGTCGGCGAGCTGCGGCGCCGCGCGGCGGATCTCGAAGCCATCCGCAAGACGGCCGATGCGGCCATCACCCGGCCGCTCGCCGAGCGCCCGCCCGGTCTCGCCAAGGAGTATTTCGCGACGCATCTCGCGTTCAGCTCCGAGCTGGAGCGGGTGTCGTCGGCGCTGACCGACAAGATCCGGATGTTCGACCCGGTGATCGCCGAGCTGGTCCAGATCAAGGAAGCGGCCTGGACCGTGCGGGCATATGCCGGCAAGGAGCGCACCCTCACCCAGCAGATCAGGACGGCGCGGGCGTTCTCGGCCGAGGCGCGCGAGCAGCGTGCGGCGCTCGGCGGCGAGACCAACGTCGCCTGGAACGTCGCCCGGACGCTGGCGGCCCGTCCCGGCGTCGCACCGTCCGTGGTCGCGGCCATCGGCGAGGCCCAGCGCAGCCGGTTCGAGACCTATGCGGCGATCCGCACCGAGATCGAGAAGGCGGCGGCCGAGGGGCGTGCCTCGCCGGTCCCCGAGCTCGACTTCTTGAACGCCGCCAACGCCTCGCTCGATGCGCTGGTCGCGGTCTGCACGGCGGCGCTGGCCGAGATCATCCGCCATTCCGACGCGCTCGCCGCGGACGCACGCCTCGCGCTCGGCCTCTCGATCGGCGGGCTCGCGCTCGCGCTCGTGGTCGGCGCGGCCGGCTTCCTGGTGGCGTGGCGACGCATCGCGCGGCCGCTCGGCCGGCTCACCAGCAGCATGCGCGAGCTGGCGGACGGTAATTTCGACGTGGTGCTGGCCGGGCTCGGCCGCGGCGACGAGGTCGGCGAGATCGCCGGTGCGGTCGAGGCGTTCAAGATCAAGGCGGCCGAGAAGGCCCGTCAGGAGGTGGAGGCCAAGGCGGCCGCCGACATGGCGGCAGCCGCCGAGCGTCGGCGCGAGATGCAGCGGCTCGCCGACGCCTTCGAGGGGGCGGTGGGCGAGATCATCGAGACGGTGTCGTCCGCCTCGACCGAGCTCGAGGCCTCCGCCGGCACGCTGACCCGCACGGCGGAGGCGACGCAGGATCACGTCGCGAGCGCGGCCGAAACCTCCGGCCAGGCCTCCGCCAACGTCCAGAGCGTTGCCTCGGCCACCACGGAGATGACCGCCTCGATCGACGAGATCGGCCGGCAGGTGCAGGAATCGGCCCGGATCGCCCACGACGCCGTCGAGCAGGCGAGGTCGACCGACGCCAAGATCGACCAGCTCTCGGAGGCGGCGGGCCGCATCGGCGACGTCGTCCAGCTCATCAAGGCGATCGCCGAGCAGACCAACTTGTTGGCGCTCAACGCGACCATCGAGGCGGCCCGGGCCGGCGAGGCCGGCAAGGGTTTTGCGGTGGTGGCCCAGGAGGTTAAGCAGCTCGCCTCGCAGACCGGCAAGGCGACCGGCGACATCGCCGCGCAGATCGCCGGCATGCAGTCCGCGACCCAGGACTCGGTGGTGGCGATCGAGGCGATCGGCACCACCATCGGCCGCATCGCCGAGATCTCCTCGGCGATCGCCGCGGCGGTCGCCCAGCAGGGCGCCGCCACCGGCGAGATCGCCCGCAACATCCAGCAGGCCTCGCACGGCACCGCGGCGCTGGCGAGCACCATCGAGGAGGTCCATCACGGCGCCCGCGAGACCGGCTCGGCCTCGGCGCAGGTGCTCGTCTCGGCGCAGGCGCTGGCCGGCGAGAGCAATCGGCTCAAGCTCGAGGTCGGCCGCTTCCTCGCCACCGTCCGGGCGGCCTGAGACGGGGTGGGACGCTCCGGCGGCGGTGCAAACCCGGCGCTGCGCACCTGCCGCGCGCTCAGGCGGTGGCCATCACTCCGGCCTCGCGGGTGCGCCAGTCGCCCTCGGCCCATTCCCGCACCCGCACCGAGACGCTCCGGCCGACATCGATCACGTTGAAGGCGTTCGGCTCCTGCCGGGTGCGGGTGGAGATGGTGGTGGCGGCCTGCACAACCAGAAGCTCGCCGCACGCGGCGCGGCGCGGCCCGGCGGGCACTGCGGTGGCGATCTCGCCCGGCGCGTGGCGGCGCACATAGGACAGGTGGAAGTGGCCGGACAGCACCAGCCGCACGCCGAGCGCGGCAAACGTCTTCAGCGCGAGGTCGGCACGCTTCACCGTCTTCATCGAGATCGCGACGTCCGGCTGTAGCAGCGGGTGGTGCGCCACCACGACCCGGACGGCGTGCTTGGGCGCCGCCTCGAAGCGGGCGGCGACCCGGCGCAGCTGCTCGCGGCCGATCGAGCCTTCCGCCCAGTTGAGCCCGAGCCGCAGCCGGCGCGCCGTGTTGATGCCGACCAGCGCCACGCCGTCGCGCACCAGCGTCGGCTCGATCTCCTCGGCGATGTAGCGGCGATAGCGCGCGTAAGGATCGAGGAAGCGCTGCACCAGGTCGCGCGCCGGCAGGTCGTGGTTGCCCGGCACGGCGAACACCGGCGCCCCCAGCGTGCGGAGGAAGTCGCTCGCCATGGAAAACTCGGCGGCGCTGCCGATCTGGGTGAAGTCGCCGCTCACCACCACGAGATCGGGGGCGTGCTCGGCCACCTCGGCGGCGAGCCCGGCGGCGATCTCCGCGTCGTGCCGGCCGAAATGGAGGTCGGAGAGGTGGACGATCCGCACGGCCGCTATCCGCTCGCATCCGGCCCGGCGGCAGGCGCCAGCACCGACAGCGCCTGCGGCCTGATCCGCACTTTCAGCGGCGTCGAGAAGCCCGAAACCTCACCGTCGATCATCAGCATCAGCCGGCGTCGCCGGCTGCGCAGCACGACGCTTTTCGCCGCGCCCACCCAAAGCTCCTCGCTCCGCCGCCAGCGGCCGACCAGCATGCCGGCGGCGAGCTTCACCATCGTGAACAGCCCCGGTCGCCGCAGCACGTAGAGGCCGAGGCTGCCGCCGTCGAGCCGCGAGCGGCAGAAGAAGCGGCCGACGCCTTCGTCGTAGGCGTTGTTCGACACCGCGATCGCCGCCGCCCGCACCACCCGGCGGCGCCCGTCGCCGGTGGTGAGGTGGGCGCTGATCCGCCTCGTCCGCCGGACTCTTCGGACGAAATGGCGGAGGAAGGCGAAGGACGCCCAAAAGCCGCGGCCGCGCAGACGCTCGCGGGCGGCGGCGAGGCCGGGCACGAAGCCGAGCACGATCTTGTGCAGGAAGACGGTGCCGTTCACCTCGCCGACATCGATCCTTTTCGGCGCCATCGTGGCGAGCGCGGCGATCGCCGCGTCGAGGTCGAGCGGCACGCCGAGATCGCGGGCGAGCAGGTTGGCGGTGCCGAGCGGCAGCAGCGCCAGCGTGCGGTCGGTGCCGACCAAGGCGCTCGCGACCGCGGTGATGGTGCCGTCGCCGCCCGCCGCGACGATCACCTCCGCCCCGCTTTCGATCGCCGCCTCGACCTTTTGGGCGAGCGTCGCCTCGGGGTCGTCGCCGGTGTCGGCATCGAGGCCGGCGGCGCGCAGCCGCGTCACGAGGTCGGAAGCGGTCAGGGCGCCGTCGGCGCTCGCCCCCGAGCGGGCGTTCAGCACCAGGTGCCAGCGGCGTTTCGCCCCGATTCGTGCGTTCGGCAGTGCGTCCGGGGCGAGGGGCGGCGAGGCGGTGGTGAGCGCGTCGATCATCGGGAATGCACGGGTGCTCGGGAAAACCGAAAGCAAACGCCGTCGCCGCCGGTTCGTTCCTCCGCCCGTTCGCCGGCTGCTCGGCAGCGGCGGTCGCAGGGCACCGCTGCCGGTTTTTCATGCCCGCCTTCGTGTGGCCGCCGACGACTTCGAGTATAGGCAGATCGACACGAGTGAAGCGGCCACGGGAGGACGGCATGTGCGTCGCCGGATGCATGGATGCGGTGCGGGCAGCGGTGCGGCGCGAGGGCGTCTCGCGCCGCGGCTTCTTTCGCGGCACCGGGGCGGGGACGGTGGCGTTCGCCGCGACCGCGGTGGCGCCGGCCGGTCGCGCGCTCGCCGGGCCGGCGCCGGGGCCGGCGGCGGCGATGCTCGGCGAGGGGCGGCGGGTGATCGACCTCACCCACACGCTGACGGCCGATTTCCCGACCTTTCTCGGCGATCCGGCGATCACGTTCGAGGATCGCGCCGTCTTCGACAAGGACGGCTACAACATGAAGACCTGGACGCTGGTGGAGCACACCGGCACCCATCTCGACGCGCCGGTGCATTTCTCCGAGAACGCGGCGGCGGTGGAGGCGATTCCTGTCGAGACGCTGGTGGTGCCGCTCGCGGTGATCGACGTGACGGCGGCCGCCGACGCCGATCCCGACCATCTCCTCTCGCGCGCCGATCTCGACGCCTTCGAGGCCGCGCACGGAAAGCTGCCGGCGGGTTGCTGCGTCGCGATGCATTCCGGCTGGGGCAAGCTCGCCACCAGCGATACCGGCCGCTTTCTCGGCCGCGACATCGACGGCACCATGCATTTCCCCGGCATCGCCCCGGAGGCCGCCCTGTGGCTCCTGAAGGAGCGCGACGTCGCCGGCCTCGCGGTCGACACGCTGTCGCTCGACAAGGGTGCGTCGCAGGACTTTCCGACCCACAAGATTTGGCTGCCGGCCGGCCGCTGGGGGCTCGAGAACGTCGCCAATCTCGACCAGGCGCCGGCCTCCGGCGCGACGCTGGTGGTCGGGCTGCCCAAGGTGAAGGACGCCACCGGCGCCCCGGTGCGGCTCCTGGCGCTGGCGTGAGAGCGGGCGCGGCCGACCCGCCGTCGTGCGACGGCGGGCCGACAATCTGTTTCGCGGGATTGAGCGGGTCTCCGGCGCGGGCGGCGCGCTGCGCGGCGACATCATCGCCGACGCGATCGACCGCGGCTTTCAGCGCGCATCACCGACGCCTTTCTGAAAGGTGAAACTTTCCGTCTTCGGCACGAGCCTTGGTAGATCGTGCCACCGCGCGGCCTGCGTGATCACGCATTGTTGCGAATGCAGGAGGGCGTCTTGACCGTGTCCGTCGCGGCGGTCAGACGTTTCAATGATCGGACGATTTCGGATCGAACGCTTTTGGATCGGAGGATCCGGACGAGCGAGCGTATCTGGTCTGGTCCGCGGTGGCCGCAGTCTCGATCGCCGAATGCGACGTTCGATGTCGCTACGTCACGGTATCACGACGTCACGACGTCACGACCCGTCGGTCGGGATCGCGTCGACCACGCCGCTTGCGGACGCGCAAAGCAGATCACGTGAGAAACCAGCCGAGGTCGAGATGAACGAGGCCGTCCGCATCGGACCCGCCGACAGGGCGAGCGGGGGACTGCTCGCGCTGATCGGCGACACGCCGCTCGTCGAGCTGACCCGGCTCGACACCGGTCCGTGCCGCCTGTTCGCGAAGCTCGAGGGCCAGAACCCGGGCGGCTCGATCAAGGATCGGCCGGCGCTCGCGATGATCCGAGCGTTCGAGCGCGACGGCCGGCTGACCGCCGGCGGCACGCTGGTCGAGGCGACCGCCGGCAACACCGGCCTCGGCCTCGCGCTGGTCGCCGCGCTGAAAGGTTATCGGCTGATCCTGGTCATTCCCGACAAGATGAGCCGCGAGAAGGTGCTGCATCTGAAGGCGCTGGGCGCCGAGGTGGTGATGACCCGCTCCGACGTCGGCAAGGGGCATCCGGAGTATTATCAGGATCTCGCCGAGCGCATCACCGCCGAGACGCCCGGCGCCGTGTACGTGAACCAGTTCGCCAACCCGGCCAATCCGCTCGCGCACGAGACCGGAACGGCGCCGGAAATCTTCGAGCAGATGGACCACCGTCTCGACGCGGTGGTGTGCGGCGTCGGCTCGGGCGGGACGCTCACCGGCCTGTCGCGTTTCTTCGCCCGCACGTCGCCGGCGACCGAGATCGTGCTCGCCGATCCCGACGGCTCGATCCTGATCGACGTGGTCGAGGGGCGCACGCCACGAACGCCGGGCGCTTGGCTGGTCGAAGGCATCGGCGAGGATTTCGTGCCGCCCAACGCGGACCTTTCTCGCGTGCAGCGTGGCTACACGGTGACCGACCGGGAGGCGTTCCTCGCCGCGCGCGAGCTTCTGAAACGCGAGGGCATTCTGGCCGGCTCGTCGTCCGGCACGGCGCTCGCCGCCGCGCTGCGTTACTGCCGCGAGCAGACCCGGCCGAAGCGGGTGGTCACGCTGTTTCCGGACAGCGGCAACAAGTATCTCTCGAAGATGTTCAACGACACCTGGATGGCCGACCAGGGATTCGTCGAACCGTCTCGCGCGCGGCATTCGCCCTTCGCTGATCCGCCTCTCGATCGGCCTCGAGGACGCCGACGATCTGATCGACGATCTCGATTTTGCGCTCGGGGGCCTCTGATCGACGATCGCATCCGGTGGACGACGTGGAAATTGGCACCGAACTTGCTCCGCGTCGTGGCGTTGCCGAGACGATCCACCCGCGCCGGAGCAAGACGATGCTCGACACCACCTTCGAATCCACGTCCCGCCACGCGCGCAAGCCCGCGACGATCGCCGCCGCCGACCGCGACCTGATCCACGTCGCCGCGACGGCGCTGTTGTTCCATCTGGTCCGTGCGGCGCGCCATCCGTCGGCAGCCGGGCCGGCGCGCACCGATGCGCGGCCGACGTCGGCGGGCTGACTCGGCGACGAGACGCGCTGCAGGCGACGATACGTGCCGCGGGGCAGGGCGCGCCTCCGGTGAATCTGGTCGTCACGCCGGCCGCCGCTGTATCCCGGACGCGGGCTCGCGTCCGGGCACGACGCTGCGAGCGTCGTCGAAGGGCGGAATGGGGCAGGCGATCGTCCGATATGGCGGACGGATCTCCGCGATCTCGAGCGTCTCGTCCGTTTCTCTCGCGGATGCGTCGGTGGAGTGGAGGAAAGCGTTCGGTGTCACGGCTTGTCGCTTGCAGCATCGTACCGTCGGCCTAGGCTCCGATCGAACGACGGAGATGGTCCGTCACACGACCGGAGCAAGACGATGACTGCCACCATGACGATGCCGACGATGCCGACGATGCCGACTGCGATGCCGATGATGAACATGCCGATGATGGGCATGATGCCGATGATGAATCCGATGATGAACTCGATGATGCCGATGGGCATGATGTCGGGAATGAATCCCATGATGAACCCGATGACGGGCATGGGCGGCATGATGCCGATGATGATGTGCAGGACGACCTGCACGATGACGCCGACCGGCATGACCTGCGAGATGATGCCGATGGACCCGTCCATGAAAGACATGTTCATGCAGTGCTGCCAGACCATGTGCACCATGATGGGCAACGGCATGCCGATGATGATGGCGTGCGGCGGCATGACGATGTGCTGCATGCCGATGGCGAAGTGATCGCGCGGTCGGAACGAACGGACGGCGAGGCCGACGCTGCCGGCCTCCCGCTGTCGGTGCTGGACACCGGACGGTGGACCAAACGGTCTCTCAGCCGACCGTCTCGACATAGGTCATGACGAGGTACAGCACCGCCTCGGTGGAGCCGAAATTCCGGTAGCCGTGCGGCACGTCCGCCTCGAACAGGATGGCATCGCCCTCGGCCAGCGCGTGCGGCGGCTCGGTGCCGATCAAAATCTCGATGGCGCCCTTCGCCACGATGAGATTTTCGTGAGTTCCGGGGGCGTGCTCGCGGGCGTCCTCGCGGTGATAGGGCGCGATCCGGATCTCGTAGAACTCGACCTGCCGCTCGCTCTCGAACGGAAACAGCGCGCGCGAGGTGAACCGTCCGTCGCTCGATGCGAGGACTTTCGCGCGGTCGCGCCGCAGCACGATCGTGCCGGACTCGTTCTGGTGCGCCAGAAGATTGGCGAACGGCACGCCGAGCGCGGTGGCGACCTTCCACAACAGGCTGATGGTCGGGGCGCTCTTGCCGGTCTCGATCTGCCCCAGCATGGCGCGGCTGACGCCCGAGAGCTTCGCGAGGCGCTCGAGCGAATGGCCGCGACGGGTGCGCAGGCGGCGCAGATTGCGACCGACGATCGCCGGCAGCTCGGCCGCGGAGTCGTGGTCGTCGGCAGGCGGATCGCGGTCGCAGCTGTCCGACGGCACGTGCCTATTCATCGTCGATGGCACCGCGGCGCGGCACCAGCAAGACCGGCGTCCACATCACCATGAAAGCGATCGGGACCATCGTCCAGCCGAACAGCGGCGTGGTCGGTGCCGCGCCGGCGAAAGTCTTCGCGGCGGCCGTCGCGCGCCGGTGCTCCCGGTAGGCGGAAAGATCGATGACGGTCGCCCCCTGCATCGTGATCGGCTCCTGTCGCTTCGAATGCGTTTTCCGCGGGCCCGGGGCCCGGTCCGAGCCCGTCGCTCCGCAATCCCCGGCCGTCCCGGCGGCTCCGATCCTCATCGATGGCGCGACCGCGGCCGCGGTTCAAGACGCGCGCGGAGAAAACGACACCGCGTTGGTCGGGCGGTCGAATGCGACGATGATTTTCTCTGGCGGGCGCCGTGCGGAGATCGCTCGTTCGCGGCCGAAGCGACGGGGCTGTCGCGGCGTCCATGCACCGGTGCTCGGCGGTGCATGTCGTCGAAATTCCGAGGAAGGGCGGCAAGGACGTCGCGAAGCCCGAGGCGCGGCTGACCGCCACCGAGGAGGCATCGAGGTCGCTGCCGGCGCGTGGCGGCGGTGTCGCTGCGAGCCCCGATGCGCTTCGGGCGCTGGCGGACGCCCGCATCTGCACGCCGACAAGGGCTCCGACTCGAAGCCATCCGCCGTCGAACCGGCGAAAAAAGGGTTTTTGTGAAAGCCATCTTCGAGCACGAATGAATGGGGTTCCCGTAAAGGGTTGGTGATTTGTGACGGTGCATATGAACGATCGAGCCATCTTGGGGGGCGATCGCCCGAATATGTTGGATCGCGGATCGCCGTCCCGGCGCATCCATCAGGATGCGTCGCTTGGCCGACGCACCTCTCTGAACGCATGAGTGGTCATCGGTATTCGAGCGATGAGCGGCGGGACCGAGGCCGCTCGTCGGCTGGATGCCGAGGTGTTCGATGGTATTCGCCAGCCATCCGGCCGACCCGCTTGCGAAGACCAGGCGGTCCGGTCGCCTTTGTCGGTCCAATCGAGCCGACCATGCGCTATGCGATACTGCTTACTCCGAACTGCATAATCCGACCTTCGTCGTGATCACGCGGACGAGATCCCGAACGATCGGCCGATGGACTCCATCGAGCGCGATCTCGATGTGATGCCGGGAAAGTGCCTGCCCCGCCGCGCCCGTCCATCTGCGTCGGTGGCCGCTCGGGGGCGAAATCTCGACATGGACAACGAGGGTAGTTATCCTTTAAGCACAGCCAAAAGCCGACTGTCGCAATCGGCCGCGACCTGCGACCGTCACTCGACGCCGGCGGCTGTGCCGACAGTGCCGTAGGACGCAGTCACTCGGCTCGTTTGGAAACAAGATGGATTCCTCTTCAGGCATTGCGAAATCGCTCACCGGTATCGAAGGGTTCGACGATCTGACGCTGGGCGGCGTTCCCAGCGGACGCCCCACCCTCGTCTGCGGATCGGCCGGCTGCGGAAAAACCCTTTTCGCGACGACCTTCCTGGTCCACGGCGCGCGGGACTACGACGAGCCGGGTGTCTTCGTGACGTTCGAGGAACAGCCGGCCGACATCGCCGCAAACGTCGCGTCGCTCGGCTTCGACGTGGGCGGGCTGATCGACCGAGACCTGCTCGCGATGGAGCACATCGCCATCGATCCGTCGGAGGTGGCCGAGATCGGCGACTTCGACCTCGAAGGCATTTTCCTGCGCCTCGAGCTCGCGATCGACGCGATCGGCGCGAAGCGGGTGGTCCTCGACACGATCGAAAGCCTCTTTTCCGCATTCACCAACCAGGCCGTGCTGCGCGCGGAAATCCGCCGCCTGTTCGACTGGCTCAAGAACAAGGGGATGACGACCGTCATCACCGCCGAGCGGGGCGACGGCACCCTCACCCGGCAGGGGCTGGAGGAATACGTCTCCGACTGCGTGATCCTGCTCGACCACCGGGTGCACAATCAGATCTCGACCCGGCGGATGCGCATCGTGAAGTATCGCGGGACAGCGCACGGGACGAACGAATACCCCTTTCTGATCGACCAGGACGGCTTTTCGGTGCTGCCTGTCAGCTCGCTCGGGCTCGACCATCGGGTGTTCGACGAGCGTGTGCCGTCGGGGGTCGCCGATCTCGACGACATGATTGTCGGAGGCGGCTTTCACAGGGGATCGTCGATCCTCGTTTCGGGCGTCGCGGGGTCGGGGAAATCCTCGCTCTCCGCGAGCTTCGTCCACGCCGCTGCGGTGCGAGGCGAGCGGGCGATCTATTTCTCGTTCGAGGAAGCCCCGGGGCAAATCGTTCGCAACATGGCGTCCATCGGGCTGGACTTCGCACCCTACGTCGACAGAGGGCTCATCCGCTTCGTCTCGGCGCGCCCGACATTCTACAGCCTCGAGATGCACCTGGCGATCATGCTTCGCGAGGTGCAGAAATTCGATCCGCAGCTGGTGGTCCTCGACCCGATCTCGGCCTTCATGGAAAGTGGCGACCGGCTAGAGGTCCAGTCCATGCTTCTGAGAATGGTCGACTTCCTCAAGACCAGTGGGATCTCCAGCATGTTCACCCACCTGATGCACTCCCAGGAAGGCGCGATCGTCACCGATGCCGGCCTCTCCTCGCTGATGGACGGCTGGATCCTGATGCTCAACCGGGAGGCGAACGGGGAGTTCAACCGGGAGCTCTACCTCCTCAAGGCGCGAGGCACGGCGCATTCCAACCAGGTGCGCGAATTCGTCATGAGCAGTTCGGGCATTCGGCTCCTGCCGCCCTATCTCGGCGAAACGGGCGCTCTCACCGGGTCGGCGCGACGCTTCGAGGAAGCGAAGACCAGACGCGCCGAGGTCGCGCGGCTTGCCGAGGTCGAGCGCAGCAAGGCCATGATCGAAACGCGCCGGCGCAAGGCCCAGGCGCAGATCGAGGCGCTGCAGGCCGAACTGGACGCAGACGAAAAGGAATTGGCAAGGGTCTCCAAGGCCGAAACCGATTACCTTCGACAGGCCGCTACGGACGCATACGAGATGGACGTCAGCCGGAGCGGCGGTAACCGATCGAGACTGAAATGACCGACACCGCATCTCCGAAGAAGCTCATCCTCTACGTGGCCGGGCAGACGCCCAAGTCTCTCGCCGCCATCGCCAACCTCCGGAAGATCACCGAGGAGCGCTTGGCCGGGCAGTACGAGGTCGAGGTCGTCGATCTCAGGCAGAACCCCAAGCTCGCCAAGGAACACAGCATCGTTGCGATCCCCACCCTGGTGCGCGAGCTGCCGGTTCCCATCCGCAAGATCATAGGGGATCTCTCCGATGTCGAAAAAGTGCTGGTCTCACTGAAGGTTCAGGGCGAATGAGCCTGGACGAGATCGCCGAGCTCCGGCGGCGCCTGGCGGAAGCCGAGGACACGATCCGCGCGATCCGGCAGGGCGATGTCGACGCGCTGGTGGTCGGCCAGCAGGGCGACCAGCAGGTGTTCGACATCGGCGGTGGCGCCGACGCCTATCACGCCTTCATGGAGGTGATGAATGTCGGTGCGGCGGCAATCGACCAGTCCGGCAGGATTTTGTATGCAAACGCCAACCTGACCTCGGCGCTCGGCCTGACGCAGAACTCCGTGCGGGGGAGCCTGATCTCGGACGTGGCGCCGGTGGAGGTCGCGGAGGCCGTCGACCATCTCCTGGTGCCGCCGTTCCAGGGCGCGCTCTCGAAGCAGGTCGACTTCGAGCGGAACGGCGAGACGGTTCACTACATCCTCGCCGCCAACACCTTCCAGCTTTCGACCACGCCGGCTGTGGCGATCACCTTCACCGACGTGACCGAACGCGTGCGCGCCGAGGCGGCCGAGCAGAGCGAGCGCGCCGCCAGAGCCGTCATCGCATCGGCGAACGAGGCGGTGCTGGTCTGCGACAAGGACGGCGTCATCACCCATGCGAACGCCGCCGCCCACGCCGTGTTCGATGGCGATCCGCTCGGCATGGAATTCGCCGAAGCGGTCCCGCTGAAGCTTCCCAATGCGACGGGGCTCATGCAGGCCGAGGACATCGTGTACATGGCGACGCGAGGCACCGCCGTGCAGGGCGTCGAGGCCTACGCGCCGAACGCTCCGAAGGTGAAGGACTTCCTCGTGAGCGCGGCACCGCTTCGGATCGGCAACGACGCGATCAGCGGCTGCGTCGTCACGATGGTGGATCTGTCGCAGCGCAAGGAGGCCGAGAAGCGGCAGCTCCTCCTGATGCGCGAGCTCGACCACCGGGTGAAGAACACGCTCACCCTCGTCCTCTCGATCGCGAGCCGGACGCTGCACCACGAAGACACGCTGGAAGGCTTTCACAAGGCCTTCACCGGACGCATCGAGGCGCTGGCCGCGACGCACAACCTCCTGGCGGAAAACTCCTGGACCAGCCTGAAGATCGAAGACGTCGTGCAGAGCGAGCTCGCGCCCTTCACCGGCGGCGTCACGGGTCGGCTCGTCACCCGCGATCTCGGGCGCCTCATGGCTCCGCGGGCGGCGATCGCCTTCGGGCTCGTCATCCACGAGCTCGCCACCAACGCCGCGAAGTATGGCGCGCTGTCCGTCACTGGCGGGAAGGTTTTCGTGCAGCGGGTCGCGCAGCCCGACGACGAAGATCGCTTCGTCGTGGAATGGCGCGAGCGCGGTGGCCCTCGCGTCGAACCTCCGCTCCGCCAAGGCTTCGGACAAACCGTCATCGCGCGGAGCCTCCAATACTCGTACACGGGTGGGGCGGAAGTCGTGTTCGAGCCGGAAGGGCTGGTCTGCCGGATTTCGTTGCCAATGGAAGACTTGCACGACTAGTACTACCGTTGCGTCTTTTTGAGGGCTTCGGCATCATCGGCACGG
>NZ_AKZI01000044.1 GCF_000293785.1 Rhodovulum sp. PH10 | reverse complement strand
GCCGGAAACGGACCCACATCGGCTGGCGGAGCCGCACCATGCGGCGGGCGAAGTCGAGGGTCGGCTGCAGCTCGCTGCCGGTGATCCGCTCGTAGGTCGCCGGATCGACATGCTTGATGTCGAGCAGCAGGAGGTCGACCGGATCGAACCAATCGTCGCCGACCAGACGGCCGAGCGCCCCCGTGGTGTCGATCGCGGTATGCAGCCCGAGGTCGTCGTGCAGCCGGGTGAGCAGCCGTCCGGCGAAGCGGTGCTGGCTCATCGGCTCGCCGCCCGACACGGTGACGCCGCCGGCGAAGCGCAGGAACGCCCGGTAGGGCGCGACTTCGGCGAGCGCCTCGTCGAGGTCCACCCGGCGGCCGGAGGCGCGCTTCCAGGTGTCCGGGTTGTGGCAATAGACGCAGCGGTACGGGCAGCCCGACAAAAAGAACACGAACCGCATGCCCGGCCCGTCACCGGCCGCGCCGGTTTCCACCGAATGCAGGAAGCCGACCGGTTCGGCGTCCGCAACGGGCGGGACGCGGGCGGCGGCGGCGAACGAACATGAATGCTGGACGATCATCGGGGGTGGCTTTCGAACTCGGGGTCGTCGGCGGCGCCCGGCCCGGGATCAGGAGGCCGGACCGAGCGCCTTCGCGACGACCGCAATCACGCCTGCAGGAGACTTACATGCAGGCGTGGAAGGTTCGGCTGATCACGTCGAGCTGCTGCTCGCGGCTCAGCTTGACGAAGTTCACCGCATAGCCGGACACCCGGATGGTGAGCTGCGGGTAGATCTCCGGGTGCTCCATCGCGTCGAGCAGCGTCTCGCGCTGGAGGACGTTGACGTTGACGTGATGGCCGGACGCCGCCGTGAACGCGTCGAGGCACGCGGCGAGGTTCTTCTGGCGCTCCTGCGGCACCCGCCCGAGCGCGGACGGGGTCGCCGAGGCGGTCCAGGAGATGCCGTCGAGCGCGCACGCGTACGGGATCTTGGCGACCGACGCGCCGGCTGCGATGAAGCCCTTCTTGTCGCGGCCGTTCATCGGGTTGGCGCCGGGCGCGAAGGGCTGACCGGCGCGGCGCCCGTCGGGCGTGTTGCCGGTCTTCTTGCCGTACACGACGTTCGACGTGATGGTCAGCACCGACTGGGTCGGCATCGCGTCGCGGTAGAAGTGCGGCTGCGCCTTGATCTTCTCGATGAAGCTCTCGGCGAGCCACACCGCGATCCGGTCGGCGCGGT
The DNA here is from genome assembly GCF_000293785.1 of Rhodovulum sp. PH10. Classification (GTDB taxonomy): domain Bacteria; phylum Pseudomonadota; class Alphaproteobacteria; order Rhizobiales; family Xanthobacteraceae; genus Rhodoplanes. Next base: position 3,163 of record NZ_AKZI01000044.1, on the reverse strand, counting down.
CGTCGTTGTTGCCGTAGGCCGGATACTCGCCCTCGATCGCGTAGTCGACCGCGAGGCCGGCCTCGTTGCGGATCACCTTCACCTTGGCGTGCTTGATCGCCGAGAGGCTATCGGCGGCCACCGACAGGCCGGCGATGCCGCACGCCATGGTGCGCAGGATGTCGCGGTCGTGCAGCGCCATCTCGATACGCTCGTAAGCGTACTTGTCGTGCATGTAGTGGATGACGTTGAGCGCCTTGATGTAGGTCTTGGCGAGCCAGCTCAGCATCGGATCGAGCTTGGCGACCACGGTGTCGTAGTCGAGCAGGTCGCCTTCGATCGGCGCGAAGCCTTCGGCCACCACCTTGCCGGACTTCTCGTCACGGCCGCCATTGATGGCGTAGAGCAGCGCCTTGGCGAGGTTGGCGCGGGCGCCGAAGAACTGCATCTGCTTGCCGATCCGCATCGGCGAGACGCAGCAGCCGATGCCGTAGTCGTCACCCCAGTGCGGCCGCATCACGTCGTCGTTCTCGTACTGGATCGACGAGGTCTCGATCGACACCTTGGCGCAGTAGTCCTTGAAGCCCTCCGGCAGCGCGGTCGACCACAGCACGGTCAGGTTCGGCTCCGGCGCCGGGCCGAGGTTGAACAGCGTCTGCAGGAAGCGGAAGCTGGTCTTGGTGACGAGCGGACGGCCGTCCTCGCCGATGCCGCCGATCGACTCGGTCACCCAGGTCGGGTCGCCGGAGAACAGCGTGTCGTACTCCGGCGTGCGCAGGAAGCGCACGATGCGGAGCTTGATCACCATGTCGTCGATCAGCTCCTGCGCCTGCTCCTCGGTGATCAGGCCACGCTCGAGGTCGCGGTCGAGATAGATGTCGAGGAAGGTCGAGACGCGGCCGAGCGACATCGCGGCGCCGTTCTGCTCCTTCACGGCGGCGAGATAGCCGAAATAGGTCCACTGCACCGCCTCACGGCCGGTTCCGGCCGGCTTGCGGATGTCGCAGCCGTAGCTCGCCGCCATCTCGGCGAGCTCGTCGAGGGCGCGGATCTGCTCGTTGAGCTCCTCGCGCAGCCGCATGGTCTTCTCGTCGAAAACGGCGTCGTCGATCTCGTGCAGCTCGCGGCGCTTGGCGTCCTGCAGCTTGTCGACGCCGTAGAGCGCGACGCGGCGGTAGTCGCCGATGATGCGGCCGCGGCCGTAGGCATCCGGCAGGCCGGTGACGATGCCGGACTTGCGCGCCGCCAGGATCTCCGGTGAATAGGCGTCGAAAACGCCCTGGTTGTGGCTCTTGCGGTGCTTGGTCCAGATTTCCTTGACGGTCGGGTCGATCTCGTAGCCGTAGGCCTCGAGCCCGTTCTCGACCATGCGCAGGCCGCCGTTCGGCATGATGGCGCGCTTGAGCGGCGCATCCGTCTGCACCCCGACGATCAGCTCGGCGTCGCGGTCGATGTAGCCCGGCGCGTGCGCCGTGATGCCGGCGGGACGATCGACCGAAGCGTCGAGAATGCCCTTCTCGCGCTCGACGGCGAGCAGGGCCGACAGCGTCTTCCAGACGCCGAGCGTGCGGGCGGTCGGGCCGGCCAGGAAAGTCGAGTCGCCGAGATGAGGACGGTAGTTTGCCTGAATGAAGCCGCGCACGTCGATGTCGGTCTGCCATGATCCGCCGGTGAAACCGGCCCAAGGCTCTTCTGCGGCGATGTTCAGCGTGACGGCGTTCATAGAAACCTCGAATCCTGCAAGCATGAAACCAGCACCGGAGCCCGGGGGCACGTCCGACCGACGATGGTGGATGATGCTGGGCGGTCGCTTCGACGTCACCCGCGTCGATCGATCGGCGGCCGAAGGCCACCTCGATCGGCGCCGTGCGCGCTCTCTCACGACCATGGTCGGATACTACGAGAAATATCAGCCTCGAGCCACGGCCTCGGCACAACGCAGCCGCGCCCGAAAAGCGACGGTATCGAAGATCGACAGGATCGATCTGATTTGGTCGCGCAGGCGACACGATCTGTCGGGCCACGGCGGCGGAACGCATCATTCGGTTGAGCCGCGCGCAAAATTCAGACGACGTATGAAGGAGTCCGGACCCATCGTGATCAGACGGGGGAAATAGTTCGTTTTCGCGTCGGAAGTGACGACGAGGCCGAGCTATTCCGTGCTTGCATGACGTCGTCGCGCCGCGCCGTCACCCCGCCATCACGTCGCCGCCGAGCCATGCGCCAGCGGGGGTCGCGACGGCGTTTGTGACGAGGCGTTCGTCGATCGGGCGCTTCAGTGTCCGGGCAGCCAGGCGTGGAGATTGCCGTGCATGGGAAGCCGCAGATCGACACAGCCGTGCCCGACCAGATCCTGCTTATGAGTTCATTCCGATTGTAGCGGCTGGTCGGAATGGCCGCAGCCCCTAGATTCCACGGCATGCGAGCGGCGGCTCGCTGCCGAGCAACCCCACGGCCGCCGACGGCGATGGCGGTCGCACGGGGTGCGACACCAGCGGAAGCACGGAGGACGGAAATGCAGATCAAGCGAAGCGGCTCGGACAATTCTCTCGTGGGGCCGGGGGACTGGTTCACCGGCTCGGTGCGGATCGATCCGTTGTTCCAGGCGCCGGACCCGGCCCGCGTCGGCGGCGCCCACGTGACGTTCGAGCCGGGCGCCCGCACGGCGTGGCACACCCATCCGCTCGGACAGACGCTGATCGTCACGTCGGGGCTCGGCTGGGTGCAGACCGAAGGAGGCCCGGTCGAGGAGGTCCGCCCCGGCGACGTGGTGTGGTTTCCGCCGGGCGAGAAGCATTGGCACGGCGCGACCCCCGGCACGGCGATGACCCACATCGCCATTCAGGAGTCCGCGAACGACAAGGCCGTCGACTGGCTCGAGCACGTCTCCGACGAGCAGTACCGGAAATGACCCCGCCTGCACGGCGGTCCGGCACCCGTCCGGCGATAGTTGCCGGCGCTCGTCGACATCGGCCTCGTCGGCCATGGCGATCCGGGCAAGGTGTTCGACCTCGTGCCTCCTCTCGGGCAGGCCGGCGGCCGCCGGTCGCCCCTCGCCGGTGTGGCCGGCGGGTCGCACGGAGGCCGGAAACGGTGTTTCGGGTCGGCGCCGCCACATCGTGGCGCGCGGCCGTGCTAGGGTCCAGACTCATAACCAATAGCAGACGATAGCAGCGATATGGAC
>NZ_AKZI01000043.1 GCF_000293785.1 Rhodovulum sp. PH10 | reverse complement strand
GCGGGCCCGGCCCGGGGGCCCCGGCCGGTCGGGACGATCGGGCCGATCGAGCCGGCCGGCGAGGCTCGGCCGCTCGGGTCGCGGCGGACGCGACGGCGGCGCGGCGGCGCGCGCCTTGCGGGCGGCATCCGCCTCGACCCGGCGGATCGCCTCCTCGAGCGCCAGCCGCTCGCGGGTGATGTCGGATTCGCTCAAGGCCGGGCTGACGCTGCGCAGCTGCGTCACCAGGGCGTTGCGAGCGCGCTCGTAGAGCGTGCGCCGGGCTTCGCCCGTGTTCTTCTCGAGGCCGTCGACGGCCTTGGCGATCAGAGGGTAATAATCAGCCATCGGCTCCCGCCGTCAGTGCGCCGCGCGTCGCCCTCACGCTCGTCGAGCGAATTCGACCGTCGAGCTCTGGCCGGCCGCCCGGAAGATCTCGCCCGTCGACTTCGAAGCTCCACTCGGACTCTCCGGGTGCCAGCGGTCCTGCGAGGCCGACATCCGCCCCCGAGAAGGCGGCGACGGGAGGCGAATGTCGGACCCGGATCACTAGCTCTCGAACGGGTTGTGAACCAGGATAGTGTCATCGCGCTCCGGGCTCGTCGAGAGCAGGGCGACCGGACAGCCGACCAGCTCCTCGATCCAGCGCACGTATTTCACCGCCTGGGCCGGCAATTCGGTCCACGACCGGGCGCCGGCGGTCTTTTCCTGCCAGCCCGGGATGGTCTCGTAGACCGCCTCGACGCGGGCCTGGGCGTGCTCGGCCGCCGGCAGATAGTCGATGTCGCGGCCGTCGAACCGATAGCCGGTGCACACCCGGATCTCGTCGAGCCCGTCGAGGATGTCGAGCTTGGTCAGCGCCAGCCCGCTGATGCCGGAGGTGCGCACGGTCTGGCGCACCAGCACCGCGTCGAACCAGCCGCAGCGCCGCCGCCGGCCGGTGATGGTGCCGAACTCGTGGCCGCGGTCGCCGATCAGCCGGCCGATCTCGTTGTCCTGCTCGGTCGGGAACGGCCCCGCCCCCACCCGCGTCGTGTAGGCCTTGCAGATGCCGAGCACGTAATCGACCGCCGACGGGCCGAGGCCGGAGCCGGTGGCCGCCTGCCCCGCCACCGTGTTGGACGAGGTGACGAACGGATAGGTGCCGTGGTCGATGTCGAGCAGCGCGCCCTGGGCGCCCTCGAACAGGATGCGGGTTCCCTCGCGCCGCTTGGCGTCGAGCAGGTTCCACACGCAGTCCATGTAGGGCAAGACCTTCGGGGCGAGGCCCGCGAGGTGATCGTAGAGCGGGCCCGGCTCGTATTCCGGCAGGCCGAGGCCGCGGCGCAGCGCGTTGTGGTGCACCAGAAGGCGGTCGATCTTGGCCGGCAGCGTCTCGAGGTCGGCGAGGTCCATCAGGCGGATCGCGCGGCGCCCCACCTTGTCCTCGTAGGCCGGGCCGATGCCGCGCTTGGTGGTGCCGATCCGCGCCTCGGCGCTCGCCGCCGCCTCGCGATTGGCGTCGAGCTCCTGGTGGAGCGGCAGGATCAGCACGGTGTTCTCGGCGATCCGCAGCGTCTCGGGGGTGATCTTCAGCCCTTGGGCGGACAGCCGGCCGATCTCCTCGAGCAGCGCCACCGGGTCCATCACCACGCCGTTGCCGATCACCGACAGCTTCTCGCGCACCACGCCGGAGGGCAGGAGCGACATCTTGTAGGTGGTTCCGTCGATCACCAGCGTGTGGCCGGCATTGTGCCCGCCCTGGAACCGAACCACGACATCGGCCTGCTCCGACAGCCAGTCGACGATCTTTCCCTTTCCCTCGTCGCCCCATTGGGAGCCGACGACCACGACGTTCGCCATGAGATTCCTTGTCCGACGGTCGCTGCCGACGTCTCGGCGCCCGGGGGATCGGCGCAATCGGCAATCGGCCTCCGGCTTACTCGAGGAATCGGTGGGAGGCAAGGACGGCCCGGATTTGCGCCCCGTTCGCGCGCGCTTGCGCCGCGGGAAACACCGCCCGGCCGCGGCCGGTATCGCGATGGCGCGGCGACCGCCCGCCGAGGTGTTACTACTTACGCGTGCCGTTTAATCAAATTAACGCAAACGACAGCGACGCCCCGCACAGTCGAGCGAGCCGGCGCCGCCTCGGCGTTCCGGCGGGCCACCGCGTGCCGCTCTCCCTCCCCGGCCACAGGTGCCCGAAGCCAGACGGAAACGACCATGCGCAAGAATCTGCCGGTGACGTCCATCGAGTACCCGATCGCCGACGACGTGCTGATCGTCTCGCGGACCGACACCCAGGGCAAGCTCGTCTATTTCAACGAAACTTTCGTCGAGGTCTCCGGCTTCTCCGAGGAGGAGCTGACCGGCCAGCCGCACAACATCGTGCGCCATCCCGACATGCCGCCGGCGGCGTTCGCCGATCTGTGGGACACGCTGAAGGCCGGCAAGCCGTGGGCCGGCGCGGTGAAGAACCGCCGCAAGAACGGCGACTATTATTGGGTGCTCGCCAGCGTGACGCCGGTCTGGGCGAACGGCGAGATCACCGGCTACATGTCGATCCGCACCAGGCTCGCCGCCGAGCAGCGCGAGGAGGCGGAGCGCGTCTATGCGAAAATGAACGCCGGCGAGCCGCACGGCTACACGCTGACCGGCGGCATCCTGCGCGAGCGCTCGGTGTTCGACCGGCTCTCCTTCTTCACCCGCTCGCTGAAGGCGCGCCTCACCACGCTCGTGGTGATGCTGGCCACCGTCATCCTGATGGTCGGCGCCACCACCCTCTGGGCCGGCTGGGCCAACAATGTTCGAATGAAGTCGATCTTCGAGGACCGGGTGGTGCCGCTCGGCCAGCTGTACGAGATCGACGACCGTATGCGCGACAGCGCGATCGCCCTCCACACGGCGCTCGCCGACGGGCGCGCCGGCAAGCCGGTGTCGTCGTTGCGCGAGCGAATCGATGGCAACATCGCCGGCATCACCGCGGTGTGGAACGAGTACCTGCTGACTTATCTCACCCCCGAGGAGAAGACGACCGCCGACGCCTTCGCGGCGCGCCGCACCGCCTATGTCGAGCAGGCGATAAGGCCCGGCCTCGCTCTGGCGGATGCGAAGCGATGGGACGACCTCGCCGCGCTGCTGACCAGCCCGGCGGCCGAGCTGTTCGCCGCCGCCAAGACGGACCTCGACACGCTGGTGGCGATCCAGAGGAAGGAGGCGAAGGTCCAGTACGACGCGTCGCGGCAGGAATTCGGCGCCGCCCTCGTCACCGTCGTGGTGCTGCTGCTCGCCGGCCTCGGCTATGGTGGCTGGCTCGGCCTGCGCACCATCCAGGCGACGCTGCGCCCGCTCGCCCGCCTCAACGCCGCGATGGACCGGATCGCCCGTGCCGACTTGACCGGACGGATCGTCATCAAGCGCGACGACGAGATCGGCCAAGCGTTGCGCAACATCCTGGCGATGCAGTCGAAGCTCGGCTTCGAGCGGGAGCGGCAGGAGGACACGGAACGCCGCGTCACCCAGCAGCGCAAGCGCGAGATGAACAAGATCGCGACCGACTTCGAGGGCACGCTCGGCGAGGTGATCGAGACCGTCTCCGCCGCCGCAGCCGAGCTCGAGGCCGCCGCCCACACGCTCGCAGAAACCGCCGAGCGGTCGCAGGACGTCACCAAGGTGGTGGTGGCCGCCGCCGAGCGGGCCTCCGGCAACGTCCAGTCGGTCGCCTCGGCGAGCGAGGAGATGACCTCCTCGATCGACGAGATCGGCCGGCAGGTGCAGGAGTCCGCCCGCATCGCCGAAGGCGCGGTCGAGCAGGCCCACGGCACCAATGCGCGGGTCGCCGAGCTGTCGCTCGCCGCCCAGCGGATCGGCGACGTCGTGCAGTTGATCACCGCGGTCGCCGAGCAGACCAACTTGTTGGCCTTGAACGCCACCATCGAGGCGGCCAGGGCCGGGGAAGCGGGAAAGGGCTTTGCGGTGGTGGCGCAGGAGGTGAAGGCGCTCGCCGCCCAGACCGGCAAGGCGACCGGCGAGATCGCCGCCCAGATCTCCGGCATGCAGGCGGCGACCCGCGACTCGGTCGACGCCATCAAGGCGATCGTCGGCACCATCGGCCGCCTGTCGGAGATCTCGTCGAGCATCGCCGCCGCGGTGCAGCAGCAGAGCGCGGCGACGATGGAGATTTCGCGCAACGTCCAGGGCGCCGCCCGCGGAACCGTCGAGGTGAGCAGCAACATCGCCGAGGTCGAGCGCGGCGCCAGCGACACCGGCGCGGCCTCGAGCCACGTGCTCCACGCCGCCCGCTCGCTGTCGGGCGAAAGCAGCCGGCTCAAGACCGAGGTCGGGACGTTTCTGCGGTCCGTCCGGGCCGGATGACGGGCGGGGGCGAGCGCCTTTCCCGTCCGCCCGTCCCTTTCGCGGTCCGCGCCCCGCGCCGCGCCCTCCCCGTCCCGCGCGCACGATCCCGCCGCCTGCGGCGCTTTCGCGCCGCCTCGATCGTTCGGCCGCCGTGCGCGTTGCTCCCGGACACGACGGGAGGTGCGCCGTGTTCGACTGGATCGAGACCTTCGTGGGCGACACCGGCTATCTCGGCATCGCGCTGCTGATGCTGCTCGAGAACGTGTTTCCGCCGATCCCGTCCGAGCTGATCATGCCGCTCGCGGGTTTTGCGGCGGCGCGCGGCGAGCTCGGCCTCGCCGGCGTGGTGGCGGCCGGCACGGTGGGCTCGGTCGCCGGCGCGCTGGTCTGGTATTTTGCCGGGCGGTGGCTCGGGGAGGACCGGCTGAAGCGGCTCGCCGCCCGGCACGGCCGATGGCTGACGGTGGCGCCGCACGAGATCGACGCGGCGACCCGGTGGTTCCGCCGCCATTGCGGCCAGGCCGTTCTGATCGGCCGGCTGGTGCCGACGGTGCGGACGCTGATCTCGGTGCCGGCCGGCATCGCGGCGATGCCGCTGCCGCGCTTCCTCGCCTTCTCGGCGATCGGGACCGGGCTGTGGTCGGCGCTGCTCGCCGCCGCCGGCTATCTGCTCGGCGCGCGCTACGGGGCGGTCGCGGCCTGGCTCGATCCGGTCACCAGCGCCGTCCTCGCCGCCCTCGCCGTCCTCTATCTCTACCGGGTGGTCACCTTCCGGCCCCGCCCCGACCCGTGAGCCGGGGCGCCACCCGGAAGAGAACCGCCGGGACGGCTACATCGCCCGGACGGCGTGCAGAAAATCGTCCACCCGCTCGCCGAGCTCGGCCGCGCGGGTGCGCAGAACGGTCGATTCCTCGAGCAGCGTGGCCGACGAGCGCCCGGTCTCCTCGGCCGCCTGCTGGACGCCGCCGATGTTCGCCGAGACCTCGCGGGTGGCCGACGACTGCTCCTGGATGGCGCCGGAGATCGAGCCGTTCACCTCGCTGATCCGGGCGATCACGCGGGCGATCTCCTGGATCGCCGAGGCGGTGGTCTTGCTCGAATCCTGGATGCCGTGGATCTGCTGCTCGATCTCGCCGGTGGCGGTCGCGGTCTGGGTGGCGAGCTGCTTCACCTCCTGCGCCACCACGGCAAACCCCTTGCCGGCCTCGCCGGCCCTGGCCGCCTCGATGGTGGCGTTCAACGCCAGCAGGTTGGTCTGGGCGGCGATCTGGGCGATCGTCTGGGTCACCTCGCCGACCGTCTCGGCCGCCTGCACCAGCTCGCCGACCGTGCGATCGGACTTCGACGCCTCGTCGACCGCGACGGCGATGATCTTCGTCGCCTCGCCGAGCTGGCGCGAGATCTCGCCGACCGAGCAGGTCAGCTCCTCCGACGCCGCCGCCATGGTGGAGGACTGCGCGTTGGTCTCCTCGGCGGAGGCGGCGAGCGATTGCGCCGCCTGCTGCATGCCGCTCGCGGCCGCCGCGACGCGATCGACCAGCGCCTTGACGCCGGTCTCGAAGTCGTCGGCGAGTTTCGCGTTGGCGGCCTTGCGGGCGGACAGGTCGGTGGCGAACTTGACGACCTTGTAGGGCCGCCCCTTGGTGTCGAAGATCGGGTTGTAGGACGCCTCGATCCACACCTCGCGGCCGCCCTTGCCGATCCGCAGATACTGCGCCGCGCGGTACTCGCCGCGATTGAGCGCCGCCCAGAACTCCCTGTAGTCCGCGCTCGCCCGATAGGCCTCCTCGACGAACATCGAATGGTGCTTGCCGACGATCTCGCCGAGCGAATAGCCCAGGACCTTCAGGAAGTTCTCGTTGGCCGTGATCACCGTGCCGTCGAGGGCGAACTCGATCGTCGCCTGCGAGCGCTGGATGGCGTTCACCTTGGCGAGCAGCTCGGCATGCTCCCTCTTGGGCGCGGTGATGTCGGTGGCGATCTTCACCACCTTCATCGGCTTGCCGCCGGCGCCGAGCACCGGATCGTAGGAGGCCTCGAGCCACACCTCGCGGCCGCCCTTGCCGATCCGCTCGAACTGCCCGGTCTGCGGCTCGCCGCCCGCGAGCTTCGTCCAGAACTCGCGATAGGCGGGGCTCTCGGCGAAGGCCGGATCGACGAACATGCGGTGGTGACGTCCCTTCACCTCCGCCAGATCATAGCCCATCAGATTTAGAAAGTTCTGGTTGGCCGTGATCACCGTGCCGTCCATCTGAAACTCGATGACGGCGTGCGAACGATCGATCGCTGCGAGCGTAGCGGCCGACGCACTCGAGCGGGTGAAGGGAAACATCTGATATTCTCCGGACCGGGGACGCTTAAGCAGAGCTTTCCCCACCGGATATAATTCGCAATGAATTTTCGAATGGTGAATTTCGGCGACTAAAACGGTAAGCGCGAGTGCGCATGCCCGCGCCGCCCGGCGCACCTGCTTCGCCGTCCGGCGCACCGGCCCCCCGCGCCGGAGGCGCACCGGCCCCCCGCGCCGGAGGCGCACCGGCCCGAAGCACGGGGCCCCGGACCGGCGCTCGCGACGTCCTCAGAACTTCAGCGGGCGCGCCTGCTGGACGTTCGGCAGCGCCTGCACCTTGTCGAGCAGATCCTGCGGCACCGGGCCGTCGACCTCGACCAGCGCGATGGCGTTGCCGCCCAGCTCGTCACGGCCGAGATTGAAGGTCGCGATGTTGATGCCGGCCTCGCCGAGCAGCGACGCGAACCGGCCGATGAAGCCGGGCTTGTCGAAGTTCGTCACGTACAGCATCGACTTGCCGAACTCGGCGTCGACCCGCATGCCCTTGATGTTGACGATGCGCGGGCGGCCGTCGGCGAACACCGTGCCGGACACGCTGCGCTCGCGCCGCTCGGTCACCACGGTGACGGTGATCAAACTCTCGTAGTCGGTCTCCGCCTCGCGGGTGACCTCCTCGATGACGATGCCGCGTTCCTTGGCCATCACCGGCGCCGAGACGAAGTTGACGTCCTGCAGCATCGGCCGCAGCAGGCCGGCGACCGCGGCGGAGGTGAGCGCCTTGGTGTTCATGTTGGCGACCTGACCCTCGTAGATCAGCTGCACCTTCACGAGCCCGGTCTCGGTCAGCTGGCCGGCGAACGAGCCGAGCTTTTCCGCGAGCTCGACCATCGGCTTGAGCTTAGGCGCCTCCTCGGCGCTGATCGACGGGAAGTTGACCGCGTTGGAGATGGCGCCCGCGAGCAGATAGTCCGACATCTGCTCGGCGACCTGCAGCGCGACGTTCTCCTGCGCTTCCGTGGTGGAGGCGCCGAGATGCGGCGTGCAGATCACGTGCGGATGGCCGAACAAGACGTTCTTGGTGGCCGGCTCCTCGGTGAACACGTCGAACGCCGCGCCCGCGACGTGACCGGAATCGAGCGCCGCCCGCAGCGCCTGCTCGTCGACCAGCCCGCCACGCGCGCAGTTGATGATGCGCACGCCCTTCTTCATCGAGGCGATCGCCTCGGCATTGACGATGTTGCGCGTCTTGTCGGTGAGCGGCGTGTGCAGCGTGATGAAGTCGGCGCGGCGAAACAGCTCCGGCAGCTCGACCTTCTCCACCCCGAGCGCCACCGCGCGATCCGGCGAGAGGAACGGATCGAAGGCGATCACCTTCATCTTCAGGCCGTGGCCGCGGTCGGCGACGATCGAGCCGATATTGCCGCAGCCGATGATGCCGAGCGTCTTGCCGGTGATCTCGACGCCCATGAAGCGGTTCTTCTCCCACTTGCCGGCTTGCGTGGAGGCATCGGCCTGCGGGATTTCACGCGCGAGCGAGAGCATCATGGTGATCGCGTGCTCGGCGGTGGTGATCGAGTTGCCGAAGGGCGTGTTCATCACGATGATGCCCTTGGCGGTCGCGGCCGGAATGTCGACATTGTCGACGCCGATACCGGCGCGGCCGATCACCTTCAGGTTCTTCGCCTTCTCGATGATCTTCGGCGTCACCTTGGTGGCCGAGCGGATGGCGAGGCCGTCATAGTCGCCGATGATCTCGGCGAGCTTGTCCTTGTCCTTGCCGAGCGCCGGCTGGAAGTCGACCTCGATGCCGCGATCCTTGAAGATCTGCACGGCGGCGGGAGACAGCGCGTCGGAAATGAGAACGCGGGGAGCCATGGTGAGTGTCCTGTGACGGTGAACCGTCATCCTGAGGTGCGAGCGTAGCGAGCCTCGAAGGATGAACGGCCGATGCCGGCGTCTGCCGATTGAAACGAATCTTTACGACGATCTCGAACCATCGAGGTCGGGGCCCGTCGCCCTTCGAGGGCCGCCTACGGCGGCCACCTCAGGGTGACGGGTCGATGCCGCGGGCGAGGTTCACGCCGCCTTGGGCAGTGCCGCCTTGGCCTTTGCAAACGCCCAGTCGAGCCACTGCGTCAGCAGCACGACGTCCTCGGTATCGACGGTGGCGCCGCACCAGATGCGCAGGCCCGGAGGGGCATCGCGATACGAGCCGATGTCGTAGCCGGCGCCTTCCTTCTCGACCGCCGAGGCGAGCGCTTTCGCGAACGCCGCCTGCTGGTCGGCCGGCAGCGCCGTCACGTCGGAGTCGACCACCTTCAGGCACACCGAGGTGTTGGAGCGGATCGCCGGATCGGCGGCGAGGAAATCGATCCACGGCGTGCGCGCCACCCATTCGGCGATCGCCGCCGCATTGGCGTCGGCCCGCGCCATCAGCGCGCCGAGCCCGCCGATCGAGCCCGCCCATTCGAGCGCGTCGATGTAATCCTCGACGCACAGCATCGACGGGGTGTTGATCGTCTCGCCCTTGAAGATGCCCTCGATCAGCTTGCCGCCCTTGGTGAGCCGGAAGATCTTCGGCAGCGGCCAGGCCGGCTTGTAGGTCTCGAGGCGCTCGACCGCGCGCGGCGACAGGATCAGCATGCCGTGCGCCGCCTCGCCGCCCAACACCTTCTGCCAGGAGTAGGTGACGACATCGAGCTTTTGCCAGTCGAGCGCTTGCGCGAACGCCGCCGAGGTGGCGTCGCAGATCGAAAGACCTTCACGGTCGGCGGCGATCCAGTCGGCGTTCGGCACGCGCACGCCCGAGGTCGTGCCGTTCCAGGTGAACACCACGTCGTTCGACCAGTCGACCTTCGTGAGATCGGGCAGCTCGCCATAGGCGGCGGTCATCGCCGTGACGTTCGGCAGCTTCAGCTGCTTGGTGACGTCGGTCACCCAGCCTTCGCCGAACGACTCCCAGGCCAGCATGGTGACCGGGCGGGCGCCGAGCAGCGACCACATCGCCATCTCGACCGCGCCGGTATCGGAGGCCGGGACGATGCCGATGCGATAGTCGGCAGGGATTTGGAGGATCTCACGCGTGAGCGTGATCGCCCGCTCCAGCTTGGCCTTGCCGAGCTTGGCGCGATGCGAGCGGCCGAGCGCCGCGTCCTTCAGGTTTTCGAGGGTCCAGCCCGGGCGCTTGGCGCAGGGGCCGGAAGAAAAATGCGGCACGCGCGGACGCGCGGCGGGAATATCGCTCATTGTATCTACCCTTTCAGATAGGCGCCCCTCGGTGGGGAGGGGTGTCCCGTCCGCGGCAATATGAGAGTGCGGGTTCCGAGTCAACCCTCGGTGGACAATGAGCGCTGAAAATTTTTCGGATGACGGGTGGCGGACGAGGCGGGAACAGACACGGCGACGGGTGGCGACCGGGGAGCGACCGGCGGAGCCGGGGCGGCTTCCGTCCGTCATGCGCGGGCTTCGACCCGCGCATCCATCACGTCGAAAGCGACATCCGTTTGTTTGTTCGAAAGCCGGACCGCCGGCCGAGCGTTCGGCGGAAACAAATCATATCAACGGTGCTGAAAGCGACTCTCCCCGTCACCCTGAGGCGCCCGGCGAAGCCGGGCCTCGAAGGATGACGGATCAAAGTCATCCGCCGTTGGTATCAGAACTTCAGGCCGAGGCCGCCGCGCACCGAGTTGATCGACACTTCCGTGCCTTCGATGTCGCCGAAGCGCACATACTCGTACTCCGCGCGAAGAAACAGATTGGCCATCAGCGCGACGTCGATACCGGCGCCGACCGTCCAGCCGAAGGCGTAGACGTCCGAGCGATTGTCGATCCGCGTCACCGGGCCGAGCCCGAGATTCGGTCGACCGGTGCCCGACAGATCGACCGCCTGCAGCTCCACCGTCGCCGACCGCTCCACGTCGGCCCGTGCGACCGCGAGGCCACCGAACGCGTACGGCATGTACCAGGACGCCGCCCAGCCACCACGCGCACGCAACGTGCCGATATCGGAGAGCTTGACGCCGGCGGTGCTGCCGAGCGCGACGTTATAAAAATACTGATCCGACGTCTGATAGGAACGTTCGAGGGAATCGCTCGCCACGGCCTGCATGTCGACGCGGCTATAGTTCGCCTCGATGCCGATCACCGCATCGTCGAACTGCGCGTTGAATCCGACGAAGCCGCCCCAGCTCGTGCTGGTCATGCCGTTCTTGGTCGGCAGCGTCGTCCAGGACGACACCTGTGCCTCGTTCTCGATGGTCGTGTTGCGCAGGATGTAGGAGACCAGATCGCCGGTGCCTTGTGAGAAATCGGCGCTGCCGGAGGAGTAGCCGCCCTGCCCGCCGACATACACGCCGCCCCAGTCGAAATAATGCGGCGTGCTCGGAAGGAATCCCCGCGAGCCGCGCAGGAACGGCATGTCGGCGCCGAATGCGGGCGTGGCGAGGGCGACGACCAATCCACACAGCCCGCAAAGACCGGCAAAACGAAATCCGGCGAAACGCATGGGACGCATCCTCGATCCGGGTCGCGCGGGAACTGCGCGACCGGTCGAGATGATCCGGCATTAACCTTAATGCCGGGTTACTGGCACACCGAAATGCCCCTCGCGGTTGCAGGGCTTTGCTTCGGCAAGATGCTCACGTCTTCGGTTCGTGCCGGGTCGGCTGGCTGATCGACACCGGATCGGAGCCCGGAAAGCTTTCTTCCAAGGCCTCGTCGAGCTTCTGATCGAGCTCGCGCTTCTCCTCCTTGGTCGCCTCCTGATGCTTCACCGTTACGGTCTTCTTCTCGACCGTCTCGCCGCCTTCTTTCCGCTCGGTGGTCCTGGTCTCGGTCGTCATGAAAACCTCCGCTCGCAGCTCGAGGGAACCATGGCGCACGGCTCCCTCGCCGGCCGGGGACGGCCGGGTTCGCACGCTTCAACGCGCAACGGGCGGAGAGGTTTCCGCGGCGGCGGCGGCCGCCTTGGCGCGGCGCTTGCGGGCGGCGGGCGAAGCACGCAGCTTGCGCGGATCGCCGATTACGATCACGTGCAGCCGACGCGGCCCGTGTGCGCCGAGAATCAGCGTCTGCTCGATGTCGGCGGAGCGCGACGGGCCGGTGATCAGATCGACCGAGCGCGGCATCCCATGCTCGGCCCCTTCGCGCTCGCGCAGCCGCGCGAACGCCGCCTCGAGGTCGCCGACCACGGTGTCGGCCTCGACCACCACGAGGTGATGGTCGGGCAAAAAATTCAGCGTGGTCGGGTTCTCGGAGCCGGACGTCAGCATCAGGGTGCCGGTCTCGGCGATGCCGGCGACCGCGTGCGAGATCGCGACCAGATCGTGGCCGTCCGACGGCCCGATCGTGATCACGAGATCGGGCGTCCGGTTCCACGGCACGCCGGCGAGATAGGCGTCCTCGCCGCGGCGGAGCGCGGGCGGCAGGCCTGCGCGCTTTAGATAGTCGAGCACCGCGCCCGGCAGCTCGTCGGGTCCGGCGAGCCGCATCGCGGTGCCGGCGGCGCGCTCGATCATCCGCAGAAACAGGCCGATGCGCTCGTCGCCCTCGAGCTTTCCGCGCGACGGCACCACGCCGGTCGGATGATCGGCGAGCCGATCGGCGACGATCTTTCGCCGCGGCGCCTCGTCACCGGTGACGCCGAGCCCGCGGCGGATCGCGGAGAAAACTTGCTCGCGCGCGCTCATGCGTTTCGCCTCGCCTTGCGCCATTGCGCCTGAAAGGTCGCGCCCTGGGGCGCGGCGAGATCACGATGCGCCGTCCAGCCCGACGCGAGCGGCAGCCACGAGAACCGCCCCCGCGTGCGGCCGAGCCGGGCGAGCAGACGCATGCCGAGGCCGAACGCCAATCGGTAAAGTTTTGGACGTTTTGCGAAGAACGCCCACAGGCCGAGGCCGGCACGCTCGGTTTTCGGCGAAATGTGCCGTGAAAAAGCGCGCTCGCGCCAGGTGCGCATCAGCCGCGGCAGCGGAATCTTGACGGGACACACCTCCTCGCAACGCCCGCAAAAGCTCGACGCGTTCGGCAAATGCCCGGCCTGATCGACGCCGATCAGCGCGGGCGTCAGAACCGCGCCCATCGGCCCCGGATAGACCCAGCCATAAGCGTGGCCACCGACCGCGTGATAGACCGGGCAGTGATTGAGGCAGGCGCCGCAGCGGATGCAGCGGAGCATGTCGTGAAACGCGCCGGCGAGCATCGCCGAGCGGCCGTTGTCGAGCAGCACGACGTGAAACTCTTCGGGCCCGTCGGGATCGTCGCTGCGGCGCGGGCCGGTGAACAGCGTGGTGTAGACCGACATCTCCTGCGCGGTCGCCGAGCGGGCCAGCACGCGCAGGAGCTGAGAGAGATCCTCGAGGGTCGGCACCAGCTTCTCGATCGACGTGATCACGACGTGCACCTTCGGCAGCGTCGCGGTGAGATCGCCATTGCCCTCGTTGGTGACGATCACCGCCGTGCCGGTCTCGGCGACCAGAAAATTGGCGCCGGTGATGCCGACATCGGCTTCGAAGTATTTTTCGCGCAGCGTCGCGCGGGCTTCGGCCAACAGCGCGGTCGGCTCGGAGAGGTCGCGATCCCTCGGCAGATCGGTGTGGACGCGGCGAAAATCGTCGGCGACCTGCGCCTTGTTCAGATGCACCGCCGGCATGATGATGTGCGACGGCAGCTCGTCGCGGATCTGCACGATGTACTCGCCGAGATCGGTCTCGACCGGGCGGATGCCGGCCGCCTCGAGATGGGCGTTGAGGCCGATCTCCTCGCCCACCATCGATTTTCCCTTGGTGACGAGGCGGGCATTCTTCGCGCGGCAGATCTCCACGACGATGCGGTTGGCGTCGGCCGCGGTCGGCGCGAAATGCACGTGGCCGCCGTTCTCGATCACCTTCTGCTCGAACGCCTCGAGATAGAGGTCGAGATGCGCGAGCGTGTGGTCCTTGATGGCGCGGGCGGAGTCGCGCAGCGCGTCGAACTCGGGCAGCGCCTCCACCGCCGCGCGGCGGCGGGCGGGAAAATTGGTCTCGACGAAATGCAGCGCGCCTTGCAGCGCCGGGTCGGCGAGCGCCGCGGCGGCGTTCTCCTTGAATGTCGGCGAGGACGGCGGCCGGCTCACGGCTGCGCCTCGGCGGTGTTCACGTCGGCCCGCTCGCCGCCCGCCTGCGGCTTTTCCGCCGGCGGCTCGGCGTCCGCCTTCGCGTCGGAGGGCGTTTCGGATGCTGCCGGCATGCCGATCGGCGGCTGGTCGAGCGCGCCCGCCAACACCTCGGCGACGTGACGCGCGGCGACCGGCCGGCCTTCACGCTGCAGCTTGCCGACGATGTTCATCAGGCAGCCGAGATCGGCGGAGAGCAGCAGGCTCGCGCCGGTGGCGGAAACCGCGTCGGCTTTCTTGGCGACCATCGCGTTCGAGATCGCCGGATACTTGATCGCAAAAGTGCCGCCGAACCCGCAGCAGGCCTCGCCGTCGGCGATCTCGGTGAGGGTCAGGCCGTCCACCGAGGCGAGCAGCGCACGCGGCGCAGTCCGTACACCGAGCTCGCGCAGGCACGAGCAGGAGTCGTGGAAGGTCGTGGTCGCCTCGCAGCGGGCGGCGAGCGTTTTCACCTCCAGCACGTCGACCAGAAACTGTGTCAGCTCGTAGGTCTTTGCGGCGAGCGCATCGGCGCGCGGCTGCCAGGCGGGATCGCCGGCGAACAGCTCGGGATAATGCACCCGCACCTGCCCGGCGCACGAGCCGGACGGCGCCACCACATAGTCGAACGGCTCGAAGGCGGCGATCACCTGCTCGGCGATCTCTCGCGCGGTCGCCCGGTCGCCGGAATTGAAGGCGGGCTGGCCGCAGCAGGTCTGCGACGGCACCTCGACGGTGCAGCCGGCGTCCTCCAACAGCGTCGCGGCGGCGAAGCCGACGCTCGGCCGAAACAGGTCGACCAGGCAGGTCACCAACAGGCCGACGCGTTTCGATGCGGCCATTCGCGGCTCCTCGGTGCGGGGAGCCAGGATGGCGAAAAGGATTCGCTTCCGCAACCCGGACGCCGCCACGCCCGAGCCCGCGAGAGCCCGGAACCGGTGGTTCCGGGGTCCCCGCCGCGGCCGCCGAGAGCGGGGGCGCGAGCGTCCGGCAGCGAGCTCTTACGCCACCGAGCCGTCGACCGCCGGCACCGCGACCCCGGAGGCGAGGTCGGCCTCCACCAGCGCGCGCAGCGTCGGCGTCACCTCCGGCTTCACCCCGAACCACAGCTCGAAGCCGCGCACCGCCTGGTGCAGCAGCATGCCGAGCCCGTCGGCGCGGCGCAGGCCGCGCTCCTTGGCGGCGGCGAGCAGGCAGGTCTCGAGCGGCGAGTAGACGATGTCGGCCACCACCGCATTGGCGGGCAGGCGGCCGAGCCCGAAATCGAGCGGCGGCTGGCCGCACATGCCGAGCGTGGTGGTGTTGACGAGAAGCTGGGTGGCGCCGAACAGGCCGCGCGCCTCGTCCCACTGGATCGGATGCACCGCCGAGCCGAACCGGTTGGCGATCGTCTCGGCGCGGCCGGGTGTCCGGTTGGCGACATAGATGCGCGGCACGCCGCGCTCGATCAGCCCGTAGACGACTGCCCGCGCCGCCCCGCCGGCGCCGAGCACCAGGGCGGTCTCGATGCCGCGGTCCCATTTCGGCGCGGAGGCGTCGAGATTGGCGATGAAACCCTCGGCGTCGGTGTTGGTCGAGCGCAGCCGGCCGTTCTCCAGCCACAGCGTGTTGGCGGCGCCGATCGCGCGGGCGCGCTCGTCGGGCGCGGTCAGCGCCAGCACCGCCTCCTTGTGGGGCAGCGTGACATTGGCGCCGACATAGCCGTGGCCGGCGAGATCGCCGACGAACGCCTCGAGCTCGGCCGGCGGCACCGCCTCGAGGCGGTAGTCGCCGGCGATCTCGTAAACCTCCAGCCAGTGGCGGTGAATCAGCGGCGACCGCGAATGTGCGGCCGGCCAGCCGATGACGCATGCGGCACGCATGCCCGAAGCCGCGTCGGTCATGGCTCCTCGATCACTTCGTTGCACAGAACCCCGAGCTCGGGGACGGCCACCTCGACGACGTCGCCCGGCCGCAGCCAGCGCGGCGGCTCGAACCGCACGCCGGCGCCGACCGGCGTTCCGGTGACGATCACGTCGCCCGGCGTCAAGGTGGTGAAGAGGCTGATATAGGCGATCAGATCGGCGAAGCCGAACAGCATGTTGGCGGTGGTGTCGTCCTGCCGCAGCTCGCCGTTCACCCGGGTGGTGAGGCGCAAGGGCGCGCTCGCGTCGAACTCGTCGAGCGTGACGATCCACGGGCCGATGCTGCCGGAGGCGTCGAAGTTCTTGCCCTGGGTGACGTTGCGCGCGCCGTGGCGCAGCCAGTCGCGCACCGTGCCGTCGTTGCACAGGGTCATGCCGGCGAGGTGGTCGAGCGCCGCCTCGCGCGGGATGCGGCGGCCCTTCTTGCCGATCACCAGCGCGATCTCGCCCTCGTAGTCGAGCTGCTCGGATTCGTGCGGCACCAGCAGCGGCTGCAGGTGGCCGACCAGCGACCCCGGCGCGCGGAAGAACAGGCTCGGATACTTGGTCTCCTCGACCGGGTCCTTGTACTCGCCGGGCCGCCCGACATAGTTGACGCCGACCCCGATGATCTTCTCCGGGCCGACCACCGGCGGCAGGAAGGTGATGTCGCTCAGCGGGTAGTCGGTGCGCACACCGGTCGCCTTCTCCCGCAGCTCGTCGAGCGCGCCTTCGCGCAACACGTCGAGCAGGGTCGGGAAGCGCGGCCCCATCCGCAGCCGCATGTCGACCACCCCGGTCCCGACGACCGCCCCGAACCCGGCACGGCCGTGGGTGACATAGCTCGCAAGTCGCATGCCCTCGTCCCCCGATTCGATTGGAGGCACACAACACCGCCTGTGGCCTCCGCGCAAGGTTGGCGGTTCCCCCCCGCCCCGGCTATCCCCGGCCGGTCCGCGTCGCGGTGGCATGTCCGGGTTGCGACACGCGGGCTCGGCCGGCGAGCGGCGGCGGACGGGGGCGCTTCGGCGTTCTCGCGTTTCGCGGTATCCAGAGGGATCGCTCCCGCCAAACCGCCGGTGTCGCCCGCATGAAAACCCTGTTCATCGACTGCAACCACCAGCTCGCCCCGATTTTTGCGCGGGTGCACGGGCCGGACGATCCGCCGATCGCGGTGAACGCCGCCCCGTTCACGAGCGCCGATCTGCCGCACCTCTTGGCCGGCTGCGCGGTGTGCATCGACGACCATTCCTACCTGCCGACCGAGCAGATCGCCGCCTGCACGGATCTGCGGCACGTGGTGTTTCTCGGCACCGGCGCGTCGAGCTACATGGATATTTCGGCGCTGGAGGCGCTCGGCGTCACCGTCCACACCATCCGTGGTTATGCGAACACGGCGGTCGCCGAGCACACCATCGCGCTGATGGTCGCCTGCGCGCGCGACGTCGCCCGGATGGACCGGGCGATTCGCGCGGGCATCTGGCGGCCGCTCGAAGGGATGCAGCTCGAGGGCAAGGTTTTGGGGGTGGTCGGGCTCGGCGGGATCGGCCGCGAGGTGGCCCGGCTCGGCGCCGGGCTCGGCATGCGGGTGGTCGCCTGGAACCGGACGCCGCGGCCCGACGCCGGCGTGCCGGAGGTCGATCTCGACACGCTGCTTTCCACCGCCGACGTGGTGTCGCTCAATCTCGGGCTGAACGACGACACCCGCGGCATGATCGGGGCGGAAAAGCTCGCGCGGATGAAGGACGGCGCGCTCCTGATCAACACCGCGCGCGCCGCGCTGGTCGACGAGGCGGCGCTGATCGCCGAGCTGACGCACGGCCGCATCCGTGCGGCGCTCGACGTGTTTCACGCCGAGCCGCTGCGCGCCGATCACCCGCTCGCCCGCCTCGAGGGCGTGACGCTGACGGCGCATGCCGCCTTCCGCACGCCCGAAGCCTCCGAGGAGCTGCTGCGGCGGGCGATCGACATCGTGCGAACCATTTCGGCCGCGCCGGCGCGCTGAGGCCACGTTCCACATGCGTCGGGCATGAAACCTTTCGTCGCATGGCCGGTTGTCGGGGGGCCTCGTCGGGTTCCCCGGCTTCCGCCGGCCGGCCGGCGCGAAGGACGAACATGGCCACGGCGGCAGACACCAAGACCAAATCCAAGACCAAGAGCCCCGCGAAGAACGAGCCGGCGCGCAGCGCCCCCGCCGCGCACGGCGCGGAGATTCTGCCGAGCGTGCGGGTCGACAGCTACAATCTCGAGCTTTCGGACGGCGACGGCTTCCTCGGCGACCGCGCCAGCAAGGGCGCCTTCCGCGCGCTGATCGAGCAGTGGCGCAAGCCCTTGCGGGCGCTCGGCGACGACCCGTTCGGCGACGAGCCGAGCGACAAGCTCGGCAAGAAGTCGCTCGACGAGCTGATGGCCGAAGGCCATCCCGAGGCGGCCGGCGTGGTGCAGGGCGCGGTGGAGGAGTTCGCCCACACGCTGGCCGACGTGGTGAAGCGCTTCCTCGCCCAAAAAGCCTGGCGCGACACCGAGCGGCTGGTGATCGGCGGCGGCCTTCGCGAGAGCCGGGTCGGCGAGCTGGCGATCGGCCGCGCCGCCGTGCTCCTCAAGGCCGAGAAGGTGGCGATCGACATCGCGATGATCCGCCACGCGCCGGACGACGCCGGGCTGATCGGCGCCGCGCATCTGGCGCCCGCCTGGATCTTTCACGGCCACGACGCGATCCTCGCGGTCGACATCGGCGGCACCAACATCCGCGCCGGCGTGGTGCGGCCGAGGCTCGACAAGGCCTCCGACCTCGCCCGCGCCGACGTGTGGAAGATCGAGCTGTGGCGCCATGCCGACGACCGGCCGAGCCGCGAGGAGGCGGTGGAAGGACTGATCGCCATGTTGCGCAAGCTGATTTCCCGCGCCGAGAAGGGCGGGCTGCGGCTCGCCCCGTTCATCGGCATCGGCTGCCCGGGACGGATCGCCCCGGACGGCTCGATCGAGCGCGGTGCGCAGAACCTGCCGGGCAACTGGGAGAGCTCGCGCTTTCACCTGCCCGCCGCGATCGTCGCCGAGATCCCCAAGATCGGCGCCTACGAGACGACCATCGTGATGCACAACGACGCCGTCGTGCAGGGCTTGAGCCAGGTGCCGTTCACCACCGAGGTCGAGCGCTGGGGCGTGTTCACCATCGGCACCGGGCTCGGCAATGCCCGCTTCACCAATCGCGCCGCCGAATAGGCGCGCGCGCCCGGCTCGAGTGCCCGGCACGAGTGCCCTTCGAGAACATCCCCCGCCCGTGAGTCCGTCCGACCATCGCATGTCTCGACATGTGAGAAAAACGTGTAAGCTCCTCGCCCGTCGCGCCCGTCTCCCGTGAAAAACCGTGTGCGACGCAACAACGGGCGCACCTCCCCCGACGGCGCCCGAAGACGGGACGGTGGCCGCGACGAGCCGCCGCCCGGAGGAACACCGAGGACACGCAAATGGACATCAAGGTCGGCAAGCAGGCGATCGCCGAGGCCTCGCGAACGCTCGGCAACTGGGGCCGGTGGGGCAAGGACGACCGCATCGGCACGCTCAATCACGTGCAGCCCGAGGACATCGTGCGCGCCGCCTCGCTGGTGCGCACCGGAAAGGTTTTTGCGCTCGGCATTCCGCTCGACCGCTCGGGCCCGCAAACCGGACTGTTCGGCGGCCGCTGGAACCCGATCCACACGATGCTCGCGACCGGCACCGACGCGGTGGCGGAGCGCCAGGACGAGGTGCCGAACATCCGCTACGCCGACGACGCCATCAACATGCCGGTGCAGTGCGCGACCCATTGGGACTCGCTCGGCCACGTGTTCTACGGCGACCGCATGTACAACGGCTTCGACGCCCGCAACGTCGATTCCGGCGGCGTCGGCCTGCTCGGCATCGAGCACACCAAGAACCGCATGGTCGGCCGCGGCGTGCTGCTCGACGTCGCCCGCTTCAAGGGCGTCGACTGGCTGGACGACGGGGTGGCAATCTCCAACGACGACCTCGATGCCTGCGCGAAGGCGCAGAACGTCACGATCGGCCGCGGCGACTTCGTGCTGATCCGCACCGGCCAGATGGAGCGCTGCCTGGCGCAGGGCGCCTGGGGCGGCTATGCCGGCGGCGACGCGCCGGGGGTGAAATTCGAGAACTGCTACTGGTGCCAGGACCGGCAGATCGCCGCGATCTGCTCGGACACCTGGGGCGTCGAGGTGCGGCCGAACGAGACGACGGAAGCGAACCAGCCGTGGCACTGGGTGGTGATCCCGGCGATGGGCCTGACCATGGGCGAGATGTTCTACCTGAAGGACCTCGCCGCCGACTGCGCCGCCGACGGCGTGCACGAGTTCTTCTTCTGCGGCCCGCCACTGGTGATCACCGGCGGCACCGGCTCGCCGATCAACCCGCAGGCGATCAAGTAGACGCGCGCAGCGCCACCCTGCTCCGTGGTGCCCGCGCTTGCCGCGGGCCTTGCGTCGTTTCATATGATGGAAGCTCGGAGCGCGCCGTCGATCGCGGCCGCTCCGGGCAAACGTCGAGCCCCTGGAGCGGTCGGCCCCTCCGGCCCGTGCGGTGTGCCGGTGTGGTGTGCTTCGTCGTGACGACGGCACCGCCGAAGCGCCCGTTCGGTCCGCGGACGGGCCGACACGGCGCCGAAATCCGGCACCGAAACCCGGCACCGAAACCCGGCACCGACAACGTCCCGAACGACCGATCCGAACCACAAACCATGACCCGCGCGTCCGACCTCCCGCTGCTTCCCCTTCCCTCCTTTCGCGTCGACGGCAAGCGCGCGCTGATCACCGGCGCCGGGCGCGGCATCGGGCTCGCGGCCGCTTCGGTGCTCGCCGAGGCCGGCGCCCACGTGACGCTGGTCGCCCGCACCGCCGGCGAGATCGAGGCGGCGGCCGCCGCCATCTGCGAGCGCGGACAATCGGCGGAGGCGCTGGTGCTCGACGTCACCGACCTCGACGCGACGAAGCGCGCGCTCGCGGCGCGCGAGGTGTTCGACGTGCTGATCAACAATGCCGGCAGGAACCGGCCGGCGCTGCTCGAGGACGTCACGGTCGAGGACTTCGACCAGATTTTTTCGCTCAATGTGCGCGCGGCCTTCTTCCTCGCCCGCGAGGTCGGGCTGCGGCTGGTCGCCGAGAAGCGGCGCGGCTCGATCATAAACCTCTCCTCGCAGATGGGTCACGTCGGCGCCGCGCGCCGCTCGGTCTATTGCGCGAGCAAGCACGCGGTGGAGGGCTTCACCAAGGCGATGGCGGTCGAGCTCGGTCCGCACGGCGTGCGCGTCAACTCGATCGGCCCGACCTTTCTCGAGACGCCGATGACGGAATCGTTCTGGAGCGACGGCGCCTTTCGTGACGAGGTGCTGAAAAAGATCAAGCTGCGCCGCATCGGCACGCTCGACGACGTGACCGGCGCCATCCTGTTTCTCGCCTCCGACGCCTCGGCGCTGATGACCGGCTCCGCCTTGATGCTCGACGGCGGCTGGACGGCGGACTGATCCGGTTTCGTCCTGGTCCTGGCGTCCCCATGGTTCGAGGCTCGCTGCGCTCGCACCTCACCATGAGGCCGGACGAACGCACGGCGAATCCGCATCGCCGTACGCGAAAAGCAGGGACGAGTCCCTCGGGGACGAGTCCCCCCGAAACGCATCGTGCCCGGCGCGAGGCCGGGCACGAGCGGGAGGAGTCACCCATGGCTGAGAGGTGGACTCACATCTTGACGGGATAGACCGGCTTCTCGCCGGCGAGCACCGAGGCGACGTCCTTGGCGCACTTGGTCTCGAGCTCGAGCAGCGCCTCGACCGAATAGAAGCCGGTGTGCGGCGTCAGCACGACGTTCGGGCGGCCGAGCAGCGGCGAATCCTTCGGCAGCGGCTCGGTGGTGACGACGTCGAGGCCGGCGGCCGCGACCTTGCCGGAATCGAGCGCGCGCACCAGCGCCGCCTCGTCGATCAGCGGGCCACGCGCGGTGTTCACGATCATCACGCCGTCCTTCATCTTGGCGAAGGCGTCGTCGTTGACCAGACCGCGGGTCGCCGGCAGCAGCGGCGCGTGTACCGAGATCAGGTCGGCGCGGGCATACAGCTCGTCGAGCGAGACGCTCTCGACGTTCGCCTTCTCGAACACCTCCTTCGGCAGGAAGGGATCGTTGGCGATCACCTCGAAGCCGAACGCCTGCATCTTCGGCGCGACGTTGCGCGGAATGCCGCCGAAGCCGATCAAGCCGACCGTCTGCGTGTTGAAGCGGCGCAGCGGCACCACCACCGGCATCTCCCAGTGGCCGGACTGCACGCGCGCATTGGCGATCGGGATTTTTCGCGCGAGCGTCAGCATCAGCGCGGCGGCGTGGTCGGACACCTCGTGCAGGCAGTAGTCCGGCACATAGGTGACGACGATGCCGAGCTCCTTCGCCGTCGCGGTGTCGATATTGTCGACGCCGAGGCCGAACCGGCCGATCACCTTCAGCTTCTTGCACTGGCGCAAAAGGTCGCCGGTCAGCTTGGCATAGGTCACGAGGATGCCGTCCGCGTCGCGGGCGACGGCGAGAATGTCCTCGGCCGACGGGCTTTTCGCCTGCACGACCTCGGCATCGAGGCGGGCGAGCGCCTCCTTGGCGGGATCGAGCGAGGGAAACGGGCTGTCGGTGACGACGATCAGGGTCTTGCTCATGAGATCGGCTCCGGATTGAACGGCCGCTCGGCCGCTTGCCCGGAAGACACGAGCCGGGCGTCTCGAGCTTCAGGAGACCGGCCGCGGCGGGTGCCGAGCGGCCGGCCGGGCCGGCCTCAGGTGACCGGCCCCGCGAAGTCGAACAGGTTCGGCGGGGTCCTGCCCTCGATCAGCGCGATCGCGTTGCTCGCGACGATTTCCGCCATCTCGATGCGCAGATCGAGCACCGCGCTGCCGAGGTGCGGCGTCAGAACGACGTTCGGCATCACCAGCAGCGCCGGCGGCACGTTCGGCTCGTGCTCGAACACGTCGAGGCCGGCGCCGGCGATCGTCTTGTTCTGCAGCGCGCGCACCAGCGCCGTCTCGTCGACGATCGGACCGCGCGAGGTGTTGACGAAATAGGCGGTCGGCTTCATCAGGCCGAACTCGCGATCGCCGATCTGATGATAGGTGTCGTCGCGCAGCGGCGAGTGCATCGATACGATGTCGGACTGGCGCAGCAGGTCGTCGATGGTCGCGTAGGTGATGCCGGCCTCGCGCTCCTCGGCCTCCGACTTCCGCCGCGGCGTCGAGTACAAAACCTTCATGTCGAAGCCGTTGCAGCGCTTGGCCACCAGCTTGCCGATGCGGCCGCCGCCGCCGATCAGGCCGATCGTCTTGCCGGTGATGCCGAGGCCGGCGAGATAGTTCGACTGGCCGCCCGGATAGATGCCCGAGCGCAGCAAGCGGTCGCCTTCCAGCACGCGCCGCCCGCAGGCGAGGATCAGCGCCATCGCCATGTCGGCGGTCGCCTCGCTCACCATCGGCGGGATCACCGTGAGCGGGATGTTGCGCGCCTCCAGCGCCTTCACGTCGATCAGCTGCGGATGGATCGCCATGCTGATCACGCCCTTGAGATTCGGGTTGGCGGCGATCGTCTCGGCATCCACCTTGTCGTGCATCAGGCAGACCAGATAGTCCGCCCGCTTGACCCCCTCGATCATCGACGCCTTGGCGATCGGCGCGGTGGCATCGGGATGAACCTCCACGTCGGCGACGGCACGCATCCGGTCGAGGCCGTGCGGAGCGATGGGTTGTGTGACGAAGATCCGCGGGCGCATGCGATGTTCCATTGCAAAGGCGACGACGCCGGGAAGGGACTTCGGAGACAATGCGGACGGGCCGGAGCGAGCCGCCGCGCTCGGCGAGAAGCGGGGGAACTCTAGCACCCGTCAAAGTGAATTGAAGGCCCGTTCCGGCATATGCCTCCCCTGCGAAACGCAACGCCCCGCACGAGGTGCCCGACCGGCCCCGCTCGATTTCTTTCGCAACTGCACAGCGACGATGCCGGCCGGAGACCGCCCTGCGGCAACCGGCAACCGCATCGTGCACCCCGTACCGGCGACGCGGTGGGGAGGCGGGCGGAGGCGGGCATGTCGACGGTGCAGCAGCACTGTCGACGATTTCCGCGCCGCCGCGGATGCCGCGGCGCAGCGATCCCGCCTTCAGATAAAAAAGCGACAAAGAAGATAAAGAGACAAAGAAGAGGAAGAAGCGAAAGTGCGCGGCGGCGCCGGAGCTCCGCACGCGCAGCGTCGCACGCTCGTGTTCGTGCTCGCGCTCGCGCGAGCCGGTCAGCGCGGGGCGCCGCCCGGATCGGGCGTCAGGCCGGCCGCCGTCACCGCCGGGATCGCGCACGCCTCGTCGCGATCGGAGGTGTCGCCCGAGATGCCGACCGCGCCGATCACCGCGCCCGCCGCGTCGCGGATCAGCACGCCGGACGGCACCGGCACCACCCGCCCGCCGCTCGCCGCCATCAGCGCCGCGACGAACGACGGATTGACCTTCGACCGCTCCAGATATTCGCGCGAGCCGAACCCCATGCCGAGCGCGCCCCACGCCTTGCCGAACGCCACCTCGAACCGCATGATGCCGGCACCGTCCTCGCGCTTGGCCGCCACCACGTGGCCGCCCGCATCGAGCACGACGACGGTGAGCGGATCGCACTTCGTCCTGCGTCCCTCGGCGAGAGCCGCGTCGACGATGATGCTCGCCTGCGCCAGCGTGACGGATGTCATGGTGTCCTCTCCCGTGCCTTGAGCATGCAGCACGTTAGGCGATCGCCTCACGCATAGAAAGCACCCTTGAAAGCCGGACGAGTCGCCGTATAGCGTCGAGGAACCACAATCTCGTCGCAAATCCTGCAGCAACGGAGCATCACATGGCGGGTCGGGCGAAAAGCGCGGTCGGGGTGATCGGCCTCGGCATCATGGGCGGCGCGTTCGCCAAGAATTTGGTCGGCTCCGGCTTCGAGGTGGTCGGCTTCGACATCGATCCCGCCCGGCGGCGCGCGCTGGCGCGGGCCGGCGTCACCACGGTGAGCGAGATCGCCGCGGTGGCGGAGGCCGCGCCGATGCTGATCACCAGCCTGCCGAGCCCGAAGGCGCTGCAGGACGTGGTCGCCGCGATCGTCGCAGCCGAGCTGCCGCCGAGGGTGATCGCCGAGGCCTCGACCTTCACGCTGGAGGACAAGGCGGCGGCGGAAGCGGCGCTGCACGAGGCCGGCCACACGCTGCTCGACACGCCGATGAGCGGCACCGGCGCGCAGGCGGCGGTGAAGGATCTGGTCGTGCTGGCCTCCGGCGACAGCAAGGCGATCGCCAAGATGAAGCCGGTGTTTCTCGGCTTCGCCCGCGAGATGTACGACCTCGGCGCGTTCGGCAACGGCAGCCGCATGAAGTACATCGCCAATCTGCTCGTCGCGGTGCACAACGTGGTGAGCGCGGAGGCGATGGTGCTCGGCATGAAGGCCGGGCTCGACCCGAAGATGGTGTGCGACGTGATCAAGGCCGGGGCCGGCACGTCGCGCATGTTCGAGGTGCGCGCGCCGATGATGGCGGCCGACAGCTACGAGCCGGCCACCATGAAGATCCAGCTCTTCAAGAAGGACATGGACGTGATCGGCCAGTTCGTCGAGACGCTCGGCGTGGCGGCCCCGACCTTCACCGCGACCCTGCCGATCTATGCCGCCGCCCGCTCGATGGGGCTCGGCCTGCAGGACACCGCCGCGGTGTGCACGGTGCTCGAAAAGCTCGCGGGGGTGACGCGGACGCCGGCCGCCCGCAAGGGCCGCAAGGCCGCTGCCACATCGTCCGCCGCAAGCACTTCCGGAGCCAAATCGTCCGGCACAGCGGCCGGCAAGGGTCGGCGCAAGTCCGCGAAAGCCTGAGCCTTTTCTCCAGCAGCGCCGCACGGCTGTCCGAACGGCGCCCGTGGGGCGCTTCACCCGTTGCATCGCCGCACGACATCCGCGCCGGCCCGTCGCGAAAAAAACCGACGGGTCGGCGCCGTCGTTTTTTCTCCGTCGTTCGTTCCTATATCGAACCCATGGGGCACGGGGACCGGCTCGACGCTGGAGGTCGCCCATGAACACATCGTCCGCGAACACGACGTCCACGAACACGCCGTCCGTGAATACAACGTATGCGAGCAACGCGAACGACCGGCAGACGATGCTCGAGAAGCCGACCGACCGGATCGACCGCAGCCCGTGGCCGGACGCGATCCGGCGCGAGTTCGAGCAGGAGGCGCGACAGCCGGACGGGCGGGTCGGCCAGTATCTGCTCGCCGAGACCGACGGGCTGCGCATCTGGATGATCAAGCTCGCGCCCGGCGAGCGGGTCGGCTTCCACCGCCACGTGCTCGACTATTCCTGGACCTCGGTGACCGGCGGCCACGGACGCCAGCACATCATGGACGGCACCACGGCGGAGTACGGCTACGAGGCCGGCGAGACGCGGCACGAGACCTATGCCGCCGGCGCCTCCAAGGTGCACGACCTGCAGAACATCGGCGACGCCGATCTGGTGTTTCTCACGATCGAGCGCAAGCGCAGCGCCAATCCGCCGCTGCCGCTGCCCGAGACGCGCCAGGGAGCGGCGGCCTGACACGGCCGTCGCCGAGCCGCGAGGCCCTCGGCGCCGAGCGACTTGCGAGGTGGGACGTGCGACGTGCGGCGCGCAAACACGTCGACGTCGCCTTGCATGCAAATCTGCTCTAGCCAAGCCGCATCCGTTCCTGCACACTCCTTCTCACGATACGACAATCCCTGCCGATAACGAGCGGGGACATCATAACGTCGCGACCGACCTGACAAGCCGGCGCGACCCGAGGAAACGTTCGGAGAGGCGAGGCGGACCGCACACCGGCCCGGCACGACATCCGTTCGCCAGCATCACGTCCGCCGCGCCGCGACCGCTCGGTCGTGCGCCCGGCGATCGTCGCTCGTCGCCGCGAGGTGGGCATGCCGTCGCTCGATCTGGTCCTGAACGCGCTGACCGCCGGGCTGCTGCTCGGCGGCTTCTATGCCGCGGTGACGGCCGGCATCTCGATCTCGTTCGGGATTCTCGACATCGTCAACATCGCCCACCCGGCCTTCGTGATTCTCGGCTCCTACGCCGCCTACACCCTCAACACCGCGTTCGGCCTCGACCCGATCCTCGCCGGCGTGCTGGTGCTGCCGGCCTTCTATGCGCTCGGCGCCCTCGTCTACCAGGTCTATTATGCGTCGTTCGAGCGGCGCGGAGAGGATTCGCTGCGCGGCCTCGCCTTCTTCTTCGGCCTTTTGTTCATCGCCGAGGTCGGGCTGATCCTCGGCTTCGGCGTCGACTATCGCACCGTCGACGCGGCCTATGGCGAAGGCTCGATCGATCTCGGGCCGGTGCAGCTTCCGCTGCGCATGCTGGTGCCGTTCCTGGTCTCGCTCGCCATGCTCGCCGCGCTTCAGCTCCTGCTCTCGCGCACCTTTCTCGGCCGCGCGGTGATGGCGGTGGCGCAGGATCCGCTGGCGTTGAAGCTGTTGGCGATCGATCCGGTGCGGGTGCGCCGCATCGCCTTCGCGGTGTCGGTCGCCACCTGCGCGATGGCCGGTGCCTTCCTCATCGTGATCCAGCCGATCGAGCCGTCGATCGGGCGTGAATATATCGGCCGCGTGTTTGCGATCTGCGTGCTCGGCGGGCTCGGCAGCCTGCCCGGCACGCTCGCCGCCGCCGTGCTGCTCGGCGTCGTCGAGAGCTTCACCTCCACCTTTTACGGTCCCTCCTGGGCGCCGGCGATCGCCTTCGGCCTGTTGCTGATCACGCTCGCCGTGCGGCCCGCCGGCCTGTTCGGACGGTGACGATGCGCACCTCGCTGTTCGTCACGCTCGTCGCCGCCGTCGCAGCCGCGCTGTTCGCACTCGCGGTGGCATCCGGCAGCGATTATCTCCTGTTCGCCGGCTACACGGTGCTGCAGTTCGTCGTGCTCGCCACCGCCTGGAACATCCTCGGCGGCTACACCGGCTACGTGAATTTCGGCAGTGCGGCGTTCTTCGCGGTCGGCGCCTACACCTCGGTGTTCTTTCACAAGGCCTATCCGCTGCCGATCCCGGTGCTGGTGATGATCGCCGCGGTGGTCGCCGGGCTGCTCGGGCTCGGCATGGGCTATCTCACGTTGCGGCTGCGCGGCGCCTTCTTCTCGATCGCCACGCTGGCGCTCGCCGTGGTGCTGCAGACCGTCGTAGTGAACTGGCATTTTCTCGGCGGTTCGCGCGGCGCCTACATCATCCGCCCGGCGCTCGCGCCGATCCCCGGCCTCACTTACATTCAGTATCTGGTGCTGGTGATGCTGGTGCTGGCCGCCGGCGCGCTGATCGCCGCACGGACGATCGAGCGCTCCAAGCTCGGCACCGGGCTCGCCGCGATCCGCGACGACGAGGTCGCCGCCGAATCGGTCGGTGTGCCGACGCTGAGACTCAAGCTGATCGCCACCACGCTGTCGGGCGCCCTGATGGGCATGGCCGGCGCGCCGTTTCCTTATTACATCGGCTATATCGAGCCGCACTCGGCGTTCGGCCTGCCCTATGCCGTCAACGCCATCGCGATGCCGATGATCGGCGGCACCACCCACTGGGCCGGGCCGCTGATCGGCGCCGTGCTGCTCGGCTCGCTGCAGCAGATCGCGACCGTCACCATCTCCTCGGCGGTCAATCTCCTCATCGTCGGCCTGTTGCTGGTCGGGTTCGTGATCGTCGCCCCGAACGGCATCGTCGGCCTGTGGCAATCGCTCTTCGGTCGGGACGGACAGGGATGGAGACGCTTCTCGAGGTCGACCAGGTCGGCAAGCGGTTCGGCGGATTCATCGCGCTCGACGCGGTCGGCCTGACGATCGCCGCCGGCGAGCGGGTCGGCCTGATCGGGCCGAACGGCTCCGGCAAGAGCACGCTGGTGAACTGCCTCTCCGGCACGCTGGTGCACGAGACCGGCACGGTGCGCTTCGCCGGCCGCGATCTCGCCGGCCTCGGCCCGCACCAGCGCACGCGGCTCGGCCTCGCCCGCAGCTTTCAGCTGCCGCGCCCGTTCGCCAGCATGACGGTGGCCGACAATGTGCGCGTGCCGCTGCTCTATGCCGCCGGGTCGCGGCGCGGGCGGCGCCTCTCCGAGCGCGAGATCGGCGAGCGCGTCGCCGCGGTTCTGGAGAGCATGGCGCTCACCGAGCGTGCGAGAAGTTTTCCGCGCGATCTGACACAGGTCGACATGCGCAAGCTCGAGCTCGCCCGTGCGCTGGCCGCCGAGCCGCGCCTGCTGATCGCCGACGAGGCGATGGCCGGCCTGTCGCAATCGGAAGTGGACGACATCGTCGCGCTGCTGATCCGGCTGGTCGAGGCGGGCATCACCGTCATCCTGATCGAGCACATCATGAGCGCGGTGATGCGCTTCTCGCAGCGTCTCGTGGTGCTGGTGTCGGGCCGCAAGATCGCCGACGGCGACCCGGTCGAGGTGATGCGCAATCCCGAGGTGGAGAGGGCGTATCTTGGCCAGTAGCCTCCGGATCGAGCAGGTCGACGCGGCCTACGGGTCGGTGCGCGTGCTGGAGCAGGTGTCGATCACCGTCGCGCCCGGCGAGACCGTGGTGCTGCTCGGCACCAACGGCAACGGCAAGAGCACGCTGATCAAGTGCATCATGGGGCTGCTGGCGCCGCGGGCCGGCCGCATCGTCGCCGAGATCGACGGCGAGGCGCACGATCTCTGCGGCCGCGACACCGTCGACATCGTCGATCTCGGGATCGCGCTGGTGCCGGAGGGGCGGCGGCTGTTTCCCCGTCTCACGGTCGAGGAGAACTTGCTGCTCGGCGCCTTCCGGCCGAAGGCGCGGGCGGCGATGAAGGAGAACCTCGCCTTCTGCTACGAGGCGTTCCCGCGGCTCGCCGAGCGGCGCCGCCAGCTCGCCGGCTCGATGAGCGGCGGCGAGCAGCAGATGCTGGCGCTCGCCCGAGCGCTGATGCTGGCGCCGAAGATTCTGCTGGTCGACGAGCCTTCGGTGGGGCTCGCGCCGATCCTGGTCGGGCGGACGATCGACAAGATCGGCGAGCTGAAGGAGCGCTACGGCCTGACGGTGCTGATGGCCGAGCAGAACTTTCCGCAGGCGCTGCGCATCGCCGACCGCGGCTACGTGATCGTTCACGGCCGCATCGCCTTCGAGGGACGGTCGGCGGCCGAGCTGAACGACAACGATTTGATCAAGAAATTCTATCTCGGGATCTGACGGCCGGCCCCGCTCTCCAGCGACCGCCCGAGAGCGGGGCGACCGAGAAAATCACGCCCAGCCGTTCAGCATGCCGAAGGTCTGCATCAGCAGCACGACGTTGAGCACCGAGACCACCACCGCGCCGGCGATCGCGAAGCTCTGCAGCACCTTGCCGTTGGCGTGCTCGCCCATGATGTCGCGCCGGCCGGTGAACCACACGAGCGCGATCATCGGCACCGGCAGCGCGAGGCTGAGGATCACCTGGCTGATCACCAGGGCCTCGGTCGCGTTGGCGCCGACCGCCACCACCGCGAAGGCCGGCACCATGGTGATGGCGCGCCGCACCCACAACGGGATCCGGAAGCCGACGAAGCCCTGCATGATCAGCTGGCCGGCCATGGTGCCGACCACCGAGCTCGAGATGCCGGACGCGATCAGCGACACCAGAAACACCCACGCCGCGCCCACCCCGAGCAGCGGGATCAGCGTCTTGTAGGCCTGCTCGATCTCGCCGACGTCGCTGTGGCCCTGGTGGAAGGCGGCCGACGCCATCATCACCATCGCCATGTTGACGAGGCCGGCGACGGCGAGCGCGATCACCACCTCGCGGTTCGAGTAGCGCAGCAGGATGCGCCGCTCGCGGGCATTGCGGGCGCTGGCGCGGTGCTGGGTGAGGCCGGAATGGAGATAGATCGCGTGCGGCATCACCGTCGCGCCGATGATGCCGACCGAGATGGTCAGCGCCTCGGCGTCCGGCAGACGCGGCGTGATCATGCCGAGAAAGGCGGCGCTCCAGTCGACCGGCGCGACGAACACCTCGATCAGGTAGCACAGGCCGATGATGCCCACCATGGCGCCGATGATCAGCTCCATGGCGCGATAACCGGCGCGCTCGAACAGCAGAATGGCGTAGGTGACGACGGCGGTGATCGCCATGCCGACGATCAGCGGCAGGCCGAACAGGATCGACAGGCCGATCGCACCGCCGAGAAACTCGGCGAGGTCGGTGGCCATTGCGGAGATTTCGCCGACCACCCACATGCCCCACACCACGGGCTTCGGGAAGTTGTCGCGGCACACCTCGGCGAGGTTCTGGTTGGTGACGATGCCGAGCTTGGCCGACAGGCCCTGGAACACCATCGCCACCAGATTGGCGAGCAGCACCACCCACAGCAGCGTGTAGCCGTATTTCGAGCCCGCCTGAATGTTGGTGGCGAAGTTGCCGGGGTCCATGTAGGCGATCGAGGAGATCACCGCCGGCCCGGCGAACAACAAGAAGGTCCAGCGCCCACGGCGCCCGCCCGCCAGCACCCTGCGGATCGCCTCGGTGGTCCGATCGGACGGCGCGTCCTCCTTGGCGGAGGTCTCGGTGGCGGAGGTCTCGGTGAGCGGCAGGTTCATGGCCATCTGCGTGATTTACCCCATGCCCGACTTTATAGCAGTGGCTATATGGGGACGGAACCGCCGCCCGTGCAGAGGTGCTCCGCGATTTTTCGCGGATCGGCCGGCACGGGGTGAAGTCGGCGCGGTCACCGACTAGAATGCGGGCGACCGAATCCCGGGGCCCTGGCGCGGCATCGCCGCC
This sequence comes from Rhodovulum sp. PH10, assembly GCF_000293785.1. GTDB lineage: Bacteria > Pseudomonadota > Alphaproteobacteria > Rhizobiales > Xanthobacteraceae > Rhodoplanes. The sequence continues at coordinate 23,419 of NZ_AKZI01000043.1, read as the reverse complement.
GCCGGCCCCTTTGCCGCGAGCGAACGACGTGTCCGGAGGCCTCGCATGACGACCACCCCCTCTCCCGATGCGCGGGCGCAAGGGTTCGAGCAGGCCCGCCGGGCGCGCCGGGTCGAGCTGTCGGAAGACTATGTCGAGCTGATCGGCGACCTGATCCGCGGGGGCGGCGAGGCCCGCCAGGTCGACATCGCGGCGCGCCTCGGGGTGGCCCAGCCGACGGTCGCCAAGATGCTGAAGCGCCTCGCGGAAGAGGGCTTGGTGCAGCAGCGCCCCTATCGCGGCGTGTTTCTCACCCCGGCCGGCGAGGCGCTGGCCCGCCGCTCGCGGGCGCGCCACGCTGTAGTCGAGGCGTTCCTCTGCGCGCTCGGCGTGAGCCCGAAGACGGCGCGGCTCGATTCGGAGGGGATCGAGCACCATGTCAGCGACGAGACGCTGGCCGCGATGAAGCGCTTCACCGCCCGCGCGGAGAAGGCGGCGGCGGAGGCCGCAGGGCAAGACGAGCCGGCGGCGGCGACGGCGGCGCCCAAGTCCCGCACCCGCCGCGCCGGGCGCGTGTGACGGTCACACGACCGTCAGGCGCGGCCGTCCCGATGCGACGACTTGGTGCGACGGCTCGGTGCGACGGCTCGGCGTTCGGTGTCGCGAAAACGCAATGATCCTGTCATGACCGCGCGATGACGGCTGCCGCGAAATTGTGACGGCCTCTCGGCGCCGCGCGTCGCGTCCTGCCGCGCGTCCTGGTGCCGCCGGCCTCCCGTGCACGGACGAAAAAGCCCGCGCGAACGCGGGCTCTTGCGCGACCGGGCGGCCGGCGACGGCCGGAGCCGACCATCGGCGCATCGTTCGCGCGCATCACTTGGTGGCGTCGCCGGCGTCGACCATGATCGTCTCGACCTCGCCCACCCCGTTCTGCCGGCGGAATTTCGCCGCGGCGTCGTATTCCGGCGAGCGGAAGCAGGCGACGCCCTGCTCGAAGGTCGGGAACTCGATCACCACGAACCGCTGGAACTTGTCCGGGCCCTCCATGATCTCGAAACGCCCGCCGCGCGCGAGAACCTTGCCGCCGAATTTCGCGATGATGCCCGGCACCTGATCGGTGTACTTCTTGTATTCGACAGGATCGTTGATCTTCGAGCGGGCGACCCAATAGGCAGGCATTCCAGACTCCTCGGCTGTTGTCCGCCTCGACATTCGAGGCAGCGCCGCGGCGTTACAAGCTCCAAGAGCGAATGGACGGTCGGCAGAATTGCAGGACCTTTCGCCTCGACTTGGCACGACGTCGCGGCACCACCCGGCGGCACGCCGCTCCGGCATCCGTGAAGCCACGTGTGACGAGGCGCGGCGACGGTCCGTTCACGAAGGTCGGGCATCCTGCCCGGGACGACGTTTTTTCGTCCTTCGGAAACACGCGACGGTTTTCACCTCGGCATCGTTCGGTATGGTGGGCCATGGCTGATTCGATCGACCGCCTCCACAAGGCCGTGCTGGCAACCCGTGACGCCGATCCGACCGGATCGCGCACCGCACGGCTGCTTCGGTCCGGGCGTGGAAAGATCGCCAAGAAGGTCGCCGAGGAGGCGGCCGAGGTGGTGATCGAGGCGATGACCGATCATCACGACAACATCGTCCGCGAGAGCGCCGATCTCGTCTACAACCTCACCGTCCTGTGGGCGTCGGTCGGGGTGAAGCCGGCCGAGGTGTGGGCCGAGATGGAGCGGCGCGAGCGGCTGTACGGGATCGCGGAAAAGCTCGCCAAGAACGCGATGGTGAAGTCGACCCGCAAGCGCAACGGCCGCAACGGCCGGGCCGACCGCGATCCGCGCGAGGCCGCCCGCGAGAGCCGGCGCGGCTGATCCGCCCGCCCCGGCGACACGCGGCGCCTCGTGCGAAAAATTCGCCGCATGGACAAGCCGGCCCGGCGCGGCTAAGAGCAGCCCCACGGAATCGACCGACTCTTCCTTTCGATGGCCGGGCTCGCCGGCCATCGACTTTTTCGGCGAAGAGAGGCTTGGACGATGGCCCGCCCGGACCTGCTCCCGCAGGATGCTCGGGCGCGGGGCCGCGGGTCGCGCGCGGACGGCACGGGGAGGCCGGCGGCGGCCGGAAAGCAGGCATCGATGCTGCGGAAAACCTACGACTGGTGCATTCAGGCGGCCGGCAAGCCCCACGCCTCCTGGCTCCTCGGCGGAATCTCGTTCGCGGAAAGCTCGTTCTTCCCGATCCCCCCCGACACGATGCTGATCCCGATGTCGCTGGCGCGGCCGGACCGGGCGTATCACTACGCGCTGGTCTGCACGCTCACCTCGGTCGCGGGCGGCATTCTCGGCTATGCGATCGGCGCGCTGCTCTACGACTCGGTCGGGCTGTGGCTGATCTCGCTCTACGGCTACGGCAACAAGGTCGAGGCGTTCCGCGAAGCCTATGCCGAATGGGGTAGCCTGATCATTTTGATCAAGGGCGTGACGCCGATCCCCTACAAGATCGTGACGATCACCTCGGGCTTCGCCGGCTACAATTTCTGGCTGTTCCTGCTGTTCTCCTGCATCACCCGCGGCGCCCGCTTCTTCCTCAGCGCGTTCCTGTTGAACCGCTACGGGCCGCAGGCGCGCGAGGCGATCGAGAAGCGGCTCGGCCTGTGGTTCGGGGTGCTGCTCGTGGTGGCGATCGGCGGGCTGGTCGCCGCGCTCTATGTGATGTGAGCCGCGGCGCGCACGCCGCGCCCTTCGGAAGAGCACGGGTTTTTTGCGGGAATCGCGTTTTCGCCAAATCCCGCGGGCACAGTGCCGCCAAACGTCCGGCAACGCATCCGAACCGAAACCATCTCGACGGCCGCTCCATGCCCTTTCGCCTTCTGCCACCCGGCGCCGCGCTGCTGCCGGCCCGATCGATCGCCCACCCGGCGGGCCGTGCGGGTACTGCGAGCCTCGCAGGACTGGTGACGTCGCTCGCTCTCGCCACCAGCGGTTTCGCGCAAAGCGTGCCGCCGGCGACGGCGACGGCGCCGCTCGGCGGACCGAGCGAGCCCGCCGCGCCTTACGCCGCGCCGCCGCAAGAGGCGCCGCCGCAAGAGGCGCCGCAGCAGGGGATGCCGAGCCGGCGGCCGGGCCTGTTCGACGAGGTCGGCGGCTGGTTCGGCTCCGGGCTGAAGTCGCTCGAGGCCGGCACCAGGGCCGCCCAGGACGCGGTGCGCGACGCGACCGACGGCCTGCCGTCACCGAGCCTGCCGACGCCGTCTTTGTCCTGGCCAAACCTCGCTCTGCCGAGCCTGCCGTGGCCGAGCCGTTCCGCCGCGAGCGAGACGCCCGCTCCGGCGGAACCGGCGAGCGAGGCGGCAGCCCCCTCCCCCGCCGTCCCCGATCCGGCAAGCACCGCAGCGGCGGTGCCCGAGCAAGCTCCGCAAAAAACCGAGGCGCCGGGCAAAAGCCTGCTCGAGGCGGCCGCCGGGCTGGCCGACGGGATCGGCTCCGCGGCGTCGGCGATCGGGGTGGGCCGGATGGCGGGCACCACGGTGAAGGGGCGGGAGAAATGCCGGCCGGGCGCGAACGGCGCGCCGGACTGCGCGGCCGCCGCGACGATCCTGTGCAAGGCCAAGGGCTACCAGGACGGCAGCAGCGTCGACACCGAGACGAGCCGAAGCTGCTCGGCGCAAGCTCTGATCGCGACCGGCTCGGCGAGCCGCGCCTGCGGCACCGAATATCACGTCACCCGCGCGGTGTGCCGCTGATCAGCCGGCCGGCGCCGGCGCGCCCCGCAGAAAAGCGGCGATCGCCGGATCGGCCTCGAGCGCCGCGAGATCGTCGGCGGTCGGCAGCTGCGGCCGATCGCGCACGGCATCGACCAGGCAGAGAAAGCCCAGCGGCGAGGCGCCGGTCGCGCGGAACTGGTGCCAGGTCATCGGCGGGATCGACACGAGATCGCGCTCGCCGACCGCCCGCACCTCGTCGCCCACCAGGCAGTGCCCGGCGCCGCGAAAGATCATCACCCCGTGCACGTGCGCGTGCCGCTCGAGCGTCGAGAAGCCGCCCGGCGCCACCTCGAAATAGCGCAGCTCGCCGGCGAGGTTCTGGTCGGAGAACAGCACCTGCCGCGTGACCGCCTTGAACAGCGCGCGGTCGTCCTCCTTGTAGGGACGGCATTCGACGCCCTGCCACCGGTAATCCGGCTCGGCCGTGCGGAAGGCAGACGGGCTTTTCGAAGTGTCGTGTTCGCTCATGGCTCACCTTTACGGCACACCTTTATAGTGATGGCCGTGCACCCGCGCCACGAAGGCTTCGGTCTCCGCGACCAGCCGCGGCCCGGCCGCGAGCAAGGCTCCGCCGATCAGCAGCACGACATCGGCGCCATAAGTGTCGAGCAGCTCCGGCACCCGCGCCTGCGTCATGCCGCCGGCCGGCACCGGAAAGCTCGGCCTGAGGTCTTGCCACGGCCCCCGCGCCGCATCGGCCAATTCGAGGCACGTCTCGCGCGAATAGCCGAACCGGCCACCAGCGTTCGGAAACACCACCGCATCGGCACCGAACAGGCGAAACAGCTTGCCGAACAGCAGCGGCGGCGCGATCCGCGCGGCCCCGCCCAGGCTCGGATGGGCGAGCACGGCGATGTCCGGGTTTTCCGCGACCAGCGTGTGGACATTGGCGACGCCGAGCACCATCGGCGCCACCATCACGGTCGTGAGCCCGGCCTTCCGGGCGCACGCGACCTGCGTGCGCAAGCGGTCGAGATCGCCCGACAGGCTCGGCGCATAGAGGATGTGTCGGCCACGGCGCGCCGCCACCTCCTGCAAGGCCTCGGCGACCGCCGCGACCCGCTCCGCGAACGGCGAATAGGCTTGATCGGCGAGGCCGTGGTCGTCCTTGACGATGTCGACCCCGCCCTCGGCGAATTGTTTCGCGAGATTTGCGAGCGCCTTCGGCCGCAAGCCCTGCGGCTTGAGCGCGGTGCAGGTGAGCGCCCGCCCGAACGCCGAGAGGCGCGTGCGCAGCCCGGCAATTCCGTGATGCGGCCCGCCGAATGCCGTCGCGACCTCCTCCGGCAGCTCGACATCGGCGAGCACCACGTCGTCGTGCAGCGAGGAGTTGCCGAACAGCATCGAGAGAAGCTGGCCGGCGTCGTTGCCGACCGTCGCCCCGGCGAGCCCGATCCGCACCTCGAACAGCGCCTCGTCGATCGGCGAGATCGCCTCGACCCGCCCGACGATGCCGTCCCGCACCGACGGATCGTCGATCGCCGAAACCGGCATCTCGACGCTCTGCTCGACCGCGAGCGCAACGGCGCGCGCCTCGATGGCGGCGGGCTCGGCGCGAACCCGGTAGGTGACCGTAAGACGTGACGCCACGCGGACCTCGCTCGCCCACTCGCTGCCCGAGCCGTCGACAAAAAACATTTTTCCCGGCCGGCGACTTTATCGCGTTGCGATCCGTCCGGAAAACGTCACGGAGATAACCGCTTCGGTGCGCTTTCGCACGCCAAAAGAGCGAAAAATTCGCCTGCTTCGTCAATCCGCTGGAGCTTCCGCGCCGGGCCTCCCGGACGCTCCCGAGCCCAAACTCCGCCACGAACGGCTGTTGCAGTCTCCTGGGGATTTTTCGGGGGGAGCGGGAATGGGAGAAGGACCAGCGGTCCTTCGGCTCGTGGCGGCCCATGCGCCGCCGCACCGTTCGGACGCCACCACGTCCGTCTTCGCGATGCCGCCTTCCGCGGCGTCGCGCTCCGGTGTCCGCCCTGCCGTGGCGTATCCGCGGCGGCGGCCGATCGATCCCCGACCCTTCGCGATGCTGCACCCGTCGCCCGCCCCGGTCTTGGCCGGAGCGCGGGTCCATGCGCCATCGCGGGCGGAGGGCGGCGGACCTCGCCGCCTCCGCGGATCGACCATCGGGCCCGCGCCTCGTGCGGGCCCCGACCGGACGGTGACATCATGGACGTGGAAAAAGCGCGGCACGACGACACCTGGACGATTCCCCGCCGTCGCGACGCGATGACCCGCGAGCGGCTGCTGCGCGCCGCCCTCGCAGTGTTCGCCGAGCGCGGCTTCGCCGGCTCCTCGGTCCGCCGCATCTGCCAGCGGGCGCGCGCCAACCCGGCGGCGATCAAGTACTATTTCGGCAGCAAGGAAGGGCTCTATCACGAGGTGCTGCGCTCGGCCGGCGCGGCGTTCGACACCGCCGAGCTGCGGGCGATCGCCGACGACGACGCGACGCCGGAGGCGATGCTGCACCGGATGATCCGCCACCAGCTGCTGCCGGTGCTCCGCCGCAACCGGATCGGCCGCTATCTCCGCCTGTTCGCCTGGGAGGACTTGTCGCCCACGCGAACCTTTCGCGATTTTCTCGCGGCCGAGCAGGTGCCGGTGCTGTCGACCGCGGCGACCATCGTCCGCCGGCTGCTGCCGCCCGACACCAGCCCCGAGGACGTCTCGATCACCACCGTCTGGCTGATCAATCAGGCGACGCCGTTCGTGCGGGGGCGGGAGACCCTGTCGGGGCCGCCGTTCGACCTGCGCTACGACGCGGCAATGATCGACCGGCTGGCGGAGCGGCTGACGCATCTCGCGCTCGCCGGCCTCGGCGCCCGCCGGATCGGCTCGACCGAGCACTGACGCCGAACGGCCGCGCCGTTCATCGGCCACCGGACACGGACACGAAAAAGCCCCGGCCGCCGGGCCGGGGCTCTTCGTCGATCGCGCCGCTGATGTCGGTCGGGGACGACGCGATGAATATCGGCCGAGCCACGCCGCGCCGCCACGGGGTGGCGACTGCTTGCGGGTGGAGGCGGTTTCGGGAAAGAGCCTCCCGTCGTTCCGGGGCACCAGCGATGGACGGTGACTAGGCGTCCGGCACGGGCTTCGCCGAGCCCTTGCGGTCGCCCCGTCGGGAGTCGGGGAGACCGGTGCGAGGCGCCCCGGAACGAGCGGGAACCAGTGAATCAGAAGATCAGATGTCGAGCTCCGGGAACCGGCGGCGTGCATCCTCGCGCATCCGGCGGACCTGACGGATCGTGTCGGCGACGCCGTGGACGACGCGGACCAGGATGTTCGGCTCGGTCGAGCCGGTGACGTCGTGCGCGAGATCGGCGGTCAAGGTGCGAATCATTGTTTCAACTCCCCTTCGGCTCCGCAGCGTCCGTCGAAAACCCGGTCGGTGACCGGTGTCGCGGCGCGGATGCCGGTGAACGTTTCGATGAACCGAATATGACCCTCCGGGGCCATGCGAAAAACGGGGCGCCAGGATCGGCATTGGTGAATAATTATCACAAGAAGAAAATTGCGCCGCGCGCACGGCCTGGAAAGAACATCCCCCGGCTGAAATCCGGCGGGCGGGCCGGGTGCACTGCACGCAACGAAGAACGCCCCGGCCGAGGCCGGGGCGTTGCGCCGCAAAAGTGTCGCCGGCAGGCGACCGGATCACAGATCGAGGTGCGGAAATCGCCGGCGCGCCTCGCGGCGCATCCGTCCCACCTCGCCGACGATGTCGCGCATCGTCTCGACGGCACGGGCAAAACCGCTGCGCATGCCGGTCCGCGCGTGGCGATCGTCGGCGCCGATCGGTGTCGTGGCTCGAACCATGGCTCTCCTCCTTCTGTCCTCCCGGGGGCGAGGCCGTCCGGGGACCGATATTTCGTCCTCGCGCTCGATATGGGTGCGGGCGCTCACGACATTAGGGACCAACTGAGACACCGATTGTTGCCCCGCCGGACCAGACCGTCGTCGTCGAGCCCCGCATCATATGCATGGCTCACCGGCTCCAGGTCACGAGCTCGGCTCCCTATCCCGGCGCTTCGACCGGTCGGAGCGCCGGTCGGCCTCGCCTACGAGCGGCGGGCGGCGGGCGCAAGACACCGCCTGGAGCGCAAACCGACGAGAGAGGGGACGAAAACGCCGACGCCCGCCGGTCCGAAATGCTCGGGCCGACGGGCGACGGGTCGGGACACGTGTTTCCGCAGGGTCTCGAAGCCGATCGAAGCTCCGTCGCCTCACATGTCGAGCGAAGGAAGATAGGGGTACTTCTGCTTGGCCTCTTCCTGCAGCCGGCGGACGTTCCGCATGGTGTCACGGAAGGAGGCGATGGCGCTCTGCAGACGGGCGCGCGCGCCGAGCGGACGGGAGTCGCGATTCATCGAAGCGTTGCGAGACATTGTTCACTCTTTCGTATCGGTTCGGTCGGACGAATTCGGGTCGGTGCCGTTCGGCGATGTCCGTTGGGCTCAATATGATTGATGTCGCGGCGGAAAAAACCCACTTCTTCGGACGCCGATCGATGAATTTTTGGAAAATATAGGCGTATCAGCAGCCATGAAGCGAAGTTCTGCGCTTCACTCACGTAAAAATAGCCGATTTCCGAAAAGTCGTGTACGTTCGAATTCACCCCTTTTAACTTAGACGACGACGGTCGGGACGCTGTGTAGCAACAAAGGCGACCGCCGAACCCGGCCATGAAATGACCCGCGATTCCTTTTAAATGGCGAAGGACCCTCTCCCGTCCTGCGCTGCTGAGCGAGGGCCGGCTCTGCGGCGCCCCGCCCAGCGGCGGCAGCCCCCCGTGGCCTTTTCCACGGCTGCGGCGCCACGATGGTTGCGCCGGCCGGCGCGGGCCGCTACATGCGGCCGGTCGGGAGACGGAAAATCCCGCAGAATCACGGGTCGAGGAATCATGCGCGCCGAAACTCAGTCGGTCGTCGAAGAGATCAAGCAGTCGGTCGGGCTGCTGAGGAGGCATCTTTGACTTCGATCGGGCCCGTGCACGCCTGGCGGAGCTGAACAAGCTCGCCGAGGACCCCGAGCTGTGGAACGACCCGCAGCAGGCCCAGCGCCTGATGCAGGAGCGCACCGGCCTCGAGGACAGCCTGGAGGCGATCGGCCGGATCGAGCAGGATCTCGACGACAATGTCGGGCTGATCGAGCTCGGCGAGGCGGAGAACGACGCGTCGGTGGTCGCCGAGGCGGAAGCCTCGCTCGACAAGCTGAAGGCCGAGGTCGCCCGTCGCCAGCTCGAGGCGCTGCTCTCCGGCGAGGCCGATCCCAACGACACCTTCCTCGAGGTGCATGCCGGCGCCGGCGGCACCGAGAGCCAGGACTGGGCCGCGATGCTCCTGCGGATGTACACCCGCTGGGCCGAGCAGCACGGCTACAAGATCGAGTATCTCGAAGAGACCGAGGGCGAGGAGGCCGGCATCAAGTCGGCCACCATCCAGATCAAGGGCCACAACGCCTATGGCTGGCTGAAGACCGAGCGCGGCGTGCACCGGCTGGTGCGCATCTCGCCGTTCGATTCGAACGCCAGGCGCCAGACCTCGTTCGCCAGCGTCGACGTCTATCCGGTGGTCGACGACCGCATCGTCATCGACATCAAGGAGTCGGACGTGCGCACCGACACCATGCGGTCGGGCGGCGCCGGCGGCCAGCACGTCAACAAGACCGAATCGGCGGTGCGGCTGACCCACATCCCGAGCGGCGTCGCGGTGGTGTGCCAGGCGGAGCGCTCGCAGCACAAGAACCGCGCCACCGCCTGGAACATGCTGCGCGCCCGCCTCTACGAGATCGAGCTGAAGAAGCGCGAAGCCGCCGCCACCGCCGAGTTCGAGGCCAAGACCGATATCGGCTGGGGCCACCAGATCCGGTCCTACGTGCTGCAGCCGTACCAGATGGTGAAGGATCTGCGCACCGGCGTGCAGACCTCCGACACCGGCGGCGTGCTGGACGGCGATCTCGACCCGTTCATGGAGGCGACGCTGGCGCAAAAGGCGTTCGGCGGCGGCCCGGCCGAGATCGAGGACGTGGAGTGACGCGCGGGCGGCTGGATCGCATGCGATCCAGCCCGGCGGAGACTGGACGATCGCCGCCATCGAGGCGCTCTGCGGCGAGCGCGGCGTGCGCTGCAGCCCGCCGACCGGACGCGCTCGCCAGGGTGCGGGACGCGATCGAGGCATGGGTCGCGGAGGCGCGTGCGCTCGGCCGCGCCGTGCCGCCACGAAACACGTCTCCGTTGTTCCCCTCGCGGGTCGAGGATAGGCTCGCGGCATGACCGAGCTGTTGGATCGAGCTCTCGCCGTCGCCCGCACCCTGCCGCCCGACGCGCAGGACGACATTGCCCGGATCGTGCTCGCCTTCTCCGGCGACGACGAGGCGGTCGTGCTTTCCGAGGATGAAAAGGCGCCGGTCGAGCGCTCGAAGCAGGCGGCCGCGGCAGGTGACTTCGCGACCGACGACGAGGTCGAGCGGCTGTGGCGACGACACGGCCTCTGAGGGTTCGCTACACCCGCCCCGCACTCGCCGATCTCGAAGCGGCCCTCGCACACATCGATCACCATTCGCCGCAGGGCACGAAGCGGGTCAAAGCACGCCTTCGCGCCGTGATCGGCCTCGTGGCGCGCCATCCCCGGATCGGAAGCCGGACCGACGATCCGGCCATCCGCCGGCTCACGGCGGCGCCTTTTCCCTATCTCGTCTTTACGAGATCACGTCCGACACGATCGTCATCCACGCCGTGCGGCACGCGGCGCGCGACCCGGCATCGATGCCGGGAGCCGCCGACTGAACGTCTGCCCTGCCTTCCCCCGCCATTCCTGCGCCCGTTTCCCCCACCCTCGGCCGTACTACAGACGACGCCGGAGCGTGGCGTCTCGCGCCGCGCCGCCGTCACGGCGGCACCGTCGGCGCGTGGCTTTCTTTCGGGGGAAAACATGGTCTCCAGTGTCGGTTCGAGCGACCTGTCGAGCGTCTGGTCGCTGATGCAGCTTCTGCAGTCGAGCAGCACGAGCAGCTCGTCGAGCACCAGCGCCGCGGACGCCTTCATGCCGCCCCCGCCGCCGGACGACGACGACGGCGGCGAGCGGCAGGCGCGCGGCAGCGGCGGAAGCGGCAGCCTCGCCTCCGACATGATGGCGCTCTTGATGACGATGCAGCAGGCATCGGGCGGCAGCGGCACCGAGAGCACGAGCAGCGGCGCCTCCGAAACGTCCGGCGTGTCGGCGATCGGCGGGGGTGCGCCGCCGCCCCCGCCGCCGTCGATCGACGACATGGCCTCGAGCCTGGTCTCCGCGGTCGACAGCGACGGTGACGGTTCGATCTCGAGCAGCGAGCTCGACTCGTTCGCCACGTCGAACGGCGGCACCAGCGACGATGCGAGCGCGATCCTCTCGTCGCTCGACAGCGACGGCGACGACCAAATCTCGGTGTCCGAGATGGCGAGCAGCCTGCGCACGCTGTTGCAGACCATGCAGAACGCGCTCGCGAGCGCGCCGACCGGCAGCATGTCGGTCCAGGCGTAACTCGCGTCGCACCACCCTCGCGACACGAAAAAGGCCGGACACTCGCCCGGCCTTTTTCTTCGTTCGAACCGGGTGCCGCGAGACGGTCGCGGCCTCACCGCGACCAGTGCCCGCTCACAGCGAGCCGATCCGCAGGCCGGCGCGCAAGAATTTCTGCGGGTCGACCGGCTCGCCGTCCACCCGCGTCTCGTAGTGCAGGTGCGGCCCGGTCGAGCGGCCGGTCGAGCCGACCCGGCCGACCACCTGGCCGATCTTCACCCCCTGCCCGACCCGCACCAGAATTTCCGACATGTGGCCGTAGCGGGTGACGAGGCCGTTGCCGTGGTCGACCTCGACCATGCGGCCGTAGCCGCCGGCCCAGCCGGCCGAGGTGACGGTGCCGTTGGCGGTCACCCGCACCGGATCGCCGGTATGGCCGCGGAAATCGACGCCGGTGTGCATCGCCGGACGGCCGAGAAACGGATCGAGCCGCACGCCGAAGGTGGAGCTGAAATCGACCTCGCCGGTGATCGGCTTGCGGATCGGGATCACCGACAGCGTCTTGGTCAGCCGGTCGGCCTGGGCGCGGGCGAGCCGCACCCGCTGCAGGCGGCGCTCGAAGGCGGCGGGGCCGGCGAGCTTGACCGGCACGAACGGCCCGCCGATCTGCCGCTCGGGCGGCAGCGCGTGGTCGAGCCCGAGATCGGCGAGCACCGCGCGCACCCGGCGCACCTTGCCGTCGTAGCTCTCCTCGATCGAGCCGAGCCGATGCGCCTGGCGCTGCTCGAGCCGGTCGAGCGCGGTTTCGAGACGGGCGATCTTGCCCTCGAGGCCGGGCCGGATGTCGCGGCCGGGGGCCGCCATCATGCGCGCCGGACGGCGCGACTCGAGCCGCGCCTCGCGGTCGGAGGGCGCGCGAAACACCACGGTGTCGCCGACCGGCGTCGGCTTCGGCAAGCCGTCGCCCGGCTCCTCGGCCCGCGGCTCGAGCGAGGAGGAGCGGCGCGGCACCCGGGTCGGCACCGAGCCGGTGGTCGCCGGGCCGTCGTCGTCGATGCCGCGGATCGCGCCGGCCCGGCCGTCGAGCATGTTCTGCCGGCGGATCACCTGCTCGAGCTTTTGCTCGAACTGCTCCTGGTCGAGCAGCTGGCGGGTGGTCACCCGGTCGACCTTTGCGCGCATCTCGGCGATGCGGTCCTGATAGGCCGCCTCGACCTCGGCCTGGCGGGCGATCATCCGGGTCACGACGTCGTCGTGGAAGGCGAAATAGCTCGCGGTGACGACCGACCAGCCGGCCATGACCACCAAGGTGCCGACCACGGTCCAGAAGGCGATCGGCCCGACCCGGAGCTGGCGGCCGGCATAAGCGAGCGTCAGCGCCTTGCGCGGCAGGGCGGCGCTCGCCGGGGCCTTCTTGCGCGGCGCCGGTTTGGGCGGTGCGGGCGCCCGCTGGGCCGGCGGCTCGGCCCGACGGGCGGGCGGCTCGGACGTGCGGGGACTTGCTGCGGCACGAGGATTTGCGGCGGCACGAGGCTCGGCTGCACGTGATGGGGCGGGCGGCTCGGCGGCGCACTGCACCTCGGACGGGGCAGCGGACTGCGGTGCCTCGGGCCAGGCGGCAGCCACGGCATGCGGGGCGGGTCCGCGCGGCGCCGCATGGAGGGGCGCGACATGCTGAACCGCCGCATGGCCCGCGGCGCGCGACGCGGCACTCGGCGGGGCGGCGGCCGATGCCGCGGCCGAGGCGGCGTGCCGGACCGGAGGCGGGGCGGCGTGCGGGGCGACGCGGGACGGGGCCGCCTGGGCGTGCACCGGCCGCACCGGCGCGGGCCGTACGGGGGCCGGCTGGACGATGGAAGGCCGGACCGGGGCGGGCTGGAGCGGCTCACGACAGAGCGGCTCGGATCGCACGGGCTCGGATCGCACGGCCGCGACACGGGCCGGAGCAGCTCGGACGGGCGCGGCGCGGCTCGGCGCCGCCTCGGCGCGGACGGCCGGTGCGCCGGCGGCGGATAGTTGCGTGGACTGCAGCCGCGCCGCGGCGGCCTGCACGGCGGCGGCCAGCGGATGCTCGCGGATCGGCGTCTCGCGGCTGACAGGCTCGTAATTCGGCCGATGCGACATTCCCATTCCCCGGCGGCCCGGAGACACCTCCGGCATGCACGGGGACGGATTGAAGGCGCCGCATGGTAAAGAATCGGCAAACGGCCGAGCGAAAATTTTTTGCACCGCTCGCCTGTCGTGCCGGCTCGCCGGTGGCCGAGCGCGGTTTTCGTGACGCCATCCGACCACTAGCCGTCGTCCGGGCGTCGCGGGGCGCCTACGAGGCCCGCACCGCCGCCAAAACCTCGTCGGCGTGGCCGTCGACCTTCACCTTGTCCCACACCCGGGCGATCCGGCCGTCCGGCCCGATCAGCACCGTGCTCCGGGTGATCCCCTGAAACGTCTTGCCGTACATCGCCTTCTCGCCCCACACGCCATACGCCTCGAGCATCGCATGGGTCTCGTCGGAGGCGAGCGGCACGGTCAGCTCGTGCTTCCTGCGAAACGCGTCCTGCTTCTTCGGCGGGTCGGCCGAGACGCCGAGCACGGCGGCGCCGGCGGCGTCGAATTCGTCCTTCAGCAGCGAGAAGGCGCGCGCCTCGCGGGTGCAGCCGGGGGTGTCGGCCTTGGGGTAGAAATAGACCACCAGCGCCCGCCCGGCGAAGTCCGAGAGGGCGACCTCGCTACCGTCGTCGCGGGGTAAGCGGAAGTCCGGAGCGGGCTCGCCCGGGCGGGGTTTCACGGCCATATGCCTTCCTTTCGACGCTTTCGCAGCGCTCTCTCCAAGTCGGGACACCGGGATCAAGCCTCTGATCGATCGAGTGATGTACGCGGGCCTGCGCCCGCTCCGCCGGATCGTGCGTCGAGGCATTGTGCGGGCAGGGAACGGGGCCGTCCAGATCGCATGCGGGACAAGGAAGACTGTCCGAAGCTCGCGGGCCTGCGGAGCCTGGAAGCGAGCCTCCATCTGCACCGCTGCGCCGAGGCGGCGCGGGCCGCGTCGGCCCGCGAGCGCGCCCCCGCCGGTGCGGCGACGTCTTCTCGAAAGCCCCGTCTCCATCGTGTCGTTCGCACCGCCGCGGTCGGCGCCCTCCGGCTGCACGGCGCCACCGCCCGGCTCCTGCGCCGGCGCTCGGTCCGCATCGGGCTCCTCGCGAGCGGCGGCACCGCGCTGACGGTGCTGGCGATCGCCGGCGGCCTGTGGCTACGGCTCGGCAGCGGACCGATCCCGCTCGACATCGCCACCCCCTGGCTGACCGCGGCGATCGCCGACAATCTCGGCGACCGCTACAAGGTCGAGGTCGGCGGCACCGTGATCGAGCTCGACGAGAACCGCCGCATGGCGGTGCGGGTGCGCGACGTGGTGGTGCGCGACACCGACGGCACGGTGGTCGCCACCGCGCCGAAGGCGGAGGCGGGCTTCACCGCCTTCTCGCTCCTGACCGGCCACCCGCGGGCGGAAAGCATCAACCTGGTCGGCGCCGAGATCGCGCTGCGGGTGGAGACCGACGGCACCGTCCGCGTCTTCGCCGGCGCCGACAAGCGGCCGATCGCGACCTCCCCGGTGATCGCCTCGGCCGACACCGACACCGCGGTGGCGCTGCCACCGGACGCCGCCGCCCCCGCCTCCTCCGCCCCCTCTTCGGCCTCCCCTTCCGGCGCCCCCTCCTCCGCCGCGCCCCCCCTCGGCGCCGCACCGGCCGGCGCGCCGGCGACCGCCGCCACCCACGCCCGCACGGTCGGCGAGAACGTCGCCGCCCTGCTCGCCTGGATCGACAGCCTCGGCACGCTCGGGCTGGACGGCGGCGCGCTCGCCGAGGTCGGCCTCAAGAGCGGCAACCTGGTGGTCGACGACGCCCGCAGCGGCCGCCATTCGCGCTTCGAGAACATCCATCTCAGCATGACCCGCCCGCATCCGGGCGAATTGTCGGTGACGCTCGGCTCGCAGGACCCGAAGCGGCCGTGGGTGGTGGTCGGCGCGGTGAAGCCCGCCCCGGACGGCACCCGCACGGTGCGGATCGAGGCGCGCAAGGTCGCGCTGCACGACCTCTTGATGGCGGCGCGCGCCGATTCGGGGACGATGCGCACCGACCTGCCGGTCTCCGCCAGCCTGCGCGCCGACATCGGCACCGACGGCACGCCGCAGGTGGCCGGCGGCCGAGTGCTGGTCGGCCCCGGCGAGATCGTCGACACCGCCGACCCGCGCAACCGCATCGCGGTCGACCGCTTCGAGGCGACGCTCGAATGGGACGCCGCGCGCGGCATCGTGCTGTCGCCGTTCCAGCTGGTGTCCGGCTCGACCCGGATGACGCTGATCGCCCAGGCCGAGGTGCCGAGCGAGCCGGGCGCACCGTGGCGGCTCGGCGTGCGCGGCGGCAGCGTGGTGCTCGGCGCCGGGCACAAGGACGCCAAGCCGCTGCTGATCAATCGCGTGCTGATTCGCGGCGCGTTCGACCCGACCACCCGGCGGCTCGACATCGAGCACGGCGAGGCGTCCGGCGGCGACGTCAACGTGGCGATGTCCGGCTTCGTCGACTTCGCGACCGCCGATCCCAAGCTCGCGGTCGGCATGGCCGCCCGCAACCTGTCGGCGACCTCCTTCAAGCGGATGTGGCCGCCCTTCGTGAACCCGCCGGTGCGCGAATGGGTGATGAAGAACATGGCGGGCGGGTCGATCGACCGCATCGAGATCGCCACCAATGCGCCGATGTCGACGCTGCGCGACGGCGGCCCGCCGGTGCCTGACGATGGCCTGTCGATCGAGGTGGCGACCACCGGCACGCGGGTGCGGCTGGTCGACATGCTGCCCGAGGTCCGCGAGTCCGACCTGCTCCTGCGGGTGCGCGGGCGGCGGATCACCGTCGGGCTCGGCCACGGCGTCGCCGAGCTGCCGTCCGGGCGGCGCATGACGGTGTCGAACGGCGTGTTCGAGGTGCCGGATTCGCAGGGCAAGCCGCCGGCCGCGACGGTGCGGGCAAAAGTCGACGGCCCGGCCGCGGCCGCCGCCGAGTTCCTCGGCCTCGAGGGCATCCGCGAGACCGCCGGCGCGCCGCTCGACCCGACCCAGGTGCGCGGCACCGTCAGCGCCCAGGTGCAGGTCTCGACCACGCTCGAGTCCGACCCGCCGCCGGAAAAATTCGGCTACGAGGTGACCGCCGACCTCACCAACTTCTCCGCGGACAAGTTCGCGATGTCGCAGAAGGTCGAGGCGCAGACGCTGCGGGTCACCGCCGACAAGCAGGGCTGGCAGCTCGACGGCAACGTGCGGATCGCCGGGGTGCCGGCCGCGGTCGAGTACCACAAGGCCGCCGACCAGAATGCCGCCGAGGTGCGCCTCACCGCCACCATCGACGACGCCGCCCGCAACAAGCTCGGCTTCGCCGCCGACGGCGGCCTGTCCGGCCCGGTGCCGGTGCGGGTCGCCGGCCGCATGCCGGTCGGCGACGGCGAGGACAGCCGCTTCGCCGTCGAGGCCGACCTGACCCACGCGAAGATCGACAACCTGCTGCCGAGCTGGGTGAAGCCCGCCGGCAAGCCGGCCCGGGTCGGCTTCACCTATGTCGGCCGCGGCAAGGCCGCCCGCTTCGAGGACGTGGCGATCGAGGGCTCGGGCGCCGCGGTCAAGGGCACCGTCGAGCTCGACGGCGAGGGCGACCTCGCCGCGGCGAACTTTCCGGTGTTCGGCCTGTCCGACGGCGACAAGGCGACGCTCAAGGTCGACCGCGCCCAGGACGGCATGCTCACCGTCGCGGTCCGCGGTGACGTCTATGACGGGCGGGCGCTGATCAAGTCGGTGATGGGCGGCTCCTCGACCGGCCACAAGCAGCGCGAGGCGGCGACCGACGTCTCGCTCGACCTGAAGATCGGCGCGCTCGCCGGCTTCAACGGCGAGGCGTTGCGCGCGGTCGATCTCGACATCGTGCGGCGCCGCGGCCGGGTCGAGGCGTTCAAGCTCGCCGCCAAGATCGGCGTCGACCAGACGCTGACCGGCGACCTGCGCGGGCGGGTCGGCGGCGGCGGCCAGGTGATCTATCTCGAGAGCAACGACGCCGGCGCCCTGTTCCGCTTCACCGACACCTATGCCCGCATGTTCGGCGGCCAGATGTGGGTGGCGATGGACCCGCCGAACGCCGACACCAAGCCGAAGGAAGGCCTGTTGAACGTGCGCGACTTCGCGGTGCGCGGCGAGCCCTCGCTCGACCGGGTGGCGGCGGGCGCGCCGGGCGCCGGCAATCCTGGGGTCGAGTTCAGCCGCATGCGGGTGGAGTTCATGAAGTCGGCCGGGCGGCTCACCATCCGCGACGGCGTGGTGCGCGGGCCGGTGATCGGCGCCACCCTGGAAGGCACGATCGACTATGCCGCCAACGCGGTGCGGATGCGCGGCACCTTCGTGCCGCTCTACGGGCTCAACAACGCGTTCGGCCAAATCCCGATCGTCGGCCTCTTCCTCGGCGGCGGCGACAAGGAAGGCTTGGTCGGCGTGACCTACGAGGTGGTCGGCACCCCCGGCGCGCCGATGCTGCGGGTCAACCCGATCTCGGCGGTGGCGCCGGGCGTGCTGCGAAAATTCTTCGAGTTCCCGAGCGCCCTGTCGGGCGGCCACGTCACCCCGCCCGCCGACATCCGCTCCGCCGTGCAGTGAGGACGGCCGCTGCGACTGCCGCGGCAGCCGCAGCCCCGCCGGTCAGCCGGTGACGAACTCGCTCTGCCGATAGCCCTGCGCGTAGAGCAGCGCGGTGAGGTCGCCGTGGTCGATGCGCGCATCGGCCGCCGAGGCGACCGCGGGCTTTGCCCGGAAGGCGACACCGAGCCCGGCCTCGTCGATCATCGCGAGGTCGTTCGCCCCGTCGCCGACCACCAGCGTCTCGGCCTGGGCGAGGCCGCGCGCGTCGCGCAGCCGGTGCAGCGTCATGCGCTTGGCCTCGCGGCCGACGATCGGCGGCACCAGCCGGCCGGTCAGGCGGCCGTCGGCGCCGATCTCGAGCGTGTTGCCGACATGCTCGTGAAAGCCGATCGCCCGGGCGATCTTCTCCGTGAACAGCGTGAAGCCGCCCGAGACCAGGCAGGTGTGGGCGCCGCTCGCCGCCATCGTGCGCACCAGCGTCGGCCCGCCGCGCGTCAGCGTGATGCGGTGGGCGATCACCTCGTCGATCTTCTCCACCGGCAGGCCGGCGAGCAGCCCGACCCGCTCGGCGAGCGCCGGCTCGAAGGCGATCTCGCCACGCATCGCCCGCTCGGTGATGGCGGCGATGTGCGCCTTGCGGCCGATCAGGTCGGCGATCTCGTCGATGCACTCCTGGCGGATCATGGTGGAGTCCATGTCGGCCAGGAGAAGTTTTTTCCGCCGCCCGGCGAGCGGCTGGACCACCACGTCGACCGGAAGCCCGCCGACCGCGGACCGCACCGATTCGGCGATCGCGTGCTCGTCGAGCGGGCCCGACGGAGTGAACGGCAGGTCGACGGCGATGCCGTCGGCGAGCCAGTCCGGCACGCCGCCGCGCGGCAGCACCAGCCGGGCGGCCGCAGCGGCCCGGCCGTCGAGCACCGGATCGTCCGGGCTGGTGATCACGGTGGCGACGTGGGTCGCCGGCCCGGAGGTCGAGGCGGCGGAGGTCGAGGAAGGGTGGGTCATGTCGGTTCCGAGACAGCCGGTCAGTCGAGCACGTGGCTGACCAGCCCGTCGGCGAGCTTCGGCTCGAACCAGGTCGATTTCGGCGGCATGATCTCGCCGGCGTCGGCGACCGCCATCAAATCCTCGAGCCGGGTCGGAAACAGCGAGAAGGCCGCCGCCGCCTCGCCGGAGGAGACCCGGCGGGCCAGCTCGTCGAGGCCGCGGCCACCGCCGACGAAGTCGATCCGCTTGTCGCGCCGCTGGTCGGTGATGCCGAACAAGGGCTCGATCGCGTGCTTGGTGAGCAGCGTGATCGGCAGCCGGCCGACCGGGTCGTCCGGGATTTTGCCGGGGTTCAGCGTCAGCGCGTGCCAGCGCCCGGCGACGTAGAGGCCGAACTCGTTGGGTGCCGCCGGCCGCACCGCAGTCTCGCTCGGCGTGACGGAGAAGTCGGCGGCGGCGAGCGCCGTCAGCAGCTCGTCCGGCGACCGGCCGTTCAGGTCTTTCATCAGGCGGTTGTAGTCGAGGATGGTCATCTGGTGGTGCGGGAACATCACCGCCAAAAAGCGGTCGTGCGCGCCGGCGCCGCCCGCCGCCCCCGCCCCGCGCGCCTCGGCGATCCGCGCGGCCGCCGCCGAGCGGTGATGGCCGTCGGCGATGTAGAGCACCGGCAAGGCGTCGATCATCCGGGTGAGCTGGGCGACCGTCTCGGCCCGGCTCACCACCCACATCTCGTGCCGCACGCCGTCGTCGGCGGTGACGTCGACGTCGCGCTCGCCCTCCGTCACCTGGGCGAGCAGCGCATCGAGCCCCGGCTGGTCGGGATAGGCGAGCATCACCGGGCCGGTCTGGGCGTTCACCGCCTCGATCTGGCGGACGCGGTCGTCCTCCTTGGCGAGGGTGGTCAGCTCGTGCTTGCGGATGCGGTTGGAGACGTAGTCGGCGACCGAGGCGGCCACCGCGAGGCCGGTCTGCACCCGGTCGCGCCAGGTGAGGCGGTAGACGTAGTAGCTCGGCACGGTGTCGCGAATCAGAACGCCTTCGGCGACCATCCGGTCGAGGTTTTCGCGGGCCTTGGCATAGACCGCCGGGTCGTAGGGGTCGATGCCGGGGTCGAGGTCGATCTCGGGCTTGGAGACGTGCAGAAAGCTCCACGGCTTGCCGGCGGCGCGCACCCGCGCCTCGGCGCTCGACAGCACGTCGTAGGGGGGAGCGAGAATCTCGGCGGCGCGGCCCGGCGCGGGGCGCAGCGCGCAGAACGGATGGACGAGGGACAAGGGGAGCTCTCCGCTTGAGCGAACCAGGAAACGCTCTCGTTTAGCACTTGCCGCTCGGCACGGAAGGGTCGGCCACAGAAATTGCATGGTCGAGGCCTCGGGTTTCGCATCACGCGAGGCGGAGATCGAGAAGGCGAGGAACGATATGGCGCCGCTGATCGCCCTGACGGGCGCGACCGGCTTCATCGGCCGGTATCTGCTGCAGGACTTGCCGAAGCGCGGCTTTCGGGTGCGGGCGCTGCTGCGCCGGCCGGCTGGCGTGCCGCTCGACGCGGCGAGCGCGGTGATCGGCGACATCGCCCGGCCGCAGAACATGTCGGCGGCGCTCGCCGACGTCGACGCGGTGGTGCATTCGGCAGCACTCGCCCCGGGGCTTCTGTCCGGCACGCCGGAGGACGACTACCGGGTGATGAACACCGAGGCGACGGTGGCGCTCGCCCGGGCGGCCGAGCGGGCCGGGGCGAAGCGCTTCGTGTTTCTCTCCTCGATCCGCGCCCAGGCCGGGCCTTCGGCCGCGGCCGTGCTGACCGAAGACGCGCCGGCAGCGCCGGAAAGCGCCTATGGGCGCTCCAAGCTCGCCGCCGAGCAGGGGCTGGATGGGCTCGCGCTCGACTGGGTGGCGCTGCGCCCGGTGCTGGTCTACGGGCCCGGCGTGCGCGGCAACATGGCGGAGCTGGTAAAACTCGCGCGCTCGCCGTGGCCGTTGCCGCTCGGCGCGCTGGCGGCGCGGCGATCCCTGCTGGCGCTGGACAATCTGTCCGCGGCGGTCGCGACCGTCCTCACCGCGCCCGGCCCCCTGCGGCGGCCCTTCGTGGTCGCCGACCGCGAGGTCTTGACGGTCGGCGAGATGGTGGCGGCGCTGCGCCGCGGTTTTGCGCGCCCGCCCGGCCTGTTTCCGGTGCCGACGCCGCTGTTGCGGGCGGGCTTCGCCCTCGGCGGCCGCGCCGAGACGTTTCGCCGGCTCGCCGAGCCCTTGGTGGTCGACACCTCCGCGCTCGCCGCGCTCGGCTGGCGGCCGGAGGTCTCGACGCCGGAGGGGTTGGAGCGGCTCGCCGCGGCGGAGGCCACCATCGCAGCCGGCGGGTGAACGGATTCGACCGGCAGCGATTACGTCTTCGGCAGGACGTTGGAGGTCTTCAAGAATCGCAACGGCCGCCGCCGGTGGATTTCGATTGCGCCCCGTGCCACACGAGTCGGACACGGCCACCCCCCGCAAAACCCCCGCCAGCCGGACCCGACGCATGCACGATTCCGCTCACGACCACCACGCGCACGACCACTCCCACGGCCATTCGCATGCCCACGGGCCGGGCCACAGCCACGCCCCGAAGGATTTCGGAAAGGCGTTCGCGATCGGCATCGCGCTCAATGTCGCCTTCGTGCTGATCGAGGGCGGCTTCGGCTTCTGGTCGAACTCGGTCGCGCTGGTGGCGGATGCCGGGCACAATCTTTCCGACGTGCTGGGCCTCGTCGTCGCCTGGATCGCCGCGGTCTTGTCGAAGCGGCCGCCCTCGCCCCGCTACACCTACGGCCTGCGCGGCTCCTCGATCATGGCGGCGCTGTTCAACGCGGTGTTTCTGCTGGTCGCGGTCGGCGCGATCGCCTGGGAATCGGTGCTGCGCCTGCTCGACCCGCAGCCGGTCGCGAGCCTCACCGTCATCGTCGTCGCCGCCATCGGCGTGGTGATCAACGGCATCACCGCCTGGCTCTTTTTCTCCGGCCGCGAGGGCGACCTCAACATCAAGGGCGCCTATCTGCACATGGCGGCCGACGCCGCGGTGTCGGTCGGCGTGGTGATGGCCGGCCTCCTGATCATGCTGACCGGCTGGCTGTGGCTCGACCCGGTGATGAGCCTCGTCATCGTCGCGGTGATCGTCGCCGGCACCTGGGGCCTTCTGCGCGACAGCGTGGCGATGTCGCTCGACGCGGTGCCGCCGGGCGTCGACCCGGAGGCGGTGCGCGCCTTTCTCGGCCGGCAGGAGGGCGTCGCCGCGGTGCACGACCTGCACATCTGGCCGATGAGCACCACCGAGATCGCCCTCACCGCCCACCTCGTGATGCCCGGCGGGCATCCGGGCGACGCCTTCCTGCGCCATATTGCCCACGAGTTGCGCGAGCACCACGCGATCGGCCACGTCACGCTGCAAATCGAGCGCGAGGGCGCGACCTGCCCGCTCGCCCCCGACCACGTGGTGTGACGGGCGCCTTGCCGAGCGCGCGACAATCACTACCTGAGGCGGATCGTTCATCAGGAGCACAGAACACGATGTTCGGGCTGTTTTCGCGCACGCCGGTGAAGGACCTCGAGGCCGAGGAGGTGGCGGCCGAGCTCGCCGCCGACAGGATCATGCTCGTCGACGTGCGCGAGCCGAACGAGACCGCGCAGGAGCGAATCCCCGGCGCCGTGCTGATGCCGCTGTCGCAGTTCGACCCGGCAAAGATCCCCGATCCGCACGGCCGCGAGGTGGTCTTTTCCTGCCGCAGCGGCGTGCGCTCGGTCACCGCCTCGCGCAAGGCGCAGGCGGCGGGGCTGCCCTATGGCGCGCATCTCGCCGGCGGCCTGCTCGCCTGGAAGGCGGCCGGCCTGCCGACGGAGAGCTGAGGCGGACGACGTACGGCTTCGGCGGCAAGCCCGACATCAGGCGTGACACGTCGATTTGCACCAGCGCGTTACCGAATTCTCGATCCTTCCGCGTTAGTGGAGTAGGTTCGAAGAATCGTCGTGAGGAAGCCGACATGCGGGCATTGCCGTCGAACGCCGCGCCGTTGAAGGCCGTGATGGCCGGAGCAGCGCTGGCCGTCGCCATCGGGCTCGGATCGGGGACGGCGAAAGCCGACCCGTGGGGCATCTGGTCGCCGCCCTCCTGGGCCACCTGGTATCCCTGGTGTGCCGATCTCAACAACGGCTTGTCCGAGCAGACGCAGTGCGTCTACACCAACCTCGCCCAGTGCACCGCGACGGTGCGCGGGGTCGGCGGCTCGTGCAGCCCGAACCCCTATCCGCCGCCGGCGCCGGTGAAGACGTCGCGCAAGAAGCCGCGCGCCTATTACCGCTGACACGGCGCCCGACCGAGCGCCCCAGCCCGACGACAACCGCCAGCCCGGCGGCCGCGCCGCCGGCCCCTTTCCGGAGGAGCCGCATGCGCCGCCTTTGCTCTCATACCAACGGCGATAGAGACCGACCTCGTCCTGAGGAGCGCTCCGCAGGAGTGCGTCTCGAAGGGCGAGGCCACGGTGCGGGCCTCAT
>NZ_AKZI01000042.1 GCF_000293785.1 Rhodovulum sp. PH10 | reverse complement strand
GTGCAGGAGGTTTATATCGCCATGAGCGCCTGCGCTCCCGATCGAACGAAGCGCGCGTCAGCGCCGGCATCTCGTCGCCGAAGGCGAGCAGCGTGAGTCTCAGATCGACCAGCGCGAGGTCGGTCACCGCGTCGGCGAGCAGCGACGGCGACAGCCGCACGATTTGCGCGCGGCCACCGGTGGCGTCGTGGATCACCGTGTAGTGCTCGGCGTCCTCCACGATCGCGCCGAAATGGATCAGATCGTTGCGCAGCTTGAGCAGGCGGCCGAGCTGATGAGAAAGAGCCTCGAGCTCGGCCCTGCGCTCGCGGGTCCATTGCTGCGCCTCGGCGATGCGGCGCAGCGCGTTCATGGCCGCGTCGATCTGCACCGTGGCGAACACCGCCTGCGCGGTCGCGGTCGGCATGTCGGCGAGCCGCCACAGGGTGGCCCGGAGGTTCTTCTCGGTCTCGGTGAAGGCGGCGACGAAGCGACCCAGCATCTCCCAATAGGCTCGGGTCGATGCGGAAACGGTCGGTTCTGACAAATCGGCCGGCATGATCGTCATGATACGAGCTCCGTCGCCTCTCGTGCGGCACCGAACCCGCGCCGACCGACCTCGCGGGCGACCCGCCGACCCGGTGCGCATCCGATCGGAGCCTCGAATCAGTTCAGACGATAAAAGCATAATATACTACCACGGCCTTCGTAAAATCCATGCGCAAAAGTTTACGCAGTTTGTCGCCACCCGAAATCGGGGTACCCATTCGGTGTGAAATGCAGGTAATTTTGGTCGGGTCGAAGTACCGTATCGTCAGATACCCCGGCTGCCGCATCGTGCCGATCCATCTGCCGACCGACGCCCCGAATCTCGACCCGATCGAGCGGCTCTGGCTCCTCGTGAAGCGGAAGGAGCGTTCGACAGAGCCCGTGCGAAGTTTGCTCTGGTCGAGCGAGCCTTCCACGACTTCTTCCAACGGCTCGAACTCTGCGCCGGCGAGATCCGGTCCGTTCTCGGCGACCCAGTCCACTCGATCGGCTCGTCCGAGCACGGAATTTCCGCCGCGCAGCGGTCCGTGACGTGGGTATTCGGGTTGGATCACCCGGCCCGACCCACTATCATCGCGGCGAACACGGGATGACGGCAGAATCGTTGCCGACATGGTGGATTTCGAGCCAGTCCTCGACAGGATGATCGCCGATGCCGCGCGGGATCCGGCGCGGCTTCGTCGGCTGGTCTACGATCTCGCGCGGCTCACGCTCGAACGGGAGTTCGAGCGGCGGTTTCCGGCTCCGACCGAGGCCGAAGTGATCGACCGTTTCGCGGATCTCGAGGCGGCGATTTCGGCGATCGAGGCGTCGGCCGAGCCAGCGGTGCCGATGGGCTCGGTGGTGACCCGTACGCCGGACGCCAAAGGGATTTCGGCCGTCGGCCCGGCGGGCGAGTTCGGGCGCGTCGTACGGCTCGCTCTCGCCGGATTGGAGCGCACGAACCTGTTCCTGGCGTCGTCAGGGTGGCTCGGCAGCAGCGTGGCTCGTCGGGTCGCGGAGCTCGCCGTCGCGGCCATCGTTCCGCTCGCCCTCTATGTGCTGCTGTCCACTCCTCGAGTGGAGCCGGTCGCTGCGCCGGCCGAAACGGTGCGCGGACCTGAGGTGGTCGTCTCGGCCGTCCCGGCAGCACCGGCCGGTCCGTCGAGCACGCTGCCGTTCCCCTTGCCGGAGGTCTATGGCATCTACGCGATCCAGAACGATGCCCTGACCGAGATCGCTCCGGCCACGACCTCGCCCCTCGATCCGCGGGTGCGCACGGTCCTGCAGATCACCTCCCCGGGCACGGTCGCGCTGCCCGCTAAAGGTCTCACCTTTCTGGTCTTCCGTCGCGAGATGCTGGCGAGTGCCCCGGAGAAGGTGCCGATCCGGATCGCTGCCCGGCTGGCACGAATGATGACGTTCGATTCATCCGGAAAGGCGGTCACGGCACCGCCGGCCGAGCCGCGCTGGGTGATCCGCGACATCGGTTTCGATTTCCGGGTTCGGCCGCTCAAGGAGAACCAGGAGATGGTGCTGGTGCAGCCCGAGGATCCCGGTTTCGCGTTGCCGCCGGGCCGCTACGTGCTGATGATCAACGGCGCCCCTTACGACTTCACGGTGGAGGGACGCGTCACCGATCCGGCGCACTGCCTCGAGAGCTCCGCAACGACCCGCGGCACGATCGTCTACGAGTGCCGCGTCCCGTGACCGACGAGGCGACGTCGATCGATTTCGCAAAAGCCGCAGCGGCGGCCCACCGACAAAACTGCTCGGAACATCAGTCGGTCGCCCGCACGGCCGCAGCGAGGGCGGAATCGATTTGTTCCGTCGTGCGTTCGATGACCGCGCGCCCTTCGGGGGATGCCGCACGATAGGCGTCCGCGAGGACGGCAGTGCCTCCTTCGCGCGCCGCGATCAGCCGGATGTCTCGCTCGGTGAGCCTTTCGATCTCGTCGTCCGTGATCGCTTCCGAACGTGTCCCCACGGCGATGCGCCAGGGCAAGAGATCGAAATTCGCCGGGTCGGTGAAAAAGGCCATCCGTAACGGCCCGGCGCTTTCTTTCGGTGGTGCGGTCCGTTCGGCGAGGTCGGCCAGGACGAGCCACGCCCGAGCCTCGTGCGGAGCGAGACGCACGGCCCGGGCGGCGGCGGCTCGTGCACGGGCAATCGCCTGTTCGGACGGGGCCGGTTCCGCCGCCGTCGGACCGACGAGCGCAACGGCATGATCGGCCCACAGATCCCCTCTGACCACGGCGCGTCGCGCCGCGTCGCCCGCCGCTGCAGCCCGAGTGGCGGACAGTCTCGTCTCGCTGTCCGCGACCGTGATCCGCCCCGGGTCGGGGCGTGCGAACTCGACGGCCGTCTCCCATGCCCCGATGCCACCGAGCAGGAGCGCGAAGACGAGGAGCGCGCCGCGGAGCGACACCCGCGTCGCCCGTCCGAGGAGCGCGCGGGCCTTATAGAACGGTGAGCCGGTCATGCTCGATCATCAGGCAAGTCAGCCGACCCGTGGCATAGGCGCCGGTGTCGATGTTGATCCGGTTGGGGCGAAAGTCCGGATCGTGAACGGGCGTGTGCCCGTGCACGATCATCTTCTCGAAATAACCCTCGTGCACCAGGAATTCCTCGCGAATCCAGAGAAGATCGCGTTCGTCCTGATGGGCGAGAGGGACGCGCGGGTTTGTTCCCGCATGGACGAAGTAGAAGTCGCCGAGGCTGAAATACGGCAAGAGCCCGCCATAGAACTCGAAATGCGCGCGCGGAATGGCCTGACGTAGCGCCGCCGACAGTGCGGCGAGCTCCTGATTGCCCGGATTGAGCGACGGCCGCAGTCCGTAGGACATCAGCGTCTCCAGCCCGCCGAATTGACGCCAGCCCCGCAGCACCTCCGGATCCCGAACGAACTCGAGCAAGTAGGTCTCGTGATTGCCTTTCAGGAGAACGATATCGCGGCGACGGCTGCGGGCAATCAGAAGATCTATCACCGTTCGAGAATCCGGCCCCCGATCGATGTAATCGCCGAGATAGACCTCGACCGGCTGGCGCGCGGGATGCGCCTTCTGGTCCGCGTCGATGCGCGCGAACACACCCTCGAGAAGGTCGGCGCGCCCATGTACGTCACCCACCGCATAAACGCGGTACCCGGCCGGAAGGGCGGGGCGTGACTGTTTCGGCTTCAGGATGCTCCACACGGGGAAAGGCCGGACCTCGGAGTGACGGGATCATGTTCGGGATGTCTTACGCGCCCGATCGCGCCGCTGGCAACTTTTGCCCTTTGTCGCGCGGCTGACTCTTCAAATAGATTAAAATGCTTTTTTCTCAAAATTGGGTTTTTATGACTTTTATGATGGATTATACAGAAATCAAATAAAACAAAGGTATAGAGGTATTCAAAATCCTCGAATTCTGAAAGTTCGAATCAATTTGAGGGGTCCATCTGAACCGGACTGCAGTCTCTCCCGTGTATTTCGAAATCATACAACGAGCACGGGAGGCTGGGCGATGAGGCGTGGTGTTGGAATACTCTTCATCGTGACGATGTTCGCGGAATTCTGCGGATTCGGACCGGGTGGAATTAGCCTGGCGAATGCGGCCTTCTTCGGCCAGCCGCGCGCTCTCAAATTCCAGGTCCAGCGCCTGAAACTCGACCAGCCGGCGATGGCGCCGATGGCCCATGCGCGCTTCTGCCTTCAGTATCCGGGCGACTGCAAGGTCCGACCCATCGTGTTCCGTGGCGGTCCGGCAAAGCTGACCGAAGCCCGCCGGGAGCAGCTCCGATCCGTGAACACCGAGGTGAATCGGGCGATTCGGCCGCAAGCCAACATGGGCGGGGTGAAAGCCGAGCGGTGGCTCATCGCGCCGCGGGCCGGCGACTGCAACGACTACGCCGTGACCAAGCGCCACCAGCTGATCGCGCAGGGCTGGCCGGCGCACGCCTTGCTCCTGGCCGAGGTCGTGATCGCGTCCGGTGAGCACCATCTCGTGCTCGTTGCGCGCACCGACGAAGGTGACCTCGTCCTGGACAACCTCAACGCCAATATCCGGCCGTGGACGGCGACCCGCTATCGGTGGGTGCGGGTGCAGTCACCGAAGAATCCGCTGTTCTGGGCCACCTTGGCGCGTCCGGCCGCGTGACGTCGTTTTCAAAGATTGATAGATTTTCTGACGGGAGATGATCGGGTCGGTCCGAGGGGCCGACCCGATCAGTGCGCCGAACGACTTTTGGACTGTGCGAGGCCGAGCCCGATTGTCACGGCCGCGACGATCGTGATGGTGGGCGTGAACAGGCTCGCATCACGAAACGTCTCGATGGCCACCACGACGACCGCGGCCGCCGCTCCGCTGGAATAGAACGAGTCACGCCCGCGACCGAGGGCGCCGGCGACGAGCTCGGCGACGAGCAGCACGGCGAGGACGATCGCCCCCCACAGCGCCGGCCAGCCGAACTCGACTTCGATACGGGCCGCCGTGGTCGGTGGTGGCCGAACCGGCTCGTCGGGCATCCGATACAGCCGGTGAACAGCCGGCCATGTCCCGGCGCCGCTTCCGCCTGCGCCAGCGTCCGACACCATGCGTTGCTCGCTGGCGAGGACGCCCGAGGTGGCGGCGAAGCGAAGGGCGATGTCGGCCTCCCCGCTCCAATTGCCCGCCGCGATCATGGCGGCCGCGGCCAGCACTGCAGCGGCCAGGCCGGTACTCACCCAGGCGCCCATTCCGAGCCGCCGAACGGCGACCGAGACGGCGAAGGTCGCGAACCCGCACCCGGCGGCGAAGGCAAGCAGCCCGCCGGAAAAGAAGCCGACCGCCAAGGCGCAGACGAGCAGGGCGCCGAGCGACAAAGACAGTCCCTCGATCAGCTGCACGGTCGTCATCGCAGCCCGCCCGCGCCGGGTCTCGTAGCGTTCGACCGCCAGATTGGCCGTCGTGGCGGCGAACACGACGCCGAGCGCAGCCCCGGCATCGAACACGCCCCGGGTGGGCATCCCGGTTTCTCCGAGAAACGTCGAGCCCGTGAGATCGTGAACGACGGCCGTCGCTGCCATCAGCGTGCCGACCCCGGTGAGAGCGAACAGGAGCCACTCGGCGCGGTGTCGGTCCGATGCCACGCCCACCGTGGCGATCGCGGTCGCGGCGGCGACCAGATAGAAGCCGATCGCACCCACCGACGCGCCGAGATCGATGGTGATGCGCTCGGTCAGCGGCTGCCCGAGCGCGGCCGCGGCGGACGCCCAGATCGGATTGCCGAGCCCCGGTGCGGGCAGGAGCTGGAGAGCCATGACCAGCACCGGGATCGCCGCGACGACGGCCGCTCGGCGCGACACCTTCGCCACGTGCGCCGCCTCTCCGGGCCGCAATTCGAGACCGATGGTCCCAATCACGACCGCGACATAGAGCGTGACCAGCGCGGAGGTCGTGGGTGACGGCGCGAAGGCGAGGGCAGGGGCGCTCAGAAGGAGCGCGACGAGGAGGCCGAATGCGAGTGTCACGATCGTAGCCGTTGGTGAGAGAAATCGCTGCGCGACGCTGCGGACGATGATGCGATGGCGGATCGTCGAGGATCTCTGCCGACCGGGGCGGCCCGCGCGACCGATCGGAGTCGGGCGGCGAGATCGCTCTCACGACGTCGGTCCGCCCGTCCGATCGGCTGCGGACGAATCACGGTTGCGGAATGTTGGTGGTTTCGATGCGCATCCCCGTGATCTTGAAGCGGGCGATGCCGGCAACGTGGTAGAATTCAGGGACGGCGGAATCGATCGGCAAGACTTCGATCATGCTGACGGTCGGGGATCCCGGAGCCGGTGTCACGTGCCTCACGTCGACATACACCGCTGCCGGATAGAGCCGAGGATCGAGACCGTGATGGACCTTCTCCCGGTCCAGCCAAATGATGAAACGCCCACCCTTCGCCCGATCGACGGCCTGGTATCGGGTGTGGAGCACGTTCGGATAGTCGGCTTGGGCCGAGGCGGTCGATGACTCGAGGAGCGCGAGGGCGACTGACAGGAAAACCGAGACTCGGCGAACGATCCCGATGCTGCCACCGACACCTGCTTGCTGTTGCGAGTATTTCTGACGCAACATGGTCAATGTCCAGTCATTCGTCGCCTTTCATCTAGCGCTGGAATACCTCGCTCGGTCAACCGTCACGAAGAGATGGACGGAGCAATTTCGCGGGCCACGGCTCGATGCGTCTCCGGCGTTTTCACGTCGGCGCGCGGCAGCGGCAGCTGGTCACCGAGCGCTGCAGGCCGTGACGAGCGCATCCAGTGCCTTCGGAAAATCGTCCAGAGGAACCGATCCGCGGATCGTCTCGCTCTCTGCCGTGATCTCGACCGCGACGGATTTGGAATTGCGCCAAACGGATCGGGCTTCTTCGGTCGCGCGGGGCGGGAGCAGGATCGCCGATCCGGGCGGCACCACCGTTCCCCGCAATGTGAGACTTTTCGCGCCCTCGCCGAAACTGACTTCGGGCGACACCCGGGGCGGCAGCGGCGGGATGACGACCGGAAGCACCTCGACATCGGATTCACCGCACCGAACCATCAGGCCGACGAACGAAGGATCCGATTTCGTCAGGTCGGCCGTTCGCATGATGGAAACCGCGTCCTTTCCTCCCGCGGGATCCCGGGTGTGGACGAGCCGCCAGGATCCGATTCGCTGGCGGTCTGATGAAGCCTCTTGCGGTGGAGCCGGCGGGGCGCCGGGCAAGGCCCGATCGTAACAGCGCAACCGCGCCGGCCCTTCCGGAATCGCCCGGCAGTGCTCGAAGGTCTGGCGGGCGCCATCGGCGCGAACGGGTGTGCGATCGAGTGCCGTGCCGACCAGAGCAAGAAACGCGGTCGTGATCACCGAGGTCGAGCGTGAAGGACATCTCATTCCGAATACCGACCGATAAGGGGCGTCCGTGCAAGGTTCGTGAGGATGGCGTCGATCCGGGAAATCAGAACATTCCGGGTTTCCGAGGGCAGGAGACCTGCTCCTCCTCTATGTCGGCCGATCTTTCGGTCCTTCATGTCTCACAGATAACGCTCACCGAACGCCATCAGAGCTCCGACCGCCGGTTCAGAATCTCGAGTTTGCGTTTCACGTTCCGCCACCGCGCGAACGATGGGGCAGTCCGAGATGATGGCTCCTGGTCGGCCGTCGTCTTCCGCCGTTCGGGGGCAACGGTGACCTGTGCCGGCCGTACTGCATTTGATCGGCACCATTACACCATGACGCATGACCGACAACTATTGAGTGCCGAATATTGCTGCAGTGACGTCGGACGCAGCATCGCTGCTCGCTTTGCGCGGGCAGTCCGCAGCGGTTCGGTGAGAACTGTGTGCTAATTACGATGCGGCATGCTTCGACTATAGCCTCAAAAAGAGCTCGTAAAATACGTTTAATAAAGCGTTAATGACTAAATCGACAGTTTATTGTGGGCTCGCGGCCGAGTGCATTCAAACAACTCTGTGGCCTGTACTGGGGTGTTTGCTCGAACTGTTGCTCTGATGCAACGCTGAGGACTTGAGCGACGGAGGGTGGGTGGTACCGTTTCAATTTCGGATTGCGAAAGGTATTTTCGAACTGTATCACACTCAGGGTTGTGGGCGGGGTTTTGGCTGCGGGAGGGGGGGATGCGTCCCAGGACGATTTTGATGCGAGGTCTGTGCATTGCGGCACTCACAGCGGTCGGTGGCTGTGGCTTCATTCCGATGTCCGGGCCAGCGAGCCTCGAGGTCAGGACCGAGCGCAGTCCGACACTGGCATACGCGTTGGTCAAGCTCGACGCACGGACGGTCGATGTTCTCGCGAATCACGAGCCCAGCGTTCTCGCCGGCGTCTTCACCGACCGGCGCCCGCCGAGCAGCATCACGTTCGGCGTCGGCGACGTCGTCAACGTGACGATCTTCGAGGCGGCGGCCGGTGGCCTCTTCATTCCGATCGAAGCCGGCGTGCGTCCCGGCAATTTCGTGACTCTTCCGTCTCAGACCGTCGACAACGACGGAAATATCAGCGTCCCCTATGCCGGTGTGATCAAGGCGGCCGGCCGCACAAACGTCCAGGTGCAGAACGAAATCGTCAATCGGATCAAAAATCGCGCGATCGAGCCGCAAGTGGTCGTTTCGCTCGGCGAGCAGCGGACCTCGCTCGTCAGCGTCGTCGGCGACGTGCGGTCTCCGGTTCGTTACCCGAGCGCTGCGGCCGGTGCGCAGGACCGCATCACCGATGCCATCACCCGCGCCGGCGGCATCAGCGGAAACGGGTGGGAGACTTGGGTTCTGCTCGAGCGGAACGGCAAGCGTGCGACGGTTCCGTTCGCGAACCTGATCTACATGCCGTCCAACAACATCTATGTGCAGCCCGGCGACCGCATCTACGTCTATCGCGAGCCGATGAAGTTCCTCGCCTTCGGAGCGACCGGTCAGCAGGGCGAGTTCAACTTCGATGCCTGGAAGATCAATCTGGCGCAGGCGGTCGCCAAGGCGGGCGGTCTCTATGACCTGCAGGCGGACCCCGGCTCGGTCTTCCTGTATCGTCGCGAGCCGCGCGAGGTCGCCGAACTGCTCGGCATCGATTGCAGCAAGTATCCGACGGGACTGATTCCGGTCATATTCACGGTGAGCTTCCAGGATCCGGCAGGCTATTTCCTCGCGACAAAACTGGAGATGCGGCCTTTCGATGTTCTCTATGTCGCGAACGCGCCTCAGGTCGATGCGACCAAGTTCCTGGACTTCGTGAACACCACGCTCGGAACGACACGCCAGGGAGTCGCGACCGTCAACGACGTCTACATCGCCCGGTACAACAGTCGTATCCACGGGCCATGAGGCGGGCGAGCACGAACGAGGCCGAGGCGATATCGTCGCCTCGGCCTTCGAGTTTCCTCATGCCGACATCGTCGACCGTCGATTCCAGCCATCGGATTTCAGCTTGGATTTTGTTCGGGGTGATGATCCTCGCCCCGCTTCCGTTGGGCTCTCGAGACACCTCGATCGTCGCGATATGGTGTGGCCTGCTGGGGCTCGGCCTCGTGCTGGCGCCGACGGCGCGTCTGCGGGCGCCACACCGGTGGGTTCTGGTCGGCATTGCGGCCATCGCCGCCGGCTATGCCCTGGTTCTCCACGAGCAACTCGCCGAACATCCGTGGATCGCGTCGTTCCATCCGATTTGGGCCGAGGCGCAGGCGTTGCTGGGCGTTCCAGTGGCGCCATCGGTGTCCATCGTCCGTGGAGAGCCGTTCTTCGCCCTCGGCGCGCCGCTCGCGAATATGCTCGCCCTGACCCTCGGACTTCTCGTCGGCCGGGACCGCGACGATGCGCGTCGCGCGCTTCGCGTGATCGGCTGGGCCGGAGCTGCCTATGCGGCTTATGGGATCGTCGCGTTGTTTCATGATCCCCTCGAGTCCATGTGGCGGGACAAAGCCTCGAGCGGGGGGTATTTGACCTCCACGTTCATCAACCGAAACACCGCCGCGACCTTCTTCGGGTCGTGCGCAGTGGTTTGCCTGCTTCTCCTCCTGGAGCAGATTCGGCGACGGCTGCCGGACGGCGAGATCGATTGGTTCAGGCTGTTGGCCGAGCTCACCTCCGGTGACCCGAAAGGGCGCGAAGGTCTCATCGTTCCCTTCACGCTGACCTTCGTTTGTGTTCTTGCGCTGTTCCTGACCGCATCGCGCGCCGGGGTTCTCACCTCGGGCGTCTCCTTGCTCCTGGCGGTCGCGTTGTTCTTCCGGCGCCGTCTTTCACGAGGGAAAGCGCTGGTCGTTGCGGCTGCCGGGGCCGCCGCAGCCGTCATGATCGTTCTGCAGGTGATGGGCGGCCGCGTCGGTGCCCGGTTCGAGCTTCAGGGCTTGGCCGACGAGGGGCGGCTTGCCGGATGGCAGTCGACTTTGCGCATGATCGCCGACCATCCCTGGTTCGGGACCGGGATGGGGACGTGGCGTTACGCCTTTCCGGCGTATCGCAGCGAGGATATTTCGATGTGGGGTGTCTGGAATGCCGCCCACAGCACGCCGCTCGAGTTGTTCGCCGACGTCGGAATTCCTCTCGGCGCCGCCGTCGTGGTCGGCTGGATCGTCGTTCTCGGCATCTTGGCCAGAGGCAGTGTCATCCGTCGGAGGGATCGAGCCGTTCCACTCGCAGCTCTTTGCGTGGCCGTGATCGGCCTTCTTCACTCGGCGGTCGATTTTTCGCTACAACTCCCCGGATACGCCATCATGGCGTTCGGGTTGGTCGGCGTCGGGCTGGCGCAATCCTTTTCAGGTGACCGTCGTACCCGCCGGGCTGAGGAGCCGGTGCCCTCGGGGAAGTAATCTTAACGTCAGTTTCATGACGTCATTCATCCCAGCATCGAATGTGGGCGCTGCCGACGGGGCCGTTCGCCACGTCGGAAGCAAAGCGAATTCCCATTGTCGTCTCGATGTTAATGCCGGTTGGGTTGCGCGACGAGCGAAGCACCGATCGATGGTGCGACAGCCTCCGATTGTGGTTTCGCCGAGTTCGCTTCTATGATAATTAAATCGAAACGTCCGCGACGGAGATGCTCATGTCGGTTCGGCAGGTGATCCCTTATTTGGCCGTTTTGGCGCTCGTCGGATCCGCAGGAGCCGCCAACGCGGCGTGTTATGCGCCTCAGCAGCAGCTTCCGGCGTCGGACGTCCGGTCGTTTCTGGACAATCCGAACGGGCTTCTGAGCCAGAACCCCAACGGTGGTGGTGAGATGATATCGCGCGTCCGCGATCTCGCAGCGTCCGATCCGGCGACGTTGTCTGCCGTAATGGGGTTGCTCGCGACCGCCAACACCAGTCAGCAGTCGGCGATCGGCTCAGGCCTGGGACAGGCCTATCGGGTTTGCATCCGCCCCGATCAGACATTCGCGACGCAGATCCAGCAGGCGATGGTCGGCGCGACCAGCCAAAATGCGAAGGACTCGTTCGCTGCGGTCAATCCCGACTCTCAGATCGGTGCTGTCGGCGGTGGCGGTGCGGGTGCGGGCGGTGCAGGTGGAGCCGGCGGCGGAGGGGCGGGAGCCGGAACCGGTGGTGGTGGAACCGGCGTCGGCGGCCCAACGACCGGCATCGCCACAGTGTCGGGCGGGAGTTCGACCACGGCCTTCGGGAACAACGCGACGACCAATCCCGGCTCGGTGAGCTTGACCGGCGGGACCGGCGGCGGTGTCGGCGGGCTGTCCAGTTCCGGAACGAGTGTGTTTGACGTCAGTCCAGGGCTGTGAGCGACGATCCGTCAGAAGCCAAACGGGCGGCGGATCGTGGACCGGTCATCCCGAAGACTACGGTGTGGTGGGGTATTTGTGATCTGCTGCGCAGCTGCTCAGCGAAGGCAGAGAGTCGCAGTTGCTGCGGCGGATGTCCGTGATTTCTCGCTTTAGATTTCCGTTCAATTCAGCTGTTTCGGGCTCGAAGGGCGTCGTGGCGCATGTTGCAGATCGATAAGGGGCCGCCGGTTGTCGATCGGGAGTTCGCAAGTCACGAGCCGTCGCCAGCCGAACTCCTGACCTCCGTTCTCGACATCGTCCGCCGGCAACTTCCGCTGATCCTGATCGTCATGGCCTGCGCGGTGGTGCTCGGGCTCGTCTATCTGGTCACCACGCCGGCCCGCTACACCGCGACGGCGACCATGGTGATCGACACACGGAAGGTTCAGCTCTTCCAGCAACAATCGGTGCTCGGGGACATCGCGATCGACGCGGGGACGGTCGAGACGCAAGTGCAAATTCTCAAGTCCGAGAACATCAGCCTTGCTGTCATCAAGGATCTGCGCCTCACCGAGGATCCGGAGTTCGTCGGTGCGAGCGGCGGACTCGTTGCTACCGTCATCCGGGTCTTACTCAGTCCGTTCGCCTCCGATGCAACGCCGTCCGAGTTCGATCTCACCCGAAGAGCGCTGAGCCGGTTCGAGAATGCGCGAACCGTCAAACGCCTCGGATTGACCTATGCAATGGAACTGTCGTTTCGGTCACTCAGCCCGGGCAAGGCGGCGGCAATTGCCAATGCGATTGCCGATGCCTATATCGTCGACCAGCTTGAGGCGAAGTATCAGGCGACAAAGCGCGCAAGCCTCTGGCTGCAGGATCGCATCCGCGAGTTGCGCACCCAGGCGTCGGCGGCCCAGCGCGCCGTCATCGACTACAAGGAAAAGAACAACATCGTCGACACCGGTGGCCGCCTGATCGGGGAGCAGCAGCTCGCCGAGGTGAACAGCCAGCTCATTCTCGCGCGCGCCTCCACTGCCGAGGCCAAGGCGCGGCTCGACCGCATCAACGACATCATGCGGCAGGAGATCCCGAACGAGTCGGTCGCCGATGCGCTGAAGAACGAGACGATCATCAAGCTGCGTGGCCAGTACGTCGACCTCGCCGCGCGCGAGGCGACCATATCGGCGAAGTACGGACACAATCACCTGGCGGCCGTCAATCTCCGAAATCAGATGCAGGAGATCCGACGCAACATCAGCCAGGAGCTTCAGCGCATCCAGCAGGCTTATCGAAGTGATTACGATATCGCCCGCGCCCGCGAGGAGAGCATAAAAGCGAGCCTCGACACCGTGGTTTCCGAGACGCAGACGACCAATCAGGCGCAGATCCAGCTGCGCGAGCTCGAGAGCAACGCCCAGACCTACCGCGCCCTCTACGACAACTTCCTCCAGCGCTATATGGAGGCGGTGCAGCAGCAGTCGTTCCCGATCACCGAGGCGCGGCTGATCAGCCCGGCGTCGCGGCCCCTCGGGAAAAGCGATCCGAAAACCCTGATGGTGCTGGCGATCTCACTGGCGGGCGGGTTGGTGGCGAGTTTCGGGCTCGCCTATCTGCGTGAGATCAGCGATCGCGTGTTCCGAACCAGCAGCCAGGTCGAGGATCTCCTCCAGACGAACTGCCTCGCCGTCACGCCTGACCTCAGGAAGAAGACGTCCGAGAAGCCACTGCTCGGAATCGTGAATGCCACTGGACCGACACTGGGGCGCGCAGAGAAAGCGAACGACGTCTCACTCTTGGCTCACGTCGTCGAGCAGCCGCTGTCGCGCTTCGCCGAGGCCATCAGGTCGATCAAGGTCGCGGCCGATCTCAACGGTTCCGTCAAGTCGAACAAGGTGATCGGTGTAACCTCGTCGATGCCGGGGGAAGGAAAGTCGACCATTGCCGCGAACTTCGCCCAGCTGATCGCCCATTCGGGGGGGCGCGTGCTGCTGATCGATGGCGACCTTCGCAACCCCTCGCTCACCCGTAAGCTCGCGCCGGACGACGCCCCCGGACTCGTCGAGGTCGTATCGGACAAGACCGCGTTGCGTCATGCCCTGATCAGCGATCCGGCGAGCGGCCTCCTGTTCCTCCCGGCCGGAGCCGCCGCGGCGGTGAAGCTTCTCCACACCAACGAGGTGCTTTCCAGTGCCGCGATGAAGAAGCTTCTCGATGGTATGCGCGCGAACTACGACTATATCGTCATCGATTTTCCGCCGCTCGCACCGGTGGTCGACGTGCGTGCGACGACCGGAATCGTCGACTCCTACCTGTTCGTGGTGGAATGGGGACGCACCAAGATCGACGTCGTCGAGCATGCGCTGTCCGGAGCGCGCGGCGTCTACGATCGGCTGCTCGGGGTCGTCCTCAACAAGGCGGACACGCGCATGATTGGACGCTACGAGCACTATTACGGAAGCAGCTATTACCGGAAGCACTATGCCCAGTACGGTTACGTGGAGTAGAGGCGTGTCGTCGCGACCGACAGCCGGATCGAATGCGTGGATCCGGGTGGCACTGATGATCGTCGGCGCCGGATCGATCGCGTGGGCTGCCACGATACTTGGAAGTGCCCGGCAGGCGCCTGCCCTCGAACGGGTTGCAGCCCGGATCGTTCAGGGCGACCGCTACAAGGCGGAGGACCTCGACCGAGTCGCGCCTGTCATGGCAGAGATCGCGGCGACACCAGAGCCGCGTTTTTCCAGCCTCCGCGCCGCGGTCATTTATGAGCTGCGCCAAGCCGAGACCGCCGTCGCGGACGGACGCCGGACCGACATCGATCGTCACATGGACGCGTTGCGAAAGGTCCTGCCGCGTGCCCTGGCGACCGGTCCGTCGGACTCGTTCCTGTGGCTCGCGCTGTTCTGGCGCGAGACTTTCACGGGCGGCTCGGATCCGACCCGTCTGCCGCTGCTCGAGATGTCCTATCGGACCGGCCCGCGAGAGGGGTGGGTCGCCGTGCGGCGGAGCCCGTGGACGTTAGCTCTCTATTCCCGGCTTGTCCCGGACCTGCAGGAGGTTGCCGTCGCCGAGTTCGTCGGGCTCGTCCAATCTGGTTTCAAAGAGGCGGCCTCGATCCTCACAGGACCCGGCTGGAGTCTCCGTGAAGTCCTGATCCCTCGACTTGCGACAGTGGATGAGCCGAGTCGCAAGGTATTCGCCAAATCGCTGTATCGCGGCGGATACGACGTCCAGGTTCCCGGGATCGACCGGCCGAGCGAGCGGCCCTGGAGCCGGTGAGAGAATGACCGCCGCGGCAGGCGCGAATCATTTCGGAAATGGTACGGGAGGTCCGCTCGCTCGGTAAGCCGTGCCTCGACATCGAGGCCGCCTCTCGCGCCCATGTGAGCAATCCTCTGATCTACGACCACGCCGTCAGCGTCGTGAACCGATGCCTGAAGCCCATCAAGCTGAAGGTCTGCTATTATACCAGCCATCGTTTTGGCTGACTCGCTCCATCTCCCGCCGCCGTGGC
>NZ_AKZI01000041.1 GCF_000293785.1 Rhodovulum sp. PH10 | reverse complement strand
CGGCGTGCGGCGCCTGCGGCTGCTCGGCGCGGGTCTCGGCGGGCGCTTGCGGCGCATGCGGCCGGGGCTGCGGGGCGGCGGCGGGCGGCCCGAACGTCGGCTCGCGCCGGCCGTAAGGATCGAGTGATTCCAAAACCTCGAACGGGTCGGCGATCTCGGCCGCGTCCTCGCTCTCGGCTTCGGTGTCGACCTCGGTGTCGGCGCTCTCGTCGGCGTCCGGCTCGGCGGTGGCGTCGAGCTCGGGCTTGCGCTCGGGCTGCGGCGCGCCCTCCTGCCAGACGGTCTGCACGAAGCGGCCGCCCTGCTCGCGCAGAATGCGCTGGACGCCGCGAATGGTGTAGCCCTCGCCGTAGAGCAGATGGCGGATGCCGCGCAGAAGGTCGACGTCGTCGGGCCGGTAATAGCGCCGGCCGCCGCCGCGCTTCATCGGCCGCACCTGCGGAAAGCGGCTTTCCCAGAAGCGCAGCACGTGCTGCGGCAGGTCGAGCTCGTCGGCGACCTCGCTGATCGTCCGGAACGCGTCGGGTGCCTTGTTCACGCGCCGATCCTCGTGTCGCCGAACCCTCGTTGCAAATCCCCGGCGCTAGTCCTCGGCGCCGACCGGCTCTGCATTGATGCGCTGCTTGAGGATGGCGGACGGCTTGAACACCATCACCCGCCGCGGCGAGATCGGCACTTCCTTGCCGGTCTTCGGGTTGCGGCCGATCCGCTGGCCCTTCTTGCGAACCACGAACGAGCCGAACGACGACAGCTTCACCGTCTCGCCCCGCTCGAGGCAGTCGGTGATCTCCTTCAGCACGAGCTCGACCAGAGCGGCCGATTCCGTGCGGGAAAGTCCCAGCTTTTGATAAACGGCCTCACAAAGGTCCGCCCGCGTTACTGTCTTCGCGCTCATCGTCGCCCCAGCGCTTCCCCGTGGACTGACATATCCTACTGAAATACATGGATATCTCCACGTCTCCCCGGGGTCAACCGGCGGCGTGCCGCGAAGCGGAAGATTTGAACGCCGTTCCGCTGTTCGTCCGACGTCGCGGACGAGGGTAATCGGCTAGCCGGCGGGTCACCCGATACGCCGGTGAAATCTCACCAGCGGATCAGCGCGGCCCCCCACGTGAAGCCGCCGCCCATCGCCTCGACCATCACCAGGTCGCCCGGCTTGATGCGGCCGTCGAGCACCGCCTCGTCGATGGCGAGCGGGATCGAGGCCGCCGAGGTGTTGCCGTGGCGCTCGACCGTGTGGACGATCTTCTCCGGCCCGAGGCCGAGCTTGTGGGCGCAGGCGTCGATGATTCGCTTGTTGGCCTGGTGCGGCACGAACCAGTCGATGTCGGCGGCGGTGAAGCCGGTGTCGGCCAAAACCTCCTCGACCGCGCCGGTGATCATCTGCACGGCGTGGCGAAACACCTCGCGGCCTTCCATGCGCAGGCAGCCGACGGTGCCGGTCGAGGACGGGCCGCCGTCGACATAGAGCTTCTCCTTGTAGCGGCCGTCCGAATGGATGCGGGTCGCCAGCACGCCGCGATCCTGGTGGGTGCCGCTCGACGGCGTCGCCTCCAGCACCACCGCGCCGGCGCCGTCGCCGAAGATCACGCAGGTGCCGCGGTCCTTCCAGTCGATGATCCGCGAGAAGGTTTCCGCGCCGATCACCAGCGCACGCGCGAACCCGCCGGTGCGCAGCAGGCTGTCGGCGGTCGAGAGGGCGAACACGAAGCCCGAGCACACCGCCTGCATGTCGAAGGCGGCGCCCTTGGTGATGCCGAGGCTCGCCTGCACCGTCACCGCGCTCGCCGGAAAGGTGTTGTCCGGGGTGGCGGTGGCGAGCACGATCAGATCGATCGCCTGCGGCTCGAGCCCGGCCGCCTTCAGCGCGCCGCGCGCGGCGTGGAGCGCGAGATCGGACGTCACCTCGCCGGTCGCGGCGATCCGCCGCTCGCGGATGCCGGTGCGCTGGACGATCCAGTCGTCGCTGGTGTCGACCATGCCGGCCAGCTCGTCGTTGGTGACGATCCGGCTCGGCAGATAGCTCCCGCTCCCGCGAACGACCGAACGCACGACACTCACGAGGCGACCTCCACCGGGGCCGGGGCCGTCGCATCGAGCGTGCGGCGGATCCGGGCGAGCACATCGTAGCGGGCCATGTCCCAGCCGAGATCGACCGCCGCGGCAAACCCTTCCGCGTCGGTGCCGCCGTGGCTCTTGATCACCACGCCGTTGAGGCCGAGAAACACGCCGCCGTTGACCTTGCGCGGGTCCATCTTCTCCTTGAGCGTGGAGAAGGCTTTGCGCGCGAACAAATAGCCGATGCGGGCCGCCAGCGTGCGGCCCATCGCGCTCTTGAGATAGGCGGCGAACTGCTTCGCCGTGCCTTCGGCCGTCTTCAGCGCGATGTTGCCGGAGAAGCCCTCCGTCACCACCACGTCGACGGTGCCCTTGCCGATGTCGTCGCCCTCGACGAAGCCGTGATAGTCCATCCGGCCGGGGGCGGTGGCGCGCAGCACCTGGTGGGCCTGGCGGATCTCGTCGAGGCCCTTGACCTCCTCGACGCCGACATTCAAGAGCCCGACGCTCGGCCGGTCGATGTCGAGCACCACGCTCGCCATCGCCGCGCCCATGATGGCGAGCTGCACGAGGTGCTGCTCGTCGGCGCCGATCGAGGCGCCGACGTCGAGCACGATCGATTCGCCGCGCAGCGTCGGCCACAGGCAGGCGATCGCCGGGCGCGAGACGCCCGGAATGGTGCGCAAGTGGAACTTGGACATCGCCATCAGCGCGCCGGTGTTGCCGGCCGAGACGGCGACGTCGGCGTCGCCTTTCTTCACGGCGTCGATGGCGAGCCACATCGAGGAGCGCCACCGCCCGTGGCGGAGCGCCTGGCTCGGCTTCTCGTCCATCTTGATCGAGACGTCGGTGTGAACGACCGTCGAGGCCTCGCGCAGGGCCGGCCGGTCGGCCAACAGGCGGCCGATCACGGTCTCGTCACCGAACAGCAGGAAGCTGGTGTCCGGATGCCGGGCGAGGGAAATGTCGGCGCCGGCGAGCACCACGGAGGCTCCGTGATCTCCTCCCATGGCGTCGAGCGCGATACGAACCTTCTGCGACATGAACCGTCTTGGCAGGCGGCGCGACCGGCGCCGTAGGACCGGCCGAAACGGACCAGTCACTGGGTTGCGGGAGCGACGGACAATAGCGCGTTCGCGCTCTGTGACAATCGCTTAAATGGCGGATGGCGGGGGTCGTCCCCCGCGCGTTTCCGGTTCCGGATTCTCGTGGAAGTTTAAGGAGGTGGCTCAATCCTTCCGGTTCTTCTCGGCGAGTGCCGCGAGCGCCGCGAACGGTCCGGGCTCGGCCGGGCCGGGGTCGGGGGCGTCGAACACGGCGCCGGGCTTGCGCGGATAGGGGTCGATTCCGAGCAGCAGAAACTCGGTCGCGACGGCGCCGAGATCGATCGTGCCGTTCTCCAGCGGCTCGGGCGGCTCGGCCGCGGCCGGGTCGCGGCTCGCGACGGCGGCGGGGCTTTCGGCGACCGGCTCGCCGGCCGGGGTGGCGAGGCCTTCCGCAGGATCGGGGGCGAACACGAGGTCGACCTCCTCGGAAATCTCGCTCTCCATCGGCTCCAGAGTGACGACGCAGATTTGCCCGGCGGTCGCGGTGACGGTGCCGCCGACGGTGAACCGCCGGCCCTGCGGGGTGATGGCGAAATCCGCCTCGAGGCGCGACAGGCCGGTGAGGCCGCCGAGCGCGGCGATCCGCTGCCGCACCGATTCGTCGGCCGTGATGTGCATCGACAGGCCGTCCTCGGGGACGTCCTCGATTTTCACCGGCACGCTCCAGGGACGTTCGGGATCCGACATGACGAAAACTCCTCTGCGACCAGGCCGGCATATGGGGCGGCCCGCGGCGATCCGCGACCGGTATGCCACGATCACGCCATAGAGCGCGACAATGGTGCCGCCTCGGCGTGGTCTCGGGGCGGGACCGCGCCGCCTCGCGTGCGACTGCCGCCGCCCGGCGGCGCGGGACGCGAAACGGGCTCGATGCCGCGGAGGACCGCGGCCGGTGAGGGGGAAACCGTGCGCCACACGACGATTTCGCGGGACGGCATTTCGCGGGACGGGATTTCGCAACCCGGCATGTCGCAAGCCGGATGCGCTGCGCGAAAATTCCGGACGCCGCTGCGGGCGGTCGCCGCCGTGCTCGCGCTCGGGCTTCTGCTCGGCGGCTGCCTCACCCAGACCTATCAGCGCGGCTACATCGTG
This sequence comes from Rhodovulum sp. PH10, assembly GCF_000293785.1. Taxonomy (GTDB): domain Bacteria; phylum Pseudomonadota; class Alphaproteobacteria; order Rhizobiales; family Xanthobacteraceae; genus Rhodoplanes. The sequence continues at coordinate 42,008 of NZ_AKZI01000041.1, read as the reverse complement.
CCGGAAGGCGCGCTCGAGCAGATCCCGCTCGGTGCCTCGCAGGACCAGGTGCTGATCGTGCTCGGCACCCCCTCGACGGTCGCCACCGTGTCCGGCGAGGTGTTCTATTACATCTCCTCGCGCTCGGAGAAGACGTCGTTCCTGCCCCAGAAGGAGGTCGACCGCCGGGTGATCGCCGTCTATTTCGACGACAATCGCCGGGTCCGCCGGCTCGCCAATTACGGCATCAAGGACGGCCGGGTGTTCGACTTCGTCAGCCGCACGACCCCGAACGACGGCCAGGAGCTGAACTACCTCTCCTACGCCATCAAGGCGCTCACCAACTGGTGATCCACGCTCGCCGCCGCCTTCTCGCCGCCGGCCCCGCGTCGGCGGCGGAGGGGCCGCGTCGCCGGTTTCGCCGGCCGCCGGGTCGTCAGTGGCCCGTCAGTGGGGTCAGTGGGCCGTGAGCACCGGCACCTCGGCGTGGGTGAGGATGTGGCGGGTGGTGCCGCCGAAGATCATCTGGCGCAGCCGGCTCTGGGTGTAGGCGCCCTTGACGATCAGGTCGCAGCCGAGCCGGCTCGCATGCTCGAGGATGGTCGGGCCGGCGGTGCGGTTGTCACCACCGGTGGTGGCCACCAGCGCCGCCGTGATGCCGTGCCGCGACAGAGACGCGGCGAGCTGCTCGGCGCTCGGGCCCGGCACCGTCGCCCCCTCGACCGTGAGAATCGTCACCTGCTTCGCCTTCGCCAGAAACGGCATCGCGAAGCCGACCGCGCGCGCCTGCTCGGTCGAGCAGTTCCAGGCGATCAGCACGTGCTCGCCGACGGTGGCCGGCGCCTTCGGCGGCGCCAGCAGGATCGGCCGGCCGCTCTCGAACAGCCCGGCCTCGAAGGTGCTCATGTGCGGCCCGTGCGGCTCGTTGCTCGGGCGGCCGATCACCAGGACGTCGAACACCCGGCCGTGGTGCCCGACAAAATTGTCGCCCTCGGGCGCGTCGTCGAGCCAGCTCCAGCTCGGGCCGGTGGGCGCCACGCCGGCCGGGACGTGCAGCGGCTTTGCCGGCACCCCGTTCGCCTGCATGAAGCGCTCGAAAGCGGCGCGGGCCAGACGGGCGGCTTCGGCGTTCTCCTCCTCGAAGAAGGCGAGCGAGGCGGAGGGCGCGACGTCCATCGCCACCACGGTCGGCACCGAGACGCGCACGGCAAATCCTTCGAGGTGGCTGCCGAAGCCGGTCGCCACCCGCAATGCGGTGGCGAGCGTCGCGTCCATCACGTCGTTCGCCTCGGTCGGGACGAGAATGGTTTTCATGGCTGCTCGGCCTCTGTATCCTGAGCGATTTTTGCGCGCCGCCGCGAGGGTGCCGGGATGTTTTCCCAGACCGTTCGGATCCCGCTGCGCCCCCCGACGCGAGGTCGACGAATAGGACGAAACGCGGGCCCGTGTCGAGCCGCGCGGTTTTGCCCGGGCAGGGCGGCGTCTCCGATGGACGGCGCGGCCCGCGCAGCGCCTTCGTCCTTCGAGATGCCGGCGTTCCGCCCGCCCTCGGGACGAGGTCGGCCTCTGTCGCCGTCGGTGCGAGACCGGCGTGCGATTGCAATGGGCCGCTCCGTATGCCGAGGAGCGGCCACCGGCCGCGTCTCGAACCACGAGGCCGCTTTCGCTCTTCGAGACGCGCGCCTGCGGCGTGTTCCTCCGGCCGACGACGGAGAGAGGTTTTCGCGAAGGTGCGCCGGCACGACGGCGGAATTTTCGAGGCTCGGGACACCCGACGAACGAGCCGGACGCGACATCGGCCGGACGGACATGGGCCGGGCCGACATTCGATGGACGCGACATGCGATAGTCGCGACATGGGCCGGGCGCGACATGAGCCGGGCCGATATGCGCTGGACGCGACATATGCCGGGCGCCACATGGGCCGGACGTAAATCACGTCGCAGGGAGCAAACAAAAACGGACCAAACAAAACGAGAAACAAAAAACGCTCACTGCGGGGCAGGAGCGTCACCAAACTCATATCTGATCAGGACCGCTCGTCGGGGAGGGTCACTCCCCTCGGAGTGGTGTTCAAGGCGGAAGCGGCCTAGGTGGGCTTTGCCTCACTGATGCAGCCCGATGGGGCCGCTTCCGGCCCGAACCGTTGTGGGGTCAGCCGCTACGTCACGATCCCAACGAAGATCACGACGATTGTCGCGGCCTTGCGAGCCCGGTGGCATACGACCTCCTGCGCTCTCGCCGGTCACCCGGCTTCCGAACACCGGTCACCCGCGTTCGCTCGGCTCCGGCATCTGCTGGACATTGGGTCGCAATGTCGCCCGCTGTGATGACCGGCTCCTGTATCTGCTCCTCACGACTGCTTCCGAAGTTTGCTCCCTTGGAAGACGCTGTGTCGTTCGTGAGCCGATGGGTGAATGGTCGCGCCGAAGGTCGATGTTGTCAAGCGGCTCCGCGCCGCCGCGGTGAATTTCTGGTTGCTCGCTGCGACGGTGCGAGCGACCTCGCCGCACGACGGTCGTAGGCGCGATTCCGGTGTGCCACCTGGTGTGTCGTCGGGTGCGCCGTTCGGTGTGCGATGCAGCAGAGAACAATGCGGCGCGGCGCTTCGATCCCGTTGCCGGTGCACACCAAACGGTATCTGCCGCATGTCTCCGTCTCGCGGCGACTGCGCGCGTCCGCGCCGGCGACGCGGCGGAGGCGGCGACGCCGGCGATCTCTCGGCTGATCACGTGACCGTCCGAGGTGATCCTCTCTCGTGAGCGTCTTTCGTGCCCCTCTCTCGCATCGACGCCGGCAAGCCGACGTGATCACGTCGCCGAGCGGTGACACACTTGCGGCCGGCAGTGCGCCGGCCCGCACGATCGTTTGTTTGTTTGCTCGCTCGTTTGCTCGCTCGCTCGTTGCGCGTCTGTTTGTCTGCTCGCTTGCGAACTCGTTCGCCGCGTCCGGTGCGCGCCCGGCATCCGCGGGCCGACGCGCTGGACATTCGAAGCCGATCAGGCGCCGACGGTTGCGAGCTGAACGGCCGCCTCCCGATGCAGCGCCTCCAGTTTTTCGGCGATCGTCTCGCGTGGGGTCGCGACGCCGGCGCGGTTGAGGTCGTACCAAATCTTGTCGACCACCTCCCGATCGCTGCCGGCGATCGATCCGCAGCCGTGCACTTCCGCCGCATAGATCGACAGCGCGTCGTCGGCGAGCCGCATCAGGCGGCCGGCCCACAAGCCGGCGAGCGCGTTTCGTCGGGCGGTGATGCTGTCGCGTGTGTCGATCTCGGGGCACCAGCGTCGTGTCGTCGCACGCCGTGCGAGGGCTTCGACGTCGATCATGGCCGTCTCCTCTGCCGGGTTGGCCGTGTGCATTCGCGGTGTCGTGCCGGTGCCGTCGGGTCCGGGTCGGGATCGACGACCGCGCTCGCGGTCGGATACAGCCGCCCGATGGCAACGACGTGACTCCATCGTCTCCCGTGCCGGCGGCGTTCTCCTCCGTCGTGCGGCCGACGCTGTGCTGCGATGCAGTTCGGTGCCGCAACGCAGCGCCGCGCATTCGGTTCCCCGGCCGCGAGGAACCGAGCGCTTTTCCGAGCCGCCGTCGGCAGCGCCGTCGGATCGCGGTAATTCGGGAGGGTCGGCGGGAGGGCCCGCCGCCGCCCCGGCGGCCGTCAGCCGCAGCCGAAATGCGTCCGTCGCCGGCGTCGGCGGCCTTGTCCGCCGCGCCCCCGGCGCGATATCCCGGAGGTGGGACGAGGACGGGAGAATGGAAGCGGTGACCGGGGAGACGCTCGACGCGCGGATGATGCGGCGGGCGATCGCGCTGGGCGGACGGAGCGGCCACGAATTGCCGTTCGCCTGCGTGATCTGTCGCGACGGCGAGGTGGTCGCCGAGGCGACCAATGCGGTGCGCCAGGAGCAGGACGTGACGCGCCATGCGGAAATCGTCGCGATGGCGGCGGCGCGGCGCGCGCTCGGCAAGCGCAGCCTCGCCCGCTGCACGCTCTACACGACGGTCGAGCCGTGCGCGATGTGCTCCTTCGCGATCCGCGAGTCGCGCATCGCGCGGGTGGTCTATGCGCTGCGCTCGCCGATGATGGGCGGGCACTCGAAATGGAACATTTTGGATGACGCGGAGCTCTCGCGCCGCATGCCGGAGGTGTTCGGGCCGCCGCCGGAGGTGGTGCGCGACCTGCTCGCGCGCGAGGTGGAGCGCGGATGGCTCGCCTGGAACCCGCTGGTGTGGAGCATCATCCGCATGCGCGGCTGCTTTTGTGCGCACACCGAGCCGGCCGGGCGGGCGACGAGCGGCGGCGCGGCGTTGCCGGTCGGGCCCGAGCGGCGGCGCGGCTTCTTTCGCGGGCTGTTCAGCGGGACGTGAGGCGGACGGGCGTCACGCCCGCGACAGCGTGCGGGCGAGGCCGGCGCGGCCGGAGCGCATCACCTCGGCGTGGCTGCGCAGAAAGATCGATTTCGCGAACGGGGCGACCAGCCGCAGGCCGGGGGCCGTCAGCCTCACCCGCCATTCGTAGCGCACACGGGTGCCGGCGCTCGTCGGGGCGAGGCGCCAGCGCCCTGTGCCGGTGAGCGCGCCGTCGGCGACGCCCTCGATCAGCGCGAGCGGCTCGATCCGGGTGGTGCGGACGTTGAAGGCGAGCGGCACCGGCAGGCTGGTCTTCCAGGCGAAGCGGATATAGGAGCCGACGCCGCTCGGCTCGCCGCGCTCGATCACCTCGGCACGCGTCACCGCCGGCCACCAGCTCGGCCATTCGGCCGGCCGCATCAGCACGTCCCACACCGCCTCTGGCGGTGCGGCGAGTTCCCAGTCACTGACCAGATCGAAGCCGGTGTTCGCCATCCTTTCGGCTTAACAGGAAAGGGCGCCCGGCAGAAGCCGGCGACCACCCCGCCGGATCAGTGGCGGGACAGCACGCCGAACCGCAGATAGGGGCCGGTGCGGGAATCGCTGTCGGTGGTCACGCCGGCGCCGGCCGACCATTCGAGCGTGCCGAGCCGCAGCGCGGTCATGTGGGCGCCGAGCCGGATCTGGCGATAATCGCCGTCACCGAGCGCCTGCAGCTCCGGGCCGACGTAAAAGCCGCCGTGGAACCGCTCGAGCACCCGCCAGCCGACCGCCGCTTCGACGCCGTAGCTGGTGCCGACCGTCGACCAGCTCGCCGCCGCCCGCGTCATCGTCTCGCCCGGAACCGGCTCCCACCACGTCTCGAGGCCGAACCGCAGGCCGAACGCGCTGCCGCGCAGCCGGCTCGACGGGTCGTCGGGCGAATGCCAGTGCTGCTGAAGATCGACGCCGCCGAAGACGCGCAGCTGGAACTTGTCCTTCACGAAGCTCCAGCCCGGCATCACCGAGGTGACGATTTGTGCCGCGGCGATCTCCTGCGCGCCGGAAAAGTAGCGATAGGTGCCGGTGCCGGCCAAATACTTGATCACCAGGCCGTCGCGGTCGAGGCCGAGATCGCTCCACAGGAAGCCGCCATAGAGGAAGCCGCCGGTGTGCCAGAGATCGCTGCCGGAAAACAGCAGCGTGCGCTCGATGTCGGCACCGGCGGTGGTCGGGGCAGGGGAGGTGGCGGAGGCGGGAGCCACCATCAGGGCCGCGAGACACGAGGCGACAGCCGGAACGGCTGCGCCGAGACGAGTTCGACGCATTCGGTCAGTCCTCACGATGTCAGGGTCCGCCGCTGCGCCGGAAAGGATAAAAGGTGGTATTGGGGGATGTCCAAGCGGTTCACTTTTCGTGCGCCGGCCGGCCGGGCGGGGGTCGAGTCGTGTGTCGAACGCGCAATGACTTTTCGTCCGTCTCCGCGACTTTTGCGAAAAACGTCGAAAACGGCGCGAGCCGGAAAATCGCCACGACTTTCTCGATCCCGTTAACCTCCCATTAACCGAATGCGACCATCCTTTGTCTTCAGAAGACAGGCGCTTCGGCGCCGACGGCCACGAGCCGGTGACGCCGGATGTACGCGCACCGTCGGTGGCCGACAGTTCCCGCTCGGGGGCGGGTATGGGGGACCGGCGTCTGCTGCGACGCCGACGGCAGAAAGGCCCGGGTCGACCAGACCCGGGCCTTTTGCCGTCGACGAGAGCTTTTGCCGCGCGCGGTTTTTTTGCGCCGCGCCCGATCGAGAGCGTACGGCGGTTCCGCCGGCTATTCGAAGCGAATACGGCGATAAATTTCAGAAAGTGGCAATTCGATCCCCAAGGCCGGAATGTCGACGGCCGCTTGCGGGTCGTCGAGCACGGCGGGGCCGGGCGGAAAGCCCGCCGACGTGCGGGTCCAGACCCACGCTTTCGGCTCGTCCTGGGCGACCACCAGGTAGGTGCGAAGGCTCGGCAGCAACAAATACTCGGCCGCCTTGTCGCCGAGGTCGATCCGCTCGGAGGAGGGCGACAGCACCTCGGCGATGAAAACCGGAGCGGTCGCCGTCCGGTCGGTCCGGGCGCCATCCGCCGGATCGACGACGACATCGGGAAACCGGACGGTCGAGGGCCCGACATCGACGCCGAATTCGGGCAGGACGGCCCACGTGTCGGGATCGAGTCTCGCGTCCAGCGCTTTGGCCAGATCGAAGGCGATCTGCCAATGGCCGCGCAATCCGCCGGTCATCATCACGATGCGCCCCCGCACGAGCTCGAAATTTTCCTCCTGGCGCTCGGCCCAGGTCAGGAAAGCGGACTTGTCCATCTGCACGGGGGTCTGAACGGTCATGACGGCCTCGCTCGCGAGCCGGAAGTCTAACGCGCCTGCCGACGACGAAAAAGGCCCGGGTGTTTCCACCCGGGCCTTCGAGACGGTTCGGTCGACGCGTGTCGATCAAAAATCCATGCCGCCGCCCGAAGTCGGCCCTGGCCGACTTCGGAACGCAAGACGGGGCGGCGGCTCGATCGACATCGAATGGATGTCGATCAGAAATCCATGCCGCCGCCGGGCATGCCGCCGCCCGGCATCGCCGGGGCGTTCTTCTTCGGCAGCTCGGCGACCATCGCCTCGGTGGTGATGAGCAGGCCGGCAATCGAGGCGGCGTTCTGCAGCGCCGCGCGCACCACCTTGGCCGGATCGATGATGCCCTTCGCCACCAGGTCGCCGTACTGGCCGGACTGGGCGTCGAAGCCGAAGCCGTAGGTGCCGGTTTCGAGGATCTTTCCGACCACCACCGAGCCGTCCTCGCCGGCATTGAGCGAGATCTGGCGCGCCGGATAGGACAGCGCCTTGCGGACGATCTCGACGCCGTGCTTCTGGTCCTCGTTGGTGGTGGTCACCGCATCGATCGCCTTGGTGGCACGGAGAAGGGCGACGCCGCCGCCCGGCAGAATGCCTTCCTCGACAGCCGCGCGGGTCGCGTGCATGGCGTCGTCGACGCGGTCCTTGCGCTCCTTCACCTCGACCTCGGTCGCGCCGCCGACACGGATCACCGCGACGCCGCCGGCGAGTTTTGCCAGCCGCTCCTGCAGCTTCTCGCGGTCGTAGTCGGAGGTGGTCTCCTCGATCTGCGCCTTGATCTGCGCGACCCGCGCCTCGATGTCGGCCTTGGTGCCGGCGCCGTCGACGATCGTGGTGTTCTCCTTCTCGATCGTCACCCGCTTGGCGCGGCCGAGCATTTGCAGCGTCACGTTGTCGAGCTTGATGCCGAGATCTTCGGAGATCGCCTGGCCGCCGGTGAGGATGGCGATGTCCTGCAGCATCGCCTTGCGGCGATCGCCGAAGCCCGGCGCCTTGACCGCCGCGACCTTCAGGCCGCCGCGCAGCTTGTTGACGACCAGGGTGGCCAGCGCCTCGCCCTCGACGTCCTCGGCGACGATCAGCAGCGGCTTGCCGGTCTGCACCACCGCCTCCAGCAGCGGCAGCATCTCCTGCAGGCCGGAGAGCTTCTTCTCGTAGATGAGGATGTAGGGATCTTCCAGCTCCACCCGCATCTTGTCGGCGTTGGTGATGAAATAGGGCGAGATGTAGCCGCGGTCGAACTGCATGCCCTCGACGACGTCGAGCTCGGTCTCCAGGCTCTTCGCCTCCTCGACCGTGATGACGCCCTCGTTGCCGACCTTCTTCATCGCCTCGGCGAGATAGCGGCCGATCTCCTCGTCGCCGTTGGCCGAGATGGTGCCGACCTGGGCGATCTCGTCGTTCGAGGTGATCTTCTTGGCGTTGGTCAGAAGGTCCTTCACGACGGCCTCGACGGCGAGGTCGATGCCGCGCTTGAGGTCCATCGGGTTCATGCCGGCAGCGACCGCCTTGGCGCCCTCCTTGACGATCGCCTGGGCGAGCACGGTCGCCGTGGTGGTGCCGTCACCGGCGACGTCGGACGACTTCGAGGCCACCTCGCGCACCATCTGCGCGCCCATGTTCTCGAACTTGTCCTCGAGCTCGATCTCCTTGGCGACGGTGACGCCGTCCTTGGTGATGCGCGGCGCGCCGAAGCTCTTCTCCAGCACCACGTTGCGGCCCTTGGGGCCGAGCGTGACCTTCACGGCATTGGCGAGCACGTCGACGCCGCGCAGCATCTTGTCGCGCGCGTCCGACGAAAACTTGACGTCCTTGGCAGCCATCTCTCTTCAGCTCCTGAATGAAACCGTAGGGTTCTCCCGACCCGGCGAGACCACGGTGCCGACCACGCAAAGAAAGTCCGGCAGCGGTCCGTTCAGGTGAGCGGTTCGGTCTGTCGATCGGGCGGTCAGGCGGCCTTCTGGCCCGCCTCGGCGTCGGTGAGGACGCCCATGATGTCGCTCTCCTTCATGATGAGATATTCGACGCCGTCGAGCTTGACCTCGGTGCCGGACCATTTGCCGAACAGCACCTTGTCGCCGACCTGGAGGTCGAGCGGGATCAGCTTGCCGGCCTCGTCGCGGCCGCCCGGACCGACGGCGACGATGCGGCCCTGCTGCGGCTTCTCCTTGGCGCTGTCGGGGATGATGATCCCGCCGGCGGTCTTCTCCTCGGCCTCGATGCGCTCGACGACCACGCGGTCGTGAAGCGGGCGGAACTTCATGGGATCCTCCTGAGTTTCGACGCAGACGACGTGTGTTGGAGACGGGCCGGCTCGGCGGCGGCCGCGAGCCTGAGCCCGGCTGCCAGATGGGTGGGGGTTCGCGGCGGTTCAAGAGGTATTCCGAAAAATTTTGGCACTCCGGCGCGTCGACTGCCAAGCCCCTGATTCGACATGGTGAAGCATGTTCGGTCGGGCCTCGTTCGAGGCTCCGAAGCAGAGGACGTGTGGTCCAGCGTAGAGGCCGTGTCAGCAGCGGGGTAGGGAGAGTGCCAAGCCCGTTTCGTGAACAGTTTGTTCACCAATCGAGCTTGCAATGATCGGGAGTGCGTCGAATGATTTCCGTTCTACCGGGATGGGGGATGGCATGACCTCGAAGGACTTCTCCAAACAACTGCTCGGCTACGGCCTGACGACCGCGCACATTCTTTACCGGCTCCCGGATCACCCCTGGCTGCTCCAGAGCTACATCTGGCAGGACTACGACCTGCACCCGCACTTCCCGGAGCTGAACAAGTTTCTGGAGTTTTGGCGGGCCGAGCTCGAGGGGCCGCTGCACTCGGTCACGGTCGCTCATTCGCGGCTCGTGAAGCCCGCGGAGATCCGCACGCTCGACGGCACCTTCGCGCTGAACTGAGCCGGACCGATCGATCGGCGCCGAGGCGCGGCTCGCCGTGCCCCGGGCCGCGCATCGCCCGATCACTCGTCTTTCGTGTTTCCGTTGCCGTCCGCCCGGCGAGCCTGCACACTCGTGGTTGCAGAGCGGAAGCCGGCCCGCCGGCGATCGGCGCGCCCATCAACGCACGCGCGCATGGGCGCGAAAAAGCGGGACACACGAGGAGCGAGACATGCCGAAGGGGCAAGAAATCTTGAAGGGAAAGGTCGCGGTCGTCACCGGCTCGACCAGCGGGATCGGGCTCGGCATCGCCCGGGCACTGGCCGCCGAGGGGGCCGACATCATGCTGAACGGCTTTGGCGATCCCGCCGAGATCGAGGCGATCCGCGCTGATCTCGCCGGCGAGTTCGGGGGGCGCGTCGCCTACAATGGGGCGGACCTCTCGAAGCCCGCCGAGACCAAGGGTTTGATCGAGGCCGCCACCAACGAGCTCGGGCGGGTCGACGTGCTCGTCAACAATGCCGGCATCCAGTTCGTCGCGCCGGTGGAGGAGTTTCCGGACGACAAGTGGGAGCTGGTCGTCGCCATCAACCTGTCGGCCTGCTTCTACGCGATCAAGGCGGCGCTGCCGCAGATGAAGAGCCGCAACTGGGGCCGCATCGTCAACATCGCCTCGGCGCACGGGCTCACCGCGTCGCGCGACAAGGCGGCCTATGTGTCGGCCAAGCACGGTCTGGTCGGGCTCACCAAGGTGGTGGCGCTGGAGACCGCCGAGACCGGCGTCACCTGCAACGCGATCTGCCCCGGCTGGGTGCTGACGCCGCTCGTCCAGAAGCAGATCGACGCGCTCGCCGCGCGTGAAGGCCTGAGCAATGCGGAGGCCGGCCGCAAGCTGCTTTCCGAGCGCCAGCCGTCGAAGCAGTTCGTGACGCCCGAGCAGCTCGGCCAGCTCGCGGTGTTCATGTGCTCGGACGGCGCCGCCGAGCTGCGCGGCGCTGCCGTCAACATGGACGGCGGCTGGTGCGCCCAATAGGGGAGGCGTCCCCGACGAGCCCGGACGCCGCGTCGCGCGCAGCGCGGCGGCCGGGGGGGGGCCTCACGTGAGCATGCCGACGATCGCACCGACCGTGCAGGTGGCGAGCGTGCCCGAGACGATCGTCCGCGGGCCGAGCGCCACCACCTCGTCGCGCCGCTCCGGCGCCATCGTCGAGAGCCCGGCGATCATGATGCCGAGGCTGCCGAAATTGGCGAAGCCGCACATCGCGTAGAGCATGATCAGGCGCGAGCGCGGATCGAGCGCGCCCTCCGGCAGCTTCGACAGCTCGACATAGGCGATCAGCTCGTTGAGCACCGTCTTGATGCCCATCAGCCCGCCGGCGGTGACCGCCTGGTCCCACGGGATGCCCATCAGGAAGCAGATCGGCGCCATCACGAAGCCGAGCAGCCGCTGCAGCGACAACGGCGCGCCGCCGACCTCCGGCACCAGGCCGAGCAGCAGGTTGGCGAGATGCACCAGCGCCACCAGCACGATCAGCATGGCGACGATGTTGAGCAGCAGCTCGAGGCCGATCACGGTGCCCCGGACGATCGCATCCATCGTGCTGGCGGCGACCGAGGGCGGGGTCGCCAGCACGGCGTCGCGATCGCCCGTGCCGACCGGGTCCGGCACCATCAGATGGCTGATCACCAGTGCCGCCGGGGCGCCGAGCACCGAGGCGACCAGAAGATGCCCGGCGACGTCCGGGATGACGTCGCGCAACAGCGTGGCATAGAGCACGAACATCGTGCCGGCGATGGTCGCCATGCCGCCGCTCATCACCATGAACAGCTCGCCGCGGGTGAGTTTCGTGAGATAGGGCCGGATGAACAGCGGCGCCTCGACCATGCCGACGAAGACGTTGGCGGCGGCCGACAGCCCGACCGCGCCGCCGACGCCGAGCGTGCGCTCCAGCACGAAGGCGAAGCCGCGCACGATCGGCGGAAGGATCTTCCAGTGGAACAGCAGGGTGGTGAGGGCGCTCATCACCAGCACGATCGGCAGCGCCTGGAACGCCAGCACGAAGCCGCCGCCCGGCGTCTTGGGCTCGAAGGGCAAGGTGTCGCCCCCGAGATAGCCGAACACGAAGCCGGTGCCGGCGCGCGTCGCGGCGGCGATCGCATCGACCCCGGCACCGAGGCCGGAGAAGGCGACCTTCACCGCCGGCACGCCGAGCAGCAGGAGCGCGAGGCCGATCGTGAGGAGAAGGCCGACCGCGACGGTGCGCGGCCGCACCGCCCGGCGGTTCTCGCCAAAGGCCCAAGCGATCGCCAGCAGCACGAGAACGCCGGCCCCGGACTGGAGCTGCGGCAGAAACCCACTCATCGATGATGCCCCCGTCGGCTCGCACCCGCGTGCGGCGACTCGCCCGTATGTCCTCGGCGGCGTTCTGCACGATCCGTGCCGCCGGGAACACACGTCTTTGGTCGCGACCGGCGTGCCGTCCACCACCGCGGTGGCCGCCGGGCGGCGCCTCGTGCGGCACGTGCTGCGGCATCTCGCGCGGCGGCGTGGCGAGCCTGCCGGCCGGCCGCGGGCGTGCTATCCTGCCGTGCACTGCAGCCACGGAGCGACGCCATGGCCCGTATTCGTTTCGATTTCGGATCGCAAACCCTCGACGCCATCCTGCTCGACGGCCCGACCGCCGAGGCGGTGGCCGCCGCGCTGCCGTTCTCGGCGGCGGTGCTGACCTGGGGCGAGGAGGTCTATTTCGAGGTGCCGGTGAAGGCGGCGCGCGAGCCGGAGGCGCGGGTGGTGGTGACGGCGGGCGAGATCGTCTACTGGCCGGAGGGGCCGGCGATCGCCATCGGCTACGGCCGCACCCCGATCAGCCGGGACGGCGAGATCCGCCTCGCGGCGCCGTGCAACCTGTTCGCCCGGGCCGAGGGCGACGTCCGCACGCTGGCCACCGTCGCGCCCGGTACCCGGGTGACGGTGACCCGGCTGGACTGAGGCGACGATCGGCCGACTCTCCGTAAAGGTCCGTATTCTCTTCGAGATTTCGTCGAGGCGGGCAACGTCTCGTCAATTGTCCGAAAAGCTTTCGGGTCCGTCGAGCGTGGCCGTTAACCACTCCGGCGGCGCCGATCGGTCATGGTCGCCCGGGAAACGCCCAACGTCGGCACGGCGAGCGATCGTGCCGAGAGACAGGACCCGCATGACCCTGGACACCCCCGATCGTGGGCTCCGCGCGAGCCTCTCCTCGTTCCTCCACACGCTGCGCCGGCCGCGGGTCGGCGCCTACGGCGCGCTCGTGCTCGGCGTCGCGGTCGTCGCGATGATCTGGGCCGGCGCCTTCTATGCCGTGCACGAGGAGCGCCGCGCCGTCGAGACCGACGCCCGCCAGACCACCAAGAACCTCGCCCGCGCGTTCGAGGAGCAGATCATCCGGGCGATCCGCGGAGTCGACCAGACGCTGTTGTTCGTGCGCGACATCTATGCGCGCGACCCGCGAGGCTTCGACGTGCTGCCGTGGGCGGCGGCGAGCGAGCGGGCGAACGACTTCGCCTTCCAGGTCTCGATCATCGATCGCGACGGCCGCTTCCTCACCAGCAATCTCGATCCGAGCGGCGGCGCGCGGGTCGATCTCAGCGACCGCGAGCATTTTCGCGTCCAGAAGGAGGGCGTCGGCGACGAGCTGTTCATCAGCCGGCCGATCCTCGGCCGCGTCAGCAAGAAGTGGTCGATCAACATCTCGCGCCGCATCTCCGCCCCCGACGGCAGCTTTCTCGGCGCGGCGGTGGTGTCGGTCGATCCGGCCGATCTCACCCGCTTCTACGACCAGATCGATCTCGGGCAGGGCGGCGCCATCACGCTGGTCGGCACCGACGGCGTGGTGCGGGCGCGGGTGGCCGACGGCGTCGGCATGAACGAGGTGGCGGTGGCCGAGCTGCCGCTGACCGAGCGGTTCGCCGAGACGCCGGACGGCACGCTCGACTTCCGCAGCAAGTTCGACGGGGTCGACCGCATCGTCAGCTTCCGCAAGGTGCGCGGGCTTCCGCTGGTGGTCGCCGTCGGCCTGTCCGACCGCACCGTGCTGGCGCCCTACGAGCGCACCCGCCGCGTCTGGCTGGTCGGCGCCGCTGTGCTCACCCTCGGGGTGATCGCCGTCCTGGTGATGATCCAGCGCTACCAGGCGGGGCTGCGCCGCACCACCGCCGCCGCCGAGGCGGTCGCCCGCGCGCGCTCGGAATTCCTGGCGGTGATCAGCCACGAGATCCGCACGCCCCTCAACGGCGTGATCGGCATGGCCGACCTCCTGGTCGGCAGCCGGCTCGAGGGCGAGCCGAAGCGTTTTGCCCGCACGCTGCGCGACGCCGCCGAGCATCTGCTGCACGTGGTCAGCGACGTGCTCGACTTCTCCAAGCTCGACTCCGGCTCGCTCGACGTCGAGGATCTCTCGTTCGACCTCGTGGAGCTGGTCGAGACCACCGTGCAGGCGCTGGCGCCGCGCGCCCTGGACAAGGGGCTGGCGCTCGCCGCGGTGTTCTCTCCCGATCTGCCGCGCACCGTGACGGGCGATCCCGGCCGGATCCGGCAGGTGCTGCTCAACCTTCTCACCAACGGCGTGAAGTTCACCGAGACCGGCGGCGTCACCATCGACGTGACGCGGACCGCGTCCCGCGAGGCGGGGAGGGTGGGGATCGCGTTCGAGATCGCCGACTCCGGCATCGGCATCGCCGAGGAGGCGATGGCGCGGCTGTTCCGCGCCTTCGAGCAGGCCGACATCTCGGTGTGGCGCCAGTTCGGCGGCACCGGGCTCGGGCTGGCGATCAGCAAGCGGCTGATCGACCGGATGGGCGGAACCATCGCGGTGACCAGCGCGGTCGGGCGCGGCACCACGTTTCGCGTCGCGCTCGAGCTGCCGATCGCCGGCGAGGCGATCGAGACCATCGGCGGCGTCGCCACCAGCCGGCCGCGGGTGCTGGTGGTCGACCGCAACCCGGTGTCGCGCGCGGCGATGGTGCGCCAGCTCGCCGCCCTCGGCGCCGAGGCGAGCGCCGCCAACACGCCGGCGCTCGGCATCTCGATGGCGTGGGACGCGGCGGTGACCGCGCATCCGTTCGCCTGCGTGGTGGTCGACGAGTCGATCACCACGGTCGACATCGCCGGCTCGCTGCGCGCCGAGCCGTGCATGGCGACCACCCGGCTGGTGCTGACCACCGCCTCGCTCGGCAACGATCCGGACGGGGTGATCCGAAGCCGCTTCGACGTGGTGCTCGGCAAGCCGGTGAGCTTCGCGGCGGTGTGCCGGCGCATCCTCGACGATGTCGCGCTGCCCGAGCCGGCGTCCCGCACCGAGCCCGACAGGCCGGTGCTCGGCGTCGCCCATCCGCTGCGCATCCTGGTCGCCGAGGACAACCCGATCAATCAGCTGGTGGCGAGCAAGCTCCTGGAATCGCTCGGCTACCGGGCCGATCTCGTGCCCGACGGAGCGACCGCGCTGACCGCCGTGCGCACCGTCCCCTACGATCTCGTCTTCATGGACGTGACGATGCCCGAGATGGACGGCCTGACGGCGACCCGTGCGATCCGCGCGCTGCCCGATCCGGCCCGCCGCGTCCACATCGTTGCGCTGACCGCCAACGCCTTCAAGCACGACGCCGAGACCTGCCGCGCCGCCGGGATGAACGACTTCGTCGGCAAGCCGGTGACCCGCGAGCGGCTGGAGGCGGCGATCCGCCGCTATTTCGGCCTGCGGGTGCAGCGGGAGCGGATCGGCACCGCGGTCGGCGTGCCGATGGTGTTCGACCGCGCGGTGTTCGACCGGCTCGGCGACGCGATCGGCGCCGACGGCGCGCGCCAGGTGCTGGACACCTTCATGAGCGATACCGCCAAGCGGGTGCGGCTGCTGCGCAGCCGCGCCGCCGCCCGCAAGGCCGGCGAGGTCGAGCACGAGGCGCACACGCTCAAGAGCGCGGCCGGCTCGCTCGGCTTCACGAGGCTCGCCGAGATCGCCCGCCAGCTCGAGGCGGACGCCCGGGCGGGGCGGGTGCAGGACCTCGATCGGCTCGGCGTCGCCCTGTCGGTCGCCTTCGAGGAGCTGTCGGGCACGGTCGACGAGCTCGGCAAGGTGGCCTGACGGCAGCCCGCCCGGTGAGCGGCGGGCCGCCCGCCTCACGGCGCGTCGAAAAAGATCTTCAGCAGCTCCAAGGCTTTGCCGTGCGGCTGCTGAAACCTCTCGGGGGCGAAGCTCGCCTCGCCGATACGGGCGAAGCCGGGGGCGGCGGCGAGCGCGCGGTCGTCGATGTTCTTGAAGCCCATCGCCCAGTCGCCGAACATCCGCGCCGCCGCCTCGCCGCGGTCGAGCACGAGCTTGGTGTGGTGGCGCCGGTCGCGGGCGATCGTCTCGTAGAGCGTCCGCACCGCCGTCTCCTCGCCCTCCAGGCACTGGATGAAGTGGCCGCTGTCGGTGTCGGGCGAGTAGCGGTAGAGCAACAGGCCGGTGACCCCGAGCGCGGGATTGTTCGCGCGGCTCTGCGCCAGGATGGCATCGAGATCGGCGACGCTCATCGGCTTCACCGCCTGGCTCACATAGACGAGATAGTGCATCGCGGCCCCCTTGGCTGCCAGCTCGGCTGCCATCTCGGCTGCCCGACTGGCGTGAACGGTCGCTCGCCGGCCGCGGAACGCGGCCCCGGCCGTTCGGACCTAACCCGAAGGCGGTCACGCCTCAATGCGATGAATACCGGAGGTTGTTTTCGGCCGCAGGCAGTGCGTTACCGCCCGCTCTGCCCGGGGGGCAGGGTCTCACGACCCGTAGGGCGGGCGCGGGATCGACTGGTGGGCGGCGCGCAAGGCCATCGACCAGCGCTGGCGGAGATCCTGGAAATAGGGCTCGTCCGGCTCGATCCGGTAAGTCAGCTCGGCGGCGCAGGCGTCGGTGCGCACCACCAGGAGGTCGAGCGGCATGCCGACCGACAGGTTCGAGCGCATCGTCGAGTCGAACGAGATCAGCCCCACCTTGAGCGCGTCGTAGAGGTCGATCTCGTGGGTCACCGCGCGGTCGAGCACCGGCTTGCCGTACTTGTGCTCGCCGATCTGCAGATAGGGCGTGTCGCGGGTGCATTCGATGAAGTTGCCGGCCGAGTACATCATGTAGAGGCGCAGCCGCCGCCCCTTGATCTGCCCGCCGAACAGGAAGGCGAGGTCGAACTTGACGTCGGCCGCCTCCAGCGCCGGCCCTTCGGCGGCGGCCAGCGTGCGGATCGCCCGCCCGACCCGCTGGGCGGCCTGGAACATGGTCGGCGCGTTCATCAGGGTCTCGCGCTCGCCGGTCTCGGGGTTGTCGATCCCCTCGGTGAGCATGCTCAGGACCGACTGGGTGAGCGACAGGTTGCCGGCCGAGGCGAGCGCCATGATCCGCTCGCCCGGCTCCTCGAAGACGTGCAGCTTGCGGAAGGTCGAGATGTTGTCGAGCCCGGCATTGGTGCGCGTGTCGGCGATCATCACGAGACCGTCGTCCACCAGAATCCCGCAGCAATAGGTCATTCCGTCGAGCCCTTTCGCACCGACGCCACGGCGGAAAACCCTCCGCTGTTCCGCCCGCAGCATCGCACCCTCCGCCGTTCGCTCCCGGAACCGCCGGACATCATCGCCGATTCGAGCCGGGAGTGAACCCGCGGAACGTCAACTCTGCACCTGATGAAACGCCTGGTCGACCTGGACCTCGACCTCGAGCGTCTCGCCGATTCCGCCGAACCGGGTGCCGCGGACCGGCGCGGCGCCGAGATAGTCGAGGCCGATCGCGACCCGCACGTACGCCTCGGTCGCCGAGATCGAGTGGGCCGGATCGAACGCCACCCAGCCGAGCTCCGGCACCCACGACTCGACCCAGGCGTGCCCGGCCTCCTGCGCGACGACGCCGTCGCTGCGGTGCAGGTAGCCGCCGACATAGCGCGACGGTATCCCGAGGCTGCGGGCGCCGGCGATGAAGACGTGGGCGAGATCCTGGCACACGCCGCGCCGCAGGCCGAACGCCTCGGAGGCGGTGGTGGTGACGTGGGTCGGGTCGGTGTCGAACACCACCGCCTCGTGCACCGCGCCGAGCAGCGCGTGCAGCACGGCGATCTCGCCCTCGCGGCCGGCCACCGCGTCGCGGGCGAACTGGCGGATCGGCGGATCGGCGACGGTGAGCGGCGTCTCGCGCAGATAGAGGCTCGGCGGAAAGCGCTCGATCGCGCCGCGCACGATGCCGTCGGTGTCCTGGGTCTCGACCTCGCCCTCGACCAGGACCTCGAGATGCGAGACCGGCCCGTCGGCCGAGAAGGCGTGGGTGACGTTGCCGAAGGCGTCGTCCTGCGCCTCCAGCCGGCAGTCCTCGGAGACGTCGATCCGCCATCTGACGACGTGCTGGCCGTCGTGCGGGCGCGGCGTCAGCCGCAACGTCTGGATCACCCGCGAGAGCGGCTTGTCGTAGCGATAGACCGTCCGGTGCGAGACACGGATGCGCATGGCGGGGTCCGGTGGGTTGGAGGGCGGGCGGCGCTCACATCAGATACTGACGTGAGATCGCGCTGCCGAGCTCGTTGTTGTTGGAAATGAATTCGGTGATGAATTCGTGCAGGCCGTTCTGGAAGATCTCCGTCATCCGGCTGTTGGCGAGGCGGGTGCGGATGCCGCGTGCCTTGCGCTGCGAGGTGCCCTGACGGCCATAGGCCTCGGCCAGCGCGTCGCAGTCGATCACCAGATTGTCGTAGCAGCTGGCGAGCGAGCGCGGCATCTTCGGATTGAGGATCAGGAGGTCGGCGATCAGCCAGGGCTTCAGGCTCTCGCGATAGACCCAGTGATACGAGGTCAGCGCCGACACCGAGCGCAGGATCGCCGCCCACTGATAGTAGTCGAGCGGCCCGCCGATGTGCGTGTCCTCCGGCAGCAGCAGGTGGTACTTGGTGTCGAGGATGCGGGCGGTGTTGTCGGCGCGCTCGATGTTCAGGCCGAGGCGGAAGAACCAGTAGGCGTCGGTGCGCAGCATGGTGCGATAGGCCGAGCCGTCGAACCGCAGCGAGGTCTCCTGCACGAAGCGCAGGAAGCGCATGAACTCCTCGCGCGAGGTCGGTCCCTTGCCGAACTTCTTGAGCGTCAGCCAGGAGTCGTTGATCACCTCCCACATCTCGCTGGTCAGCGCCGTGCGCACCGCGCGGGCGTTGGTGCGGGCGAGCTCGATGCAGTTGCGGATCGAGGAGGTGTTGGCCGCGGAAAACGCCAGGAACTCCCGCACGGTGTCCTCGTTCGCCTCGGAATAGTGCGAGAAGAAGCCGTTGCCGCACCCGGCGGTCGCCACCGCCGAGTCCCATTCGTTGGTCGAGCCCACATAGGCGAGCGGCAGCGCGGTGAGGCGCATCGTCACCTCGAGGATGCGGGCGAGATAGTCGGCCCGCTCCACGTAGCGGGCGACCCAGTACAGATTGTCGGCGGTCCGCGACAGCATGACGGTCAGACGTCCAGCACCCAAGTGTCCTTGGTGCCGCCCCCCTGGCTGGAATTGACGACGAGCGAGCCGCGCTGCAGCGCGACCCGGGTGAGGCCGCCCGGCACGATCCGCACCGTGTCGCTGCCGGTGAGGACGAACGGGCGCAGATCGATGTGGCGGGGCGCGACGCCGCGATCGACCCAGGTCGGGCAGGTCGACAGCGCCAGCGTCGGCTGGGCGATGTAGTTCTTCGGGTCCGCCTCGATGCGGGTGCGGAAGGCGGCGAGCTTGCCCTTGTCGGCCATCGGCCCGATCAGCATGCCGTAGCCACCCGAGCCGTGCACCTCCTTCACCACCAGCTCGGGCAGATGCTCGAGCACGTAGGCGAGGTGGTCGGGCTCGCGGCAGCGCCAGGTCGGCACGTTCTGCAGGATCGGCTCCTCGCCGAGATAGAATTTCACGATCTCCGGCATGTAGCTGTAGATCGCCTTGTCGTCGGCGATGCCGGTGCCGACCGCGTTCGCCAGCGTGACGTTGCCGGCGTGATAGGCCGACATCAGCCCCGGCACGCCGAGCGTCGAGTCGGGCCGGAACGAGAGCGGATCGAGGAAGTCGTCGTCGACCCGGCGATAGATCACGTCGACCCGCTTCGGCCCCTCGGTCGTGCGCATGGAGACGACGCCGCCCTTGACCATCAGGTCGCGCCCCTCGACCAGCTCGATGCCCAGCTTGTCGGCCAGGAACGAGTGCTCGAAATAGGCCGAGTTGTAGATGCCGGGGCTGAGCAGCACGACGTTCGGCTCGGCCGCCGCGGTGTCGGGCGCGACCGAGCGCAGGGTCGCCAGCAGCTCGTCCGGGTAGTTCTCCACCGGCGCCACCCGGTAGCGCGAGAACAGGTCCGGGAACAGCCGCATCATGATCTCGCGGTTCTCCAGCATGTAGGAGACGCCGGAGGGCGTGCGGACATTGTCCTCGAGCACGTAGAAGGTGTCGGCGGCGACCCGCACGATGTCGATGCCGGCGATGTGGATGTAGATGTCGTGCGGCACCTTCTGGCCGTTCATCTCCGGCCGAAACACCTGGTTCTGGAAGACGAGATCCTCGGGGATGAGGCCTTTTCGCAGGATCTCGCGCCTGCCGTAGATGTCCTTGAGGTAGAGATTGATCGCCTTCACCCGCTGGGTGAGGCCGCGCTCGAGGCGCTTCCACTCGTCGGCGGCGATGATGCGGGGGATCACGTCGAACGGGATCAGCCGCTCGGTGGCGTCCGCCTCGCCATAGACGTTGAAGGTGATGCCGATCCGGCGAAACAGGAATTCCGCCTCCTGGCAGCGCTGATCGAGGACGTCCGGCGACAGGTCGCGCAGCCAGGCGTCCAGTCCTTCGTAGGTGGCGCGGAGGTTTCCGTCCTCGCCCTTCATCTCGTCGAAGCAGACCGTCATGTCTCCGTCCCCGCGACGGCATCCACCCGAGGCGGGATGCTCCCGCCCGAAATCGATGCAAGCATCGAGCCAATGTTTACGCATTCCGACCGGTCGTGCGCCAGACCGTGCCCGGACCGCCGGCCGGACCGGCCGCCGGATCCGGGAGAATGCCCCGGGCGCGGCGGACAGCCGGGCGTTGCACACCTATTGTGCTACCGCTGACCAGGATGACGGCGGTCGCTCGTCCACCGCATTCGTCCCGCCGCGGCCGAGCTCCGCGCCCGGCGCGCTTGAGCCGCCCCGGCCGGCAGGGTAGACGACGGCCTGCGCAAAGCCGAGCGAGGTCTTCGACCCCATGAACGAGACGATGCTGGACGCCGTCCCCAGCGCCACCCCCACTTCCGCCACCCCCACTCCCGCCACGCCCGCGACCGTCACCGCCGCCGTCATGGTGATCGGCGACGAGATCCTGTCCGGGCGCACCAAGGACAAGAACATCGGCTGGATCGCCGAATATCTCACCACGATGGGCATCGACCTGCGCGAGGTGCGGGTGGTGCCGGACATCGAGGAGGAGATCGTCGCCGCGCTGAACGCGCTGCGCGCGCGCTACACCTACGTGTTCACCACCGGCGGCATCGGCCCGACCCACGACGACATCACCGCCGACGCGGTGGCGAAAGCCTTCGGCGTGCCGCTCGACCTCGACGAGCGGGCGGTGGCGCTGCTCGCCGAGCGGATGGGCCGCGAGAACCTCAATGCGGCGCGGCTGCGGATGGCCCGCATCCCGCGCGGCGCCGCCCTGGTGGAGAACCCGGTCTCCAAGGCGCCCGGCTTCTGGATCGGCAACGTGATCGTGATGGCCGGCATCCCGGCGGTGATGCAGGGCATGCTGGAGGGCGTGGCGCCAAAGCTCGCGACCGGCGTGAAGCTCCTGTCCGACACCGTGCGCGCCGACCTCAAGGAAGGCGACATCGGCACCGAGCTCGGCCAGCTCGCCAAGGCGCACCCGGACGTGATGTTCGGCAGCTATCCGTTCAACGACGAGAACGGCGTGCCCAACGCCAATCTGGTGATCCGCTCGCGCGATCCGGAAAAGCTCGCGGCCGCCAAGGTCGCACTGGTGAAGATGCTGGCCGAGGTGCGGGCGGGGCTCGCCGGGGCGGCCGGGCAATGACGACGGCGACCGCGACGGCCGCGCGAACGGAGGACATGACGATGGCGGCGGCGAAGAGCCCCGATAAGGCGTTCCCGGTCTCCTGGGAGATGTTTCACCGCGACTGCCGGGCGCTGACCTGGCGGCTCGCCGGCCACGGGCCGTTCTCGACCATCGTCACGGTGACCCGCGGCGGGCTGGTGCCGGCGGCGATCGTCGCCCGCGAGCTCGGCATCCGGGTGATCGAGACGATCTGCGTGGCGAGCTACGGCCACGGCGGCAACCAGCCGGAGACCTCGCAGGGCGAGCTGACCATCCTCAAGGGGGTGGCGGAGGAAATCCGCGTGCTCGGAAACGGCGAGGGGCGCCGGGTGTTGATCATCGACGACCTGGTCGACACCGGCAAGACCGCCCGGGTGGTGCGCGAGTTGCTGCCGGCCGCGCATTTTGCGACGGTGTATGCGAAGCCGATGGGTCGGCCGCTGGTCGACACCTTCATCACCGAGGTGTCGCAGGACACCTGGATTTATTTCCCGTGGGACATGGGGCTCACCTTCCAGCCGCCGATCCACGGCAACGACTGATTCTTGGAGACGCCATGGCTTCCCCCGAAGACGATCCGCTCGACGACGACGACTTCGACGAGGACGAGATCGACCGCTACTACAACGAGTTGCACGCGCTGGTGCTCGACTTCATCGAGGACAACGAGGTGCCGGACGCGATGGTCGCCTCGCTGCTGCTCGACCTCGCGCTCGACCTGCGCAAGATCGGCTATGCGATGACCGCCGAGAAGCCGTCGGTGGCGGGGCTGAAGATGGACCTCGACCGCTGCAAGGCGGACGTCGACAAGGCGATTCGCGAGCACAAGAAGCAGGCCGAGCCGTTCATCCGCGGGCTGCAGGCGGCGATCGCCGAGGCGGCCGCCCGCGCCGCCGAGCTGACCGACGAGGATTTGGCCGGGTTCGAGGACGACGACGAGGACGAGGCCGAGGATCCGAAGGCCGGGGCGAAAACCGCCGGGCGCGGCCGGGGCGCCACCGCGATCGCCGCCGGCGACGACGATCTCGACGACGACGAGGACGAGGAGGACGACGACCTCGCGGACGACGACGGCGAGAGCGACGAGGACGACCTCGAGGACGAGGATTTGGAGGACGAGGACTCCGACGACGACGAGGATTCGGACGACGAGGACGACGACTCCGAAGACGAGGACGACGACTCCGACGACGACGACGAAGAAGAAGACGAAGACGACGAGGATTTGGACGACGACGACTCCGAGACGGGCGAGTCCGAGGACGACGACTCCGGGACCCGCGAGCCCGAGGACGACGAGGACGACGAGAACGCGGACGAGGCGTCGAAGCCCGGCAAGGGCTCGGGCGGCCACGGTTCCGGGGGGCACGGCTCGGGGAAGTAGGGATGGTCGGCGGTCCGGCTCGGGCGGCCG
The DNA here is from genome assembly GCF_000293785.1 of Rhodovulum sp. PH10. Lineage (GTDB taxonomy): Bacteria > Pseudomonadota > Alphaproteobacteria > Rhizobiales > Xanthobacteraceae > Rhodoplanes. The sequence continues at coordinate 18,936 of NZ_AKZI01000041.1, read as the reverse complement.
CGATTCTGGGAAGTAGAGGCGAGCGGCGGCTCGGCGCGGGCAGTTGCGGTTCCCCGAAATGGAGGCGGCGCGCGGTTCGGATCTGTTGGCGGCGGTCCTGGGAGACGGAGGCGGCCGACGGTCCGGCTCGGCAGCCGCGGTTCCGGGGAACGGAGATGGCGCGCGGTCCGGCCCGGGCGGCCGTGGTTATGGGAAACGGAGGCGGCCGACGGTCCGGAAATCGACGGTGGGGGCGGGGAGGGCGGCCACCGCCGACGCCTTGTGTCCGACGATGGCGTCGGGCGCCTCGCGGGCCGTTCGGTCCGAGCCCCGTCGCCTCCGCGACGCGCCGGCGCGCAGGGTGCAGCCGAGCGAGTCGCAATCCTCGGGCCGTTCGATCGGTGACGGGGGCGAGCGAGTTTTTTCGCCGGCGGCGAGCCCGAGGCGGGCCAATCGCGGACTTTGCGACGCGCCGCATCCCCCGCCCCGACGGCGCGCGCCGTAGCTCGACGCGGCGGACGTACGCACCCACGGCGGATGCACCCCGGTGCCGGCGATGCTAGGGTCGCGCCGGGGCTTTGCGTTTGCGCCCGACAGGCCGTCCTCGCCCGCGCCGCGGGCCGGCCCGACGGCGCGAGACGCCGCCCGTGCGGACGTGGCGGAACCGGTAGACGCAGCGGACTTAAAATCCGCTGGGGGAGACCTCGTGCGGGTTCGAGTCCCGCCGTCCGCACCAGGCGGTTCGCGAGGTCTTCGATTTCAATAACATGCTGGATTAGATTGCCTTTTCCACCGTGGGGACGACACGGAACGCTGCACGAGGGCGGTGTAGCGATGACGTCGACCCCAGAGCCAAGGGTGGATGGACCGCCCGTAAGCGCATCCCGACGGACATCCGAGACGACTACGAGCGCGCGTTCGGTCTGCGGTGGGAGGAGCGGTTCAACTCGGGTCTCGTGCCGCTTCAGCACGCCAGGAATCTGTGCCGGGACTGGGAGTCGGAAATCGAAACGCGCATCACGAACCTCAGGGCGAAGCGCGACGGTGGTGGGCACACGCTCACGGTTCAGCAGGCCAGAGCCCTCGCCGGCGAGTGGTATCGATGGTTCACCGAACGGCAATTGGAGCGACAGCTTCCGGCGTCTCACTGGGAAGCCGTGCTCGGTGATATCGGGGATGAGGTTCAGGCCGTCCTCGTGGACCTCGGTGTCGCCGGGGATCAAGACCCCGATGTTTGGGAGGAGAGCCCGGAGTTTCGTGAACGGCTCCGGCCGGTTCTGGCGGACGTGGCGGAGACCTCCCGGTTCCTCGCCCACCGGAAGCTGGCCCTCGATGAAACCTCGCGAGGGATGTTCCTCGATTTCCTTTATCGGGACATGGCCGCGGGCCTTCGATTGCTGATCAGGCGGGCCAAGGGAGACTACTCGCCGGACGAGCACCCGAAAGAGTTTCCGGAGTTCGAGCGGACACCGGATCCGGGCCTCACGCCGTGGGCTCTGTTCGAGCAATGGATTGCAGAAAAGAAGCCCGCAACCTCCACCGTGGACCGGTGGCGCGGCGTCTTCGTTCAACTGCGAGAGGATTTCCCCGATCGGAGTGCCGGATCGATATCGCCCGAGGACGCTCAGGAGTGGATCCGGGGCCTTCCGAACGACCAGCGGTCACCGCAAACGGTCCGGGACGTGTGGCTCTCTGCGCTGAAGACGGTCTTCAATTGGGGCGTGGCCAGCAAGCTGCTCACGAAGAACCCGTTCACCGAGGTGTCCGTGACCGTCCCCAGGCGAAGCACCTCGCGGGAAACCAAGGCATTCCTCGATGCCGAGGTGAAGGTCATCCTGTCGGCGTCGCTCGCCATCGAGGACACCACGCGGACGTTCGAGGCGGCAAAGCGGTGGGTGCCTTGGGTGTGTGCCTACACGGGTGCCCGAGCCGGGGAAATCACCCAATTGCGCGGGGTGGACGTGATCGAGCGGGACGGCATTCACGCGATCCGGATCACTCCCGAGGCCGGAACGGTAAAGACCGGCCACGCTCGTGTCGTGCCGTTGCACGAACACCTGCTCGCCCAGGGCTTCCTCGAATTCGTCCGCGGGAGCGGGGAGGGGCCGTTGTTCTACAACGAGGGGCGGGACAAGCGGGGAAAAGACGACCTCACGAACCCCTCGAAGCCACGATACGTGAAGACTCGGGAGCGTCTGGCCGCTTGGGTGAGAAGCCTCGGCGTGACGGATCCCGAGCTTCGCCCGAACCACGCATGGCGGCACACCTTCAAGCAGATTGCCGACCGGTGTGGCATCAGCGAACGCGTCTCCGATGCCATCACGGGCCATGCCCCGACCACCGTGGGCCGGGAGTACGGGGCGCCGACGCTGGGCGACATGGCGAAGGCGCTGGAGCGGTTTCCTCGATACGAAACTTAAGCAGTCTTCCGAAGAGAATGTGTATAGTTATCTCAGTGCCCAGTAAGGGACATTGGCTCAGGTGGCAGCAGAAACGCCGAGGCTTTCCGCGAGCTGGCGTGCCTGCTCAGAGTTGATGCTCGCAACGTATCTCCCGAAGAATTCCTGATACTTTTCATCTCTCTGCTCGCTAGACGTATTTTGTAGTAGGTCTTTGGCTCTTATAAAGAATCTCCACATGCGCTCATCAGTAAAGCGCAATAGTTTGTGTGAAAGACGAATGTTGAATACAACTACTTCTCGATTAGGAGGCTGCGACTTGTGGGTGTTGACCGAGAAATTTGAGCGTCCCAGGAGTTCAATAATTAGCCAGTACTCGTCCACCAAATTTTGAAAATTATTGGAAGAGAGGATAATGTCGTCGCTATAAATAGTTAACGCTGATTTGTCGTTCCGTTTCCGTAGGTACGAGCCAAACAAAGAGCGGTCGAGGACAAGGGTAGCCAATACAGCTGATTGGGGAAATCCTCGGGCAAGGGAGTATTTCTCGTTTTGTCGTACCGTACTTTCTCCGGCGATCCGAAACGCCCGTGTGCGGGAAAATCCAATGTTTTCAATGGCTCTGTGTACTTTAGCTCGTGTTACATGTTCAAAAAAACTCTCTAAGTCAATTGAAGCAAACCATCTATTTCCAATGTGCGGGCGCAGGGCAGCTATATGGGCCTTTTTTGAAAAGGTCTTGAATGTTTCATGTGGATGCCAGTGTTCTCTTATTTTTTGATTATTTCCGAGCACTTTTGCTCGTGGGTTGTGAACGCCTCGTCTCTGTCGGATTGAGCCAGGCGCGACCCGTACATTAATGCCCATATAGAGCTGACGGGCACAAAGTACTGTTTTCCTCCTTTAGTGAAGGTGCGCGCTACGTTCGTCACTGATCGGTTCTCATACCTTAGATGACACTGGGGGCAGGGAAAGCCCCGCCCCCGTGCCATACTACAGGTTCGGCCGTGTGGCCGCTGGAATGCGCCTTGGCGCGCCCTTGTGCACAGGGATCGGTATGCTCGCGCAATTTGTCGAGGATGTCAATCTTGCTCCTGCCTAGCCGTCCGAAATGTTGTGCTCATTGTGGCCGTTACGGTATGCCCTAGCGGACACGCGAGACGGTGCTCGAAATTGCGTTCGCTAGGGTTGATTTCCATCAACGGACATGGAAGTGTGCGGACACCATCTCAGCGGACGAGAAGTGTCAATGCCTACGTTCCTCTACGCTCGGGTCTCGACCGCGGAGCAGACCCTGGAGCACCAACGCACCCAGGCCGAAGCCGCCGGGTTTCGTATCGACCATGTGGTGGCCGACCACGGGGTGTCCGGGATCAGCACTCGGCTGCAAGAGCGACCCGAGGGAAGGCGCCTGTTCGACCTCCTGCGGGCCGGTGACACCCTCGTGGTTCGATGGCTCGACCGGCTGGGCCGGAACTACCTCGATGTTTGTGACACGGTTCGTGAGTTCATGCGCCGTGGGGTGGTGGTCCGCACGGTCATCAACGGGCTCACCTTCGATGGGGCCACCCAGGATCCCATGCAGCAGGCCGTCAGAGACGCGCTGATCGGGTTCATGGCTGCCATGGCCCAGGCCCAGGCAGAGGCCACGAAGGAAGCCCAGAGGGCCGGCATCGAGCTTGCGAAGGCTAAGGATGCAGAGGCCGGGGAGGGTGGTGAACGGCATTATCGGGGCCGTAAGCCGAGCTACACCAGGGACCAGCTTACGGCCGTCCGCGACCTCTTGGGTCAGGACACAGGAATTGGGCAGATTGCCAAGCTGACCGGATTGAGCAGGCAAACGGTGTACCGCATTAAGGATGATCCTGTGGCGGCGGAAGCGGGGCTTGCTGTGTGGTCTCTGTAGTCGAGCATGTGTACCGAAAACCCCTCCAAACGCTCCTGAGGGCCTCGCTGAACGATTATTTGTGGAGAGCGGCACCAAGGGAGGGAAAACGCCAAACTCAACCAGCGGTCTTCCTGGGCGCTTCAGGAGGGCTATTGTCGATACGCCTGCTTCGGGTCCCTTCTTGCTCCTCGATTTCAGGGATTTTCTACATATGACTTCAAAAACTCGGTTAAAGCGTAGGTACTAGTACTATGGGCAGGGACGGGAGTGAGGCAGCGGCTGCGGGGCCGCTACGAAGGAGAGACCCGAAAGCGCGTTCCGGTGCCTTTTCTCTCGATCCGAGCGCGGCCCAGGTCGTGTCGAGCTTTTCCCAATCGGCCAGTAGCGGATAATGTCTGCATACGTGGTCTCGTATCATGCGCACAGGGTAATCCCTCCCAAGCTTTCTTCCTGTTTTCGAGAGATATTTCTCGATGATCTTCGTCGGCCACCGATCGAAATGTTTCTCGCTCCCGAAGGTGACGGCACACCAACTCTTGACCGCGCCTCGGGCATTCAGCCCGAGTTCCGGAAGTACGTATGGGTCGTTCGACTGGTCGAGAGGGCACCCGTGAACCGAATGGAGGATCGTGAGGTAGCTTGCCCGAATATCCAATTCGGAAACAGGCTCTCCATCCATGGTCATCCGAAGGCGTTCTTCCTTGTTAAGCCGCTGGTATGTCTCGTCTCCTTGGCTGTAGAGGCGTCCTCCCTTGTTCCAATGAAAGTTGTCGTCGTTACCCTTGTTGAAGATACGATTGTAGTCACGATGTGTCCCGCCTCGGATCTCGATCTGATCTAGGAACTCGTTCAGCTCCTTTACCTCGTTCGCGAGGAGGTCTGTTTCACGGGTGTGGGGAAACTTGATAGTCGAACCTGTCTCTTCCCAATGGTTGTGATGTCTCCCTGATTGCCCCCTAAGGATGAGGGGGTAGGACGGCAATCGTAGGATAAAGTGTGTTCTGACGTTGTGGCTGCTTATGCCGAGCGAGTTGGCAGCTTCCCATAGGTCGGGTGATGAGGCTCTGAACCGGGTCGCGGCCTTGCGCCCCATGCACGGTTCGTCATCATCATCCCACTGAAATCGCTCTGAAAAGCCAGGCTTTTCTTCGATCAACCTCAGTTGGGTCATTTCGTCCGTCAGGCTCTTGAAGTCATGGTAAGTCACGTCGGAGGAGGAAAACCTGCTCCTACCCATGGGCCGGTACACCCAGCCTTGCGGGTTCTCCTCGGTAACGGCCACCAGTAGGTCGCCTAAGAATCCCGCCGCAGTGGCATCGAATTGAGCCTGCTTGGACCCGCGCTTTCGCTTTCGCTTTTCGTGTTCGGCTATGAGGCCCGAGATTTTGTCGACGAGTTCATGGGCGGCTTCCGAGTTCGGTTTCCAAGCACAGCCTGCGAAGGGCGCTTTCCTGTACTCCTCCGCTTGGTTGCTTTGTGGAATTTCCTTTATCGGGTCTGCGGCTTCCTGATCGATGTCTTTTTCGGTGAGCATGCCGGTTGTGACGGGCTGAATTGTGTATTGTAGGTTTAGCGAAGGATAGTCTGCCTGATAATGGACCTTTTTTTGATTCGTGGGGTCATCCAGACACTTTCTGCATTGGGGGAGGGGCACTCCAGCGCGTACGAGTGGCCGTGTGCAACGCCTCGAGCGGGGAGCCCGATTCGTTCCGGTGGTGCAGTGAGGAGGGAAAAGCCGCGAGTGGCCAGGGAATGAGCGACGGAACACGGACTGTCCGCAGCCTAAACGCTACACAGGGGTGCGAAGTTCGAAAAGAAAAGCGCGTAAAATCAAGTTGATAGGAAAGACAAGGTCGTTTCCCGCCGTCCGCACCAGGCTCGCATCACTCAGGCAAGCCAGCGCATCCGTGCCCAGTGCTGGTGCTGTCGCTCCATTGGCGGCGCCTTTTCTCCGGCGGGCAAGCCCACCGAGGTGGTGCTCGATCTCCGCCCGATTTCATTCGCGAGGCGTCGCATTATGTATTGCAGTTAAAAAGGAATCTCGGTTCGGGGTACGTGAGATACGGATGAGCCAAGTCGGTCAAAGGTGATGAGAAGTCCGTCTCCATTAGACACGTTTGGCAGTAGTTGATTGGCGGCTGGAAGCCAAACGCTACCGACGAAATATCCTACGCAAGAGATTGACCAATTCAGTAGGCTGTCAGTTTGATGAATTAGGGCTGTGGTCTTCGACTTTCGTTCCAGAAAATTTCGGATCGCCAAGTCTCGTGCCCTGCCTTCGACTGTATTGTCGAGGAAGCTGTCAGTAAAGGATAGGCCGCCTTCTTTGTGGTTCTCAGAGAGGGATATCGGGGCATTGAGGGCGTTGCGAATGAAATCGGCATCCAAGCAATTCGAAAAATTATATGGCGAGAGCACATATCCGATGCCGAGGAGCGTCTTCAAGGTAAACTTGAGTCTGGCGACGTGATCAATAGGAAACCTCCAAATCACCAGAGCGCTTCCGTTTGAAGCAACAGGAACGAAGCGTCGAGTTCTGCAATCGTATGCTGTTGCGCCGGCGGACGGGAAACGAAGTGTGTAGCGACCTTCTCCCGACCCAACAGGCTGTCCAGAGCCCCAACGTACAGCACCTCGCCACTCCGGAATGCGAGCTTTTTTGCTGTAACCTCTTGCATCTGCGTCGCGGCAGCCGAAAGAAATCAGCGGATCGTTCGTAATCTTAGCATCGATCTTCGATCCAAAAACATTGTTCGTTTTTCGGTTTACCCAAATGGTAGGGCTGTGTGTTCCGCCGAGCGAGCGAGGAATTATATGCTCACGGGAAAGTGCGGATTCTGGCCAAGTTTTTCCTGTGTAAATGCAGTATCCTCGCAACGAGTCGGGGAGACGGTCGAAAGTCGGCATCCAAAGGCTCTTTTCGGAGGTGATTCACCGCATCACGCGCTCCCAGCCCTCCGGGCCGAGGCGTTCTTGGGGAAGGAAGCGGGCCTTGTAGTCCATCTTGCGCGAGCCCGCGACCCAGTAGCCGAGATAGACGTAGGCGAGGCCCATGGCGCGGGCGCGGGCGATGTGGTCGAGGATCATCAAGGTGCCGAGCGAGCGGTGCGCCTCGGCCGGCTCGAAGAACGAGTAGACCATCGACAGCCCGTCCTTGAGCACGTCGGTGAGCCCGACCGCGACGAGGTCGCCACGCCCGCCGTTGGGGTTTTCGGGCGTGCGCCGGCGGTACTCGACGAGCCGGGTGTCGACGTGGCTGTCCTCCACCATCATCGCATAGTCGAGCACGGTCATGTCGGCCATGCCGCCGTCGTGGTGGCGGGCGTCGAGATAGGCGCGGAAGACGCCGTACTGCTCGGAGGTCGGCACCGCCACCCGCATCTCGCCGTAAAGGTCGGCGTTGCGCTCGAGCACCCGGCGCAGATTGCGGCCCGGGGAGAACTCGTCGACCACCACCCGCACCGAGACGCAGCCGCGGCAGCCCTCGCAGGCCGGGCGGTAGGCGATCGACTGGCTGCGGCGGAAGCCGCCGTGGGTGAGCAGGTTGTTGAGGTCGGCGGCGCGCTCGCCGACCAGGTGGGTGAAGACCTTCCGCTCCTCGCGGCCCGGCAGATAGGGGCAGGGCGAGGGGGCGGTGAGATAGAATTGCGGGGTGTCGCGGGAGTGGCGGGTCACGAACGCGTCCTCCGCCCCGGCCCGCCCGGGCAAGAGCCCGTCGTCTGGTCCTCGCTGCGCCGTCCGCTGCCGAGAGAAGCCATTTCCGCTCAAAAGGTGGGATCGATCCCCAGCACGCGCCGGGCACGCCGCTCGGTGTTGATCACGATCGTGCCGAGCACGATATCATGGAGAAGCCGCTTGCGCCGATTGAAAAAGCACACCAGCAGCACGAGCGGCGTGACGGCCGAGATCGACAGCCAGAACAGCACCGGATGCGTCGCGCCCTGCAGGGTGGAGCAGGCCTCGCCGTGGACGGTGCGCATCTCGAGGTCGACCGCCCGCATCCCGATGGTGGCCGAGTAGGGGCCGCCGAGGGTGCTTCCGTAGTAGACCAAGGCCCACACGATCACCGCCGGCGTGAACAGCCAGAACAGCATCAGGCCGAGGCCGAGCGTGACGATGCCGAACAGGAAGACGAGGATCGAGCCGACGATCACCGGAACCGCCAGCACCACCAGATCGACCAGGAAGGCCAGCACGCGGCGCGAGACGACGCCCTCGAACAGCTCCGGCTGCAGCTCGGGACCGAGCTCGGCCGGGCGGTCGGAATACGGCTCGTTCGGCCGGCCGAAGCCTGCGTTCGCCATCGTGCGCCTCGTCGATGCAATGCGGGTCGAATTCGCCCCTCGTCCGCACATGGCCGTCTCCGGCGCCGCCCGCAAGGGGACATCTCGGCGCATCCTCCGCCGCCCCGCCGCCGCACGTATACGCCGCCGCGCCCCTGCCGGCCGCCGGCGCCCGCGCCCTCGCGCGCCCCTTCACCGGAGCTTGCCGTGACCGTTTCCCTCGCCGACGTCGAAGCCGCCCGAGAAATCCTCGCCGGCCAAATCCTTGCCACCCCGACGTTGCCGGCGCCGCGCCTGTCGGCGCTCACCGGGGCGGAGGTGTTCGTGAAGTACGAAAACCTGCAGGTCACCGGCTCGTTCAAGGACCGCGGCGCCTATGTGAAGCTGGTCGCGCTCGACCGGGACGCGCGCCGCCGCGGGGTGATCGCGATGTCGGCCGGCAATCACGCCCAGGCGGTCGCCCACCACGCCCAGCGGCTCGGCGTGCCGGCCACCATCGTGATGCCGGCGACCACGCCTTATGTGAAGGTCGCCTCGACCAAGGCGTTCGGCGCCCGGGTGGTTCTGGAGGGCGACACGCTCACCGAGGCGCAGGCGCGGGCGGAAGCGATCGCCGCGGCGGAGACGCTGTCGTTCGTGCACCCCTACGACGATCCGCACGTGATCGCCGGGCAGGGCACCGTCGCGCTCGAGATGCTGGAGGCGGTGCCGGACCTCGATATCCTGGTCGTCCCGATCGGCGGCGGCGGGCTGATCGCCGGCAATGCGGTGGCCGCCCGCGGCGTGAAGCCCGACATCGAGATTCTCGGGGTCGAGGCGGCGCTCTATCCCTCGATGCGCAACGCGATCACCGGCGAGACCCGGCCGATCGGCGGGCCGACGCTCGCCGAGGGAATTGCGGTGAAGAACGTCGGCGCACTGACCCGGCCGATCATCGAAGCCTCGGTGCCGGAGATTTTGCTGGTCGACGAGGGCGACCTCGAGCGGGCGGTCAACGCGCATCTCACGCTGCAGAAGACGATGGCCGAAGGCGCGGGCGCCGCCGGGCTCGCGGCGATGCTGGCAAAGCCGGAGAAATTCCGCGGCAAGAAGGTCGGGCTGATTTTGTGCGGGGGCAATATCGACCCGCGGATCCTCGCCTCCATCGTGGTGCGGGAGCTCGAGCGCGAGTCGCGCATCGTGTCGATCCGGCTCACCATCCCCGACCGGCCGGGCGTGCTCGGCTCGATCGCCACCGTGCTCGGGGCGCAGGGCGCGAACATCCTCGAGGTCGAGCACCACCGGCTGTTTCTCGACGTGCCGGCCAAGGGGGCGACCGTCGACGTGACGATCGAGGCGCGCGACCGCGCGCACGGCCAGGAGATCGTCGAGGCGCTCGCCGCCCGCGGGTTCCGGCCGATGCGGATCGAGGCCACCAAGGCCTACGGGTGAGACGCGGGGTCGGAGCGGATGCGGAGGGGGCGGATGCGGAGGGGGCGGATCCCGTCCTTCGTCCGCATGAAAGCCCGTCCTTCGCGAGAAAACCCCATCCTCCGCTCGTTCCCGCGAAAGCGGGAACCCAGAAATCTTGCGGCAACAGCTCGGGAGAAAGTCTGGGTCCCCGCTTTCGCGGGGACGAGCGGGTGGGGAACCGCTTCGGAAAACTCAGTGGCGTTCGACGCCACGCGAGCAGCGGGCGAGCCCGCGCCAACTCAATACGGCCGGTTGCGGTCGATCTCGGTGCCGGTGAGGGTGCGCGGATCCGCCGGCGAGGCGAACGGCGCGAACGGCGCGGCCGGCCGGGCGGCGATCGCATAGGGCCTCGCGCGCGGCATCGGCACCGGGCCGAGGAGGGGCGGGTCGACGGCGGGCGGGGTGAGCCGGGCGATCTCCGGACGGGTCGGCGGCAGCGGCACGGCGGCTCCGTCCGCGGGTGGCGCGAGGGCTCCGGTCGTGTCGGCGCCGGTGGTGTCGGGGATGTCGGTGACGCCCGGGAAGGCCGGTAAGCCGGGCAGCGCCGCGCCCACCGCCTCGGGCCCGGCGCCGACCCGCAGTGCGGAGGCTGCGGCCGGAAGGCCGCCAGCCGAGGCGAGGGCGAGGCCGTCGTGGCTCGCGTCGTCCGGCACCGGCGAGGGGGCGGCGATCGCCACCGTCGCGACGGGTTTGGGGGGAAGGCCGAAATCGAGCTCGGCCGGCGGGCTGCCCGAGAGCCGGATCGGCATGCCGGCGGAGGGGCCGCCGACGATCGTCACGCTGCCGAGGCCGGGGCGAGAAAAATCGGCCGGGTCGCGCAGCACGGTGTTGGCGAGGGCGACCCAGATGCCCATCAGCGCGACGCCGCAGGCGAGGCCGTTCACCAGCACGCGCCCGAGCCGGCCGGGCGGGGCGATCGGCCGCTCGTCGGCCGCAGAGCCGGCGCGGCCCGACGCTCCGGCGGCACGGCCGGCCGTCGTGGCGGTGCGTGTCCGCTCGCCGGGCCAACCCGCGCCGGACCAGGAAGACCCGGACCAGCCCGCGTTGGACCAAGAGGAGCCGGTCGCGCGGCCGCCGTCGCGGAGGATGCGGCGGCCGCGTGCGGCCGCCAGAAATCGCTTGCGGGGGCCGGTTCCGAACCGTCGCCCATCGACTCCATGCTTTTGCATGGTACGCCCCCCTGATACGCCCCCACTGACGCCGTGGACCACCTCGAGCCGTTTTCGCTCGCGGGTTCCGGTCCGGTGAAGCGCTTCGGGGTCGCGTATCCGGGAGACGATCCCGGGTCAGACGATCCGGCCGTGCTTCAGCTTCTCGGCCACCCGCGGGGCGAAATAGGTGAGGACCCCGTCCGCACCCGCCCGCTTGAAGGCGAGCAGGCTTTCCACCATCGCCTTTTCGCCGTCGAGCCACCCGTGCCCGGCGGCAGCCATGATCATGGCATACTCTCCGGACACTTGGTAGGCGAAGGTCGGCCGCGCAAAGGTGTCTTTCAACCGCCAAATGATGTCGAGATACGGCATGCCGGGCTTGACCATCACCATGTCGGCGCCCTCCTCGAGGTCGAGCGCCACCTCGTGCAGGGTCTCGTCGGTATTGCAGTAGTCCATCTGGTAGGTGCGCTTGTCGCCGATCAGGGTGGTCGAGGAGCCCACCGCGTCGCGGAACGGGCCGTAGAACACCGAGGCGAATTTCGCCGCGTAGGCCATGATCTGGATGTCGGTGTGGCCGTCGTCGTCGAGCGCCTCGCGGATCGCGCCGATCCGGCCGTCCATCATGTCGGAGGGGGCGATGATGTCGCAGCCGGCTTCGACCTGGAGCAGCGACTGCTTCACCAGGAGGTCGACCGTCTCGTCGTTGAGGATCACGCCGTCGCGGATCAGGCCGTCGTGGCCGTGGCTGGTGTAGGGATCGAGCGCGACGTCGCACAGGAGGCCGATGTTCGGCACCTCCTTCTTGATGGCGCGGACGGTGCGGCACACCAGGTTGTCGGGGTTGAGCGCCTCGGTGCCGGTCTCGTCGCGCAGCGCCGGGTCGGTGTAGGGGAACAAGGCGAGGCAGGGGATGTCGAGCTCGGCGGCCTTCACCGCATCGCGCACCGCCTGGTCGACCGAGATGCGGTGCACACCCGGCATCGACGGCACCGGCGTGCGCACGTCGTCGCCGTCGACGAGGAAGAGCGGCCAGATCAAGTCGTTGGTGGAGAGGGTGTTTTCCCGCACCATGCGGCGCGACCAGTCGGTCTTGCGGTTGCGGCGCGGACGGTGGACGAGGTCGAGACCGACCGAGCGGTCGGCCCGCTCGTCGGCGGATACGACGCGCACCTTGGACTCGACCGGGCGCCCGTACTTGATGGCCATGGCTCTTCTCCGTAAGGGTTCTGCCGTTTGGCGGGGTTCTAGACCTTTCCGGCGCGGTGTTCCATGCACTTGACACTGTTTTCTCGTCGCAGGGGGACCGCCGGCACGCCCGGTGAAAGCGGGCCGGAAAGCGGGCCGGGCGCCGCGCCGAACGGCGCGAACGAAACGGGCGAGGGAAGGCAGACGCGGATGAACGAGGTGTCGGTGAACGGCGCGAGCGGCGAGCTCGCCCCCGTCCAGGTCGACGACGTGCGCTCGGACCGGGCGCACTGGACGTGGCGGCTCGTGGTGTTCGTGCGGGTGGTCGCCGGCCTCGCGATGCTGAAGGGCCTTTGGCACTGGGCGCAGGTGTGCGGCTTCGGCGCCGCGCCCGGCGACACGTTCGGCGCCCAGCCGCTGCCATGGCAGACCGCGACCGTCTTTTTCGCGGTGATCGATCTCGTCGCCGCGGTCGGGCTGTGGCTCGCCGCGCCGTGGGGGGCGCTCGTTTGGCTCACCGCGTCCGGCACGATGATCGCGGTGCAGATCTTCTTTCCGCTGGTCTACGGGTTCCGGCCGCTGCTGGTCGCCGGCCTGTGCGTGCTGATCGTCGCCTATCTGGTGGTCGCGCTGCTCGCCGCCCGCGAGCAGGCCGGCTGACGCCGGTTTTTCGCGCGACCTCCGCAGCTCTCCGCCTTCGCCCTTCCGCCGGCGCGCCGCCCGGCGCATGATCCCCGCGAGCGGACGGACGGCCGACCGGAGGCCGGCCTCGCGGGGATCGCGACCATGACCCAAGACACTCTCGACCTTCTCTCCGAGCTCGAGCGCAAAGTGCTCTGGCTCGCGGCCTGGATGATCCACGACGCCAACCACGTCCGCGACAATGTCGACGGGCTCAAGGTCGGCGGCCATCAGGCCTCCTCGGCCTCGCTGTCGACCATCATGACGGCGCTCTATTTCCACGTGCTGCGGCCGCAGGACCGGGTGGCGGTGAAGCCGCATGCGAGCCCGATCTTTCACGCCATTCAGTACCTGCTCGGCCGCCAGTCTCGCGAAAAAATGCAGGCGTTCCGCGGCTACAAGGGCGCGCAGAGCTATCCCTCGCGCACCAAGGACACCGACGACGTCGACTTCTCCACCGGCTCGGTCGGGCTCGGCGTGGCGCAGACGCTGTTCGCCTCGCTGGTGCAGGATTATGTCCGCAGCCACGGCTGGGGCCGCGCGGACGAGCCGGCCGGCCGGATGGTCGCACTGGTCGGCGACGCCGAGATGGACGAGGGCAACATCTTCGAGTCGCTGCTCGAGGGCTGGAAGCAGGGCCTTCGAAACTGCTGGTGGATCATCGACTACAACCGCCAGAGCCTCGATGCGGTGATCCGCGAGGGTCTTTGGGAGCGCTACGAGCAGCTGTTTCGCGCCTTCGGCTGGGACGTGGTGATCCTCAAATACGGCGTGCTGCTCGAGCACGCTTTCGCCCAGCCGGGCGGGGCGGCGCTGCGCAGCTGGATCGACACCTGCCCGAACCAGCTCTATTCGGCGCTCACCTTTCAGGGCGGCGCGGCGTGGCGCAAGCGGCTCGCCGAGGATCTCGGTGGAAGCGGCCCGACCGCGCTGATCGACTCCCTTTCGGATGACGATCTCGCCCGCCTGATGACCAACCTCGCCGGCCACGACCTGCCGACCCTGCTCGAGGCGTTCGGCAAGGTCGATCACGACCGGCCGACCTGCTTCATCACCTACACCGTGAAGGGCCACGGCCTGCCGTTCGCCGGCCACAAGGACAACCACGCCGGCCTGATGACCACCGCCCAGATGGAGACGCTGCGGCAGGCGATGGACATCCGCCCCGGCCACGAATGGAATCTTTTCGAGGGCTTGCGGCTGCCCGAGGGGGAGCTGAGGACGTTTCTCGAAAAGGTGCCGTTCGCGGCGAAGGGCGCCCGCCGCCACGAGGCCGCCCATGTCGCGGTGCCGGCGACCCTGCCGATCGAGATCGCCCGCACCATGTCGACGCAGGCGGGGTTCGGTGCGATCCTCAACGAGATCGGCCGCGACGAGACGTCCGCCTTCGCCGCACGGGTGGTGACCGCCTCGCCGGACGTCACGATGTCGACCAATCTCGGCGCCTGGGTGAACCGCCGCGGCCTGTTCGCCCGCCAGCCGATGGTCGACACCTTCAAGAAGGAGCGCATCCCCTCGACGCTGACCTGGGAGTTCTCGCCAAAGGGCCAGCACATCGAGCTCGGCATCGCCGAGATGAACTTGTTCATCCTCATGTCGGCGCTCGGCCTGTCGCACGCGATCCATGGCGAACGGCTGTTCCCGATCGGCACGCTGTACGATCCCTTCATCGAGCGCGGCCTCGATGCCTTGAACTATGCCTGCTACCAGGACGCCCGTTTCGTCCTGGTCGGCACGCCGTCCGGCATCACGCTGGCGCCCGAGGGCGGCGCCCACCAGTCGATCGCCACGCCCTTGATCGGCCTGGCCCAGGACGGGCTCGCCGCCTTCGAGCCGGCCTTCGTCGACGAGGTCGCGGTGGTGCTCGCCTTCGCCTTCGACTATCTCCAGCGCAACGGCGAGGGGGTGCCCTCGGAACGCACCTGGCTGCGCGACGAGACCGGCGGCTCGGTCTATCTCCGCCTCTCCACCCGACCGATCGAGCAGCCGCTGCGCGAGATGACCGACGATCTGCGCCAGAGCATCATCGACGGCGCCTATTGGATGCGAAAGCCCGGCCCGAACTGCCAGGTGGTGGTGGCCTATACCGGCGCGATCGCCCCCGAGGCGATCCAGGCGGTCGGGCTGATGGCCGAGGACCGCCGCGATGTCGGGCTCTTGGCGGTCACCTCCGCCGACCGGCTGAATGCCGGCTGGACGGCGGCGAGCCGTGCCCGCGAGCACGGCCTCGGTCACGCCCGCTCGCATGTCGAGCGGCTTCTGGGCGAGGTGCCGCCGCACTGCGCGCTGGTGACCGTGCTGGACGGCCACCCGGCCTCGCTCGCCTGGCTCGGGGCGGTGATGGGCCATCGCACCCGCTCGCTCGGCGTCGAGCATTTCGGCCAGACCGGCGCGCTGCCGGACCTTTATCGCCACTACGGGATCGACGCCCAGGCGATCGTCGCCGCCGCGCAGACGGTCGCGCCGGGCAAGCCGATCCGCCATCTGCGGGCATCGTGAGGCGGAGACATTCTCCGCTGGTCCCCGCGGAGGCGCCGGCGGAAGGTCGCTGGGAACTCCGCCGTCATCGCCGGGCCGGCCGCAGGCCGTGACCCGGCGATCCATCAAGCCGAACAAGAAGATGTTTCTCGATTTGGTGGATGCGCGGGTCGGAGCCCGCGCACGACGGACGCCTGCATGCGACGCGACGTGTGCATTCGGTCGCGCGAACGCGCGACCCAAAATCGTATTCGACAAAATGACGGCTTCCCGCGGTCTCGCCCTTTGGTAAAGTACGTACGCGATGCAGTGCGGAACGAGCGAGTCCGCACCGCGTCGTCGCCGGGGTGACGCCCGAGCGGCGACCACGACACGAGCAACGACAACAAAACGAGCGGCACCGGCCCGGTGACCGTTCGATCGTCCGGGAGGAGTTGCGGCGGTGCGATCTCACCGAGCGCTACAGCCATGTCTCGAGGTGAGGCAGCGTGACGTCGGGTGGCCGGGAGGCGCCCGATGAGCGAGGCCGTCGTCGAGACCAAGGGCTTGACCAAGGATTTTCGCGGCTTTCGCGCGGTCAACAATGTCGACCTCACCGTCGCGCGCGGCACCATCCACGCGCTGATCGGCCCGAACGGCGCCGGCAAGACCACCTGCTTCAACCTGATCACCAAGGTGTTGCCGCCGACCTCCGGCCGCATCTTTTACGAAGGTCACGACATCACCGCCGCCCGGCCGCATCAGGTCGCCCGCATGGGGCTGGTGCGCTCGTTCCAGATTTCGGCCGTCTTCCCGCATCTCACCGTGCTCGAGAACGTGCGGGTGGCGCTGCAGCGAAAGCTCGGCACCTCCTATCACTTCTGGCGCGCGGAAAGCTCGGTCGCGGTGCTCGACGGCGAGGCGATGGATCTGTTGGAGCAGGTCGGCGTCGCGCAATATGCCCGGCTGACCGCCGGCGAGTTGCCCTATGGCCGCAAGCGCGCGCTGGAGATCGCGACGACGCTCGCGCTCGAGCCGAAAATGCTGCTGCTCGACGAGCCGATGGCCGGCATGGGCCGCGAGGACATCGCGCGCATCTCGGCCTTGATCAGGCGCGTCGCAAAGAACCGCACGGTGCTGATGGTGGAGCACAATCTGTCGGTCGTCGCCGATCTCTCCGATCGCATCACGGTGCTCGCCCGCGGCGAGATTCTCGCCGAGGGGACCTATGCCGAGGTCTCGTCCGATCGGGCGGTGATCGAGGCCTATATGGGCACCGGCGCCGGCAGCGCGGCGGCGCCCGCCGCGGCGGAGGCCGGCCATGGCTGAGGCGCTGCTCGCCGTGGAGGATTTGAACGCCTGGTACGGCGAGAGCCACGTGCTGCACGGCATGAGCTTCGATGTGCGCGCCGGCGAGGTGGTGACGCTGCTCGGCCGCAACGGCGCCGGCAAGACCACCACCATGCGCGCGGTGATGGGCATGCTGGCGAACCGCCGCGGATCTGTGCGCTATCGCGGACGCGAGCTGATCGGCCTGAAATCGAACCAGATCGCGCGCGCCGGCATCGCCATCTGCCCGGAGGAGCGCGGCATCTTTGCCAGCCTCTCGGTGCGCGAGAATCTGCTCCTGCCGCCGCGCGTGAAGAACGGTGGGCTCGAGCTCGACCAGATCTACGAATTGTTTCCGAACCTGAGGGAGCGATCCGGCAGCCAAGGAACAAAACTGTCGGGCGGCGAGCAGCAGATGCTGGCGATCGCCCGGATTTTACGCACCGGCGCCGACCTTCTTCTGCTCGACGAGCCGACCGAGGGCATCGCCCCGGTGATCGTTCAGCAGATCGGCAGCACGATCCGGGCGTTGCGCGAAAGTGGCTTCACCATCGTGCTGGTCGAGCAGAATTTTCATTTCGCCGCCACGGTCGCCGACCGCCACTACGTGGTCGAGCACGGCCGGGTGGTCGACATGCTCGAGAACACCGAGATCGAAAAGAGCCGCGAGAAGCTCGAAGCGTATCTCGGCGTCTGACCGGCGATCGGCCACGGCCGCTCGCCTTTCGTCGATCCGACGACACGACAACGACACTCGGAGGAAGCAGATGAACAAGGGCATTCTGGGCGGCCTCGCCGCCGTTCTCATGGGCGCCGCGACGGCGCTGCCGGCGCATGCGGAGTTCACCGACGGGGTGATCAAGATCGGCGTGCTGAACGACCAGTCGGGCACCTATTCCGATCTCTCCGGGCAAGGCTCGGTGTGGGCCGCGAAAAAGGCGGTCGAGGACTACTGCAAGGCGAACAAATGCGACGCGAAGATCGAGGTGATCTTCGGCGACCATCAGAACAAGGCCGACATCGGCGCCGGCATCGCACGGCGCTGGTACGACACCGAGCAGGTCGACGTGATCGTCGATACACCGACGTCGTCGGTGGCGCTCGCCGTGAGCCAGATCACCCGCGAGAAGAACAAGGTGTTTCTCAACTCCGGCGCCGGCGCCTCGGAGTTGACCGGCACCGCGTGCTCGCCGAATTTCGTGCACTGGACCTACGACACCTGGGCGCTCGCGCACGGCACCGGTGCCGCGATCGTCAAGCAGGGCGGCAAGACGTGGTTCTTCCTCACCGCCGACTACGCCTTTGGCCACGCGCTCGAGCGTGACACCGCGGCGGTGGTGAAGGAGATGGGCGGCGAGGTCTTGGGCAGCGTCCGTCATCCGTTCCCGGCGCAGGACTTCTCCTCGTTCCTCCTGCAGGCGCAGGCGTCCGGCGCGCAGGTGATCGGGCTGGCCAATGCCGGCGCCGACACCAGCAACGCGATCAAGCAGGCCTCCGAGTTCGGCATCGTGCAGGGCGGCCAAAAGCTCGCCGGCCTTCTGGTGTTCATCACCGACGTGCACGCGCTCGGGCTGAAGACGGCGCAGGGCCTGAACTTCACGACCGCCTGGTACTGGGACACGAGCGACGCCAACCGTGCCTTCGCCAAGGACTTCGCCGCGGCCAACAAGGGCAACCATCCGAGCATGGTGCAGGCCGGCGTCTACTCCGCCGTCACCCACTATCTCAAGGCGGTGTTCGCGCTCGGCAGCGACGGTGACGGCGTGAAGGTGGTGGAGAAGATGAAGTCCATGCCGACCGACGACAAGCTGTTCGGCAAGGGCGAGATCCGCAAGGACGGCCGCCACATCCACCCGCTGCTCTTGGTCGAGGTGAAGAAGCCCGCCGACAGCAAGGGCCCGTGGGACTATTACAACATCGTCACCACCATTCCGGCCGACGAGGCGTTCCGCCCGATGTCCGAAGGCGGCTGCCCGCTGGTGAAGTGACACGGAGGCGAACGACGCGGAGACTTGCGGGCCGGCACGGCGCCGGCTCTCCCTCTCCCCGTATGCGGGGAGAGGGGCGGGGTGAGGGGCGGCAGCGTTTCGGAGCAATCGGGGACGGGGCGGCGGGGCGGAGCGAGGTGG